>DBQR01000016.1:12509-28130 GCA_002305335.1 Clostridiales bacterium UBA1389
TGAAGCAAATAGTTACAAGTGGAACAGTAACAGAGGCTGTCTTATAATTAATGGGGAATTTGTAACAGGTGATCTTAATATTTCCCTGATTGTTGAAGATATTCGATATATGATTTCCTGGCTTTTCAATGGTAGTACCAGTGGAAGTATTTCGGATGTTGAAGGTAATGCTATACCACATATTGATCAGAACAATTTTCCTGTTGAGTATCAAATTAATGCAGGTGAATATTTTTGTTTTTATGTTATAGTTCCAAGGGTGTACAGTATAACAATTTACAAATCTGGCTTGAAACCATTTGACGGAACTTATAATTGTGAATATGATAATGAGTTTAAAGGCTATTTAGTACAAATTATAATAGCAAGTATAAATAGTGACTTAATAGTTTATATAAATGAATAGATGTTACAATAATAAAATTAATAATAAATGTTAATGTATCATTTATTTATAAGAAATCAGGCAGCGGTATATACCGTTCGGAAATCTACACTATGTTGCCACGGCTTTAGCCTGCAAGCTCTGTGCTCTTTCCAAGAAGTCGGGGGGTGCAAATCCCTGCAACGGCTGGTGCCTTGACCCCATGATTGCCATGCTATGCGAAGCGGGCGGGGTAAAAGAAACCGATATCGAAATAAACAGCACCCTTATGGATGCCGACTGCTGTAAAATTACCGTAAAGCTTAACGAATAGAGGAAATTTATAAGCAACTTCCATATGGCGGGTACAGGGTATGTGTTTTTACTGCTTCGGCAGTAAAATGTAAATTTTATACTTCCATTATTTTGGAAATGTGGTATAATATATGATATCACATTCAAATAAGAGGAAGACAGATGCGGTTTTTAAAGCAACTCATTATATTTATGCTTGCAATGTTCCTTTTAACATCCTGTGTATCGGTTTCTCCGGCGGGTGGATATAATAATTCGTCGGAAGGCGGGGAAAGCATATCATCAGCCCAGGATAACTCGCTAAATACAACCTACGAAAGCTCCGAAACCTCGGATTACTCCGAAAGTTCGGAGGATGAGTCTTCGGAAACCGAATCCGGCGAACAGGAAAGCTCGGAAGTCTCTGCCGAACCGACTTTGCAGGATTTGTATTTACAGATTGACGAAAACCGGGAACGCCTTGACGGCTTTATGACAGATAAGCTGGACTTTGCTTTTTTCGGGTGGATTTATAATCATTTCGGTAATGATGTGATAAACAGCATAACCGAATCGGTTAAAGAGGGAAGTTATGGCTATGATTTGCTTTACCACCTTACCGGTATGACCGGCAAGGTGTTGTATGACGAATTCCTTGAAAGGTACAGCCCCCAAAGTTCGGCATATGAAAGCAATATCATAAAACAAGAAGCCAAAAACGGCGGCAATACGGTTATTGTAATCTGCGGCGACATTTCCCTTGCCGACAACTGGCGGAATATGACCCATTTGACGAAAACGGGGAAATCCATAACCGATTTCATTGACGAAGGCTTTCTTTCCGAAATGCGTTCCGCCGATATAACTTTGGCAAACAACGAGTTTGCCATAAGCGAAAGGGGCACCCCTCTGGAAGGGAAAACATATACTCTTAAGGCAAAGCCGGAAAATATCGAAATGTACAAAACCATAGGTGTAAACCTTGTTTCCCTTGCCAACAACCATGTGTACGACTACGGTAAGGAGGCATTTCTTGACACGTTAGACAGCCTGAAGGATGAAGGTATTCCCTACATCGGAGGGGGAGGGAATATTGAGGAGGCAATGAAACCCCAATATTACATTATAAACGGCAGGAAAATCGCTTTTGTGGCGGGTAACCGGTCGGAAAAATACATATTTCCCCCCGCCGCAGGAAACGATACCCCCGGCGTGTTAAGGTGTTATGAAACCGAACTGATGAAACAATCTGTTTCCGAAGCAAAGGGAAACGCGGATTTTGTGGTAGCCTATCTCCACTGGGGGGATGAATTTGAAGATAAATTCAATAAAACCCAGCAGTCACAGGGTTATGAATACATAGATGCAGGTGCGGATCTGGTGGTGGGGTCCCACACCCACTGTCTGCAGGGGGCGGAATTCTACAAGGGAAAGCCGATAGTCTACAGCTTGGGCAACTTCTGGTTTTCGGGCAATAAAGAAGAAATGGGAATGCTGAAAATCAATATAAACAGCGAAGGTTCGGCGGAATACTGCATAATCCCCGGAAGGGAAGACAGTTTCAGCACCCTTCGGGGAAAGGGAAATGACCTTAAAACCCTGCTTGACTATTTTGAAGGTATTTCAAAGGATATTTCCATAAGTGAAGACGGACATCTAATGCCGGGAAGCCCGGAGAAAAACTATACAACCAACGTAACCGATAAGGAAAAGCTGGAAAAATTAAAAGCCCTTGCGGATTATATTGACGCCGACGGAAGGATCAGCGTTTATTTCAGATCCTCCGACGGGAGTTACTTTACCGCCGGAACCAATAAAAAGCTTATCTGCGCCAGTACAATCAAGGGGCCTTATTCGCTTTATCTTCTGAAAATGGCGGATAAAGGGGAACTCGACCTTAATGAGGAACTGGAACTGAAGGAGGATCAGATCTGGCGGGGAGCCGGGATTATAAAAAATTCCCCTGTGGGTACAAAATATACCGTACGGGAACTTATAAAATTAGCCATTGAAATAAGCGACAACACCGCATATAAAATGCTTATTGACCGCTTCGGGACAGCCGGTTTTAATAAATATGCCGCCTCCATGGGCTACGGCATAAGCCTTATTAGGGGAAACGGCTACGGCTACTGCACTTCAGAGGATATGGGTAAACTGTATTATGAAATTTATGAATATCAAGGGGAAAATTCGGGTTTCCTCATCGACTGCCTGCTTAACACCAAGTACAGCGAACAGATAGAAAAGGCGTTAAGCAAATATCCCGTCGCCCAGAAATACGGCAATCAGGGGGGAAGCAGCGGTTACCATGACGTGGCTATTGTTTATTCGCCCACCCCCTTTGTGCTTTCGGTTTTCACCACAATCGATGCGGATTCCCAAAATGCAACTCAACCCTTCAGATATATCGCAACGGAGATTGACAGGATATTTAACGGGTAAATATCTTTTGTTATGGATTAATTCAATAAGCATTGACACATATAAAAAGCAGCGGATGCCGCTGCTTTTGTGTTTATATTTGTCTTACGGTGTTTCGGTATCATATACGGGGCGCTTTTTGGTGTGGGTGTTAACGAAATCGATGTAATCGTACATAGTAATGGGTTTGGAATAATAGAAGCCCTGTATTATGGTACAGCCTAAGCGTTTCAGCCGTTCCACCTGGTCATAGGTTTCCACACCTTCCTGGGTAATTTTCATTCCCAGGTCGTCGGCAAGTTTGATAATCGAACTGAGAAGGGTATCGTCCTTTTTGGGGTCCATCCCCGGCTTGATGAAGAACTGGTCCAGCTTGAGTTCGTCCATGGGGAGTTCCTTCAGTATGCTGTAGGAGGCATAACCCGAACCGAAGTCGTCGATAGAGCACTTGAAGCCCTCCGAACGCAGCTGTATTATTATCCGGTTGAGCTCCTCATAGTTTTCCTGAGCAAAGCTTTCGGTAAATTCAATCATTATATAGCCGTCGGCTATCTGGTATTTTTTCTTTGTGGAGACATAAAACTCAAGAAAACCTTCCTGCATGGCGGTAACCCTTGAAACGTTTACCGAAACCGGCACTATGCGGTACCCCTGCTCCACCGCCTTATGGAGATAGCTGCACACCTGCTCGTAAACATATCTGTCCAGCTTTGATATAAAACCGTTGTTTTCAAACAATGATATGAATTCGTTTGGCATGATATATGCCTTTTCCTTTGAATCATACCACCTTACGAGGGCTTCCGCTCCTTCAAGCCGGTCGTACTTTATGTTAAGCTTGGGCTGAAAGAATACCTGGAAATCCCCGTTTTTCAAGGAATATTCCATCTTGCCTTCCATCTCCCGCTCCCGTTCCTCCCGTTGTCCCATGTCGGAATTGTAGAAGATATACACCCGGTTGTCGGTATTCAGCTTCATCCGCAAGGCAAGCATGGCTCTTTCCAGCATCTGCTGGATAGAGGTATTTTCCTTACGGTCGACGGGATAAATGCCGAACCCCAAACGGATGTTGTAGTTGTCTTTCTTGAATCCGGGGAAGTTGTAGCCCAAAGCGTTTATTATCTTGACCCGGTTTATGATATCTGTATTTTCGTTGTATCGGATAAGGGCGCAGAACTTGTTGTCGGAAATATAGGCGTAGCTTTCGCTGTTGGTTATGAACTTGTCAAGTACCTTGCCGATGAACTGAAGCACCACCGTGGCGGTGTCCTCATCGTAGGCTTTTTTAATGTAAGGGAGGTTTTCCACCGCGATATACAGCATGGCATAACCGGCGGTGCGGTTTATGGAAATCAGGTCCTCGGCGTCTATGGTAAACTTCTTGTAGGAACGGCAGCCCACTATGGGGTCGATGTTGTCGGACTTGTAAAGCTGACGTTTGTAGTACCCACGTATGGCCACCACCACACCGAACATTATGGTGAAAATGATAACCATCATTACCACGGCGCCGCCCAGCCTGGCTATGAATTCATAGCTGCCGGTAAAGATAACATCGGGGTTATATACCTTCGCCACATACAGCTTACCCGCGTCAACCTTAACCGGGGAAAAGGCGACGGCATAGTTTTCGCCGCTTATTTTCAGAATCTCGCTTTCGCCTTCCCCTTTGTACGCCAACTGTAACAGCTTGTTTACCTTTTCCTTGTCGTTGGAAGCTTCGGTAAGCAGATTTACCAGGTTGTTGGTGGTACGGATATTATTGAAAATTCCGCTGACGAATTTATGGTTTATAATGCTTCCCGAACCCGAAGCAATACAGGCATATTCGAAGTTATGTTCTTCGGTATCGTCAAAGGCGGAAATACCCGAAAAAATAACCTCCATTTTTATAAACAGCACCACGCTGTCGATAAACTCGCAGTTCGGCAGGGCTATGACAAAAGCCATGCATTTGTCGGTGCGGGTATCCGCCTCATATACGGCGGAGGTGACACCGGTTATTCCTTTGTCCGCCAGCTCCAGAACCAGCTGGTTTTCCTGATTGGGGTACAAAAAGGAATCGTCAATGGCGGCGGAATAGTATTCCTTGCCGTCTCTGAAATACCGGGCGGTCGCAATACCGGTGACATTTTCGCTTTTCATAAGGCTGTCAATATATACGGAAAGGCTGCCGGCGGCTTCCTCGATGCTTTTGGCATTGTCCAGCACCGAGAGACCGGATATATATTCCGAAAGGCGTTTTGAAATAAGGGAGTTTAGCTCCTCCGCTTGGGAGTCTGCCATCGCCGAAGCAAGGTAACGGATGTTTTCCTCAATATTTCCAAGGAATATGGATGTAGCGGAGGAAAAGTAAATGATAAGTATTACCGAAACGACTACAAGCACCCCTACCGATGCCTTGATAAGGGTGGAACGGAATATTGTTTTTTTTATGTTTCCGAATATACCGCGGCGTGCCATGTCTATTTGACTAACTTAAGTTCGTCAAGCTGCTTCTGAAGGTCGTGCATTTTATCCCTGAGATCGTTTATGACAGCGGTATGCTTGTTGAAGTAATCCACATCCTCGTCACTGGGGACGGAATTGGTAAGAATGGCCTCCACAAGAGCAGCCTGGGAGCGAATACGCTTTTTTTCCACAAGCTCGATGGCCTTTTGATACCCTTTGATTTTTCTTTTGATTCTCAACTTCTCAAACATTGCCGTTTGTTCCGCCTTTCGTGTGGTTTGTGTTGTTTTCGGAATCCGGATTTTCCGTATTCTGATTTTTAAGCTTTTCTACTTCCTGTTGAACAAGGGCATCGATTTCCTTATTTTTCATGCTTTTGGTTTCTTTTTTAATATCCTTGACCGAGGAAAACACTATAATTGCGACGGTAAGAAGTATAACCGGCCAGAACACAAAGGGCTTTGAAACCACCGAAAATATTCCTCCAAGGCTCTTTAGGGTTTTGACATACCTGCCGTACACCTTTTCTCCCTTTGCGGTGACGTTGTCCTTGGTGTGATTTGCGTCGCCCTTGGTTACGAATTCGATACTGCCGTCAGCGTTTACGATTATTTCCTCCACCCGGTGGGTGTTGGGCTTATCCTTAATGGTTGGCTCGTCGGACTTAAAGGTAATGACATCTCCCACTTTAATGTCCTTCGGGGATACCTTTTCAATGAGTATGAATTCCCCCGGATTTATGACCGGCTTCATGCTTCCGGTCTGAATCCGGACAACGCCGTAGCCGAAAAGCATGGGGAGGTTACCGGTAATAAAGCAGACAATAAGCCAGACGGCTATTAATGCGATTATCCCCGTTCCAATATATCCTGCGGTTTTCCATACTTTTTTGGTCTTTTTATTTGCGGGATTGCTTGTCATATCATTTACCTTTACGTTTTGTAGTGCCTAACGTCTTTTTAATCTGTTTTTTCTTTTTGCGTCCTATATTTTTATTAACCGTTTCCGAAGGGCCTTCCCCATCGTTTCGGGTAATTTTTTCATCCGCTTTCGGGGATGGTGTCAACTCTTTTCCCTTTTTACGGGAATACTTCTTTTCCCGCAGTGCTCTGAGTTCGGCGGCCCGGCGTTTCTTTTCTTCGGCAAGTATCCTTGCCGCTTCTTCGGCTGCCCGTTTGGCGGCTGTAATTATTTCTTCCTCCGCCTTGCGTCTTGCTTCTTCTTCGGCTCTTAAGCGGGCTTCTTCCTCTGCTTTACGTTTGGCTTCCTCCTCGGCAAGTTTTCGTGCTTCTTCCTCTGCCTTCAGACGGATTTCCTCTTCAACCTTGCGTCTTGCCTCCTCTTCGGCTTGCAGACGGGCTTCTTCCTCTTCGGCCTTCCGTTTTGCTTCTTCCTCGGCTTTAAGCCTTGCCGCCTCTTCTTCCTGTCTGCGTTTTGCCTCGGCTATGGCTCTGTCTATTTCCTTAAGGGTTTCCTCCGCTCCGAGGGATGCTTCAATGGCGGTGCGTATTTCAAGTTCCGACGCCGAAAGCTTTTTCTTTCCCGCCGCCTTGGTTACCGAGACCAGCTTCTGATAGCGGGAATCATTGATATTGTACTCGTCGGAGGATATTTCCTTGATTTCGGTGTCGAATTTGGGCTGAAGGGGAGTGTCTGTCTTATATTCCGAAAGAGAACGTTCCTCATCGGTGATTTCGCCTATCTTTGACCTGAAAATAAGGTACTGGATGGCGAGCATGGAATACAGCTCTTTTACATAGGCTTCATCCAGGTCCTCCGCGGTTTCCTCCACCACCATATTATAGCCCACGTTTTCATAACCTTCGATAAACTGGTACAGCGCAAGGCATTGGCGGAGATAGCGGTTTTTGGTCATGGCGTTGGTGTGCATTACCGGCGGGCGGATGAAATTCTGCCCCATGGTCTTGCAGAATTCCGAAGTCATATAGGCGGTAACCACCTCATTCAGGTGTTCCACCCGTTTCCATATATCGGTGGTATAGACGCTGTTTTTTAGCTTTGCGTTTTCCTCCGGCTGTTCGGAAAGTTCGATACCGAAGCTGAATTTTCCCTTGATTCCGCCGTTTACGAAATCGGAGGTAAAATTAAGGGAAGTCACCTTTTCGTCCCTGCCGTACTTTTTCGCGGTGATATACCGCTTGTTGACAAAGAGATACAGCTTATGGATAAGGGTATTTATAAACTTGTTTTCGTAGGTGAATATGGTTTCGTCCCGGTAGACGTTAAGGATTTTGGAGGGAATAATCATATCCCCCTCCACCTTGTTTATATAGTCGCTGTGCTGGGCAAGGTGGCGGATTGACCGGCTGGTTATGTTTTTGGACATCTCTATGGGGAGCACCTTGTCGGTTTCCTCGATAAAGCGAAAGGGGTTGCGTATAAGGCTGTCGATGGCCATAAGGCAGTCCTCTATGGCGGCAACCCATTGCTCGTCGATGGCTTTCAGAAGATACCGCTTTCTCAGGGAAACCTTAGCCGCCCCTTCGGCTATCATGTTGATTATTTCGGGGTAGAAGTCATAGCTTGAAACCAGCTCGGTTATAAAGAACATGGTGTCGTCAAAAACTTCCTTAAAGGATTCCGGGTTGTCCGGCACCCTTTCGGGGGATTCCTGCTCGACCGTATCTTCGGTATTGTTTATATAAATATTTTCAAAATCGGTATTTTTAGCTTCCGGAGCAGTGTCATCGGTTTCCGGAAGAGGGGGGATATTCAGTTTTTCCGGATTGCCGGTAACAGCCATTTATATTTCTGCCTTTCTTTTCTTTATTAAAAAATGCCGGAACACACAATACCGCCTGTTCCGGCGAAAAACTATATATAATTAATACATTCTCTGCAATCTTTCAAGGTAGGCTATGCTTTCGGTCATTGTGTCCTTGCCGAAAATGGTGTTCATGTAGTTTATAAGTCCCCTTATTTCGTCCCGTATAAGGGAAAGGTTAAGACTTTCGAACTTTCTGAAAACCTTGGTGGCGAGAACATAGTCGATACCCTCCAGCTCGGTGCCACCGGCGGCAACATAAACGGGAACGAAAATGTTAAGCTGCTTCATGATACGGTTGCCGAAGGCCACCCGGAATTTCTGTATAACGTACATATCCAGCTTGCTTATGCTGTTTATGTATTCCTGCTTTACGGGATACATGGCTATGGCTTCCTCGTAAAGTTCCGCCACATAGGAATAGCTTATCTGCTTGGGGGAGGTGTCGGGGGCGGCGAATTCGGTGCCCTTGCTGTCAAGATTTATGGTCAGCGCCCGGTCATACACCTTGTCGGACACCGAAAAGGTGGAATCGTCGTTGTTGGCGGTGCCTATGTACCAGACATTCTGGGGGATAACCAGCTTGCCTTCGGTAAGCCGCTTGGGGTCGTTGGGCCAGGAGGAGGGCACCAGCTCCAGCCTCCATTCGGAAGGGTCGGGCATTTCAAGGATGGAAAGCATTTCCGCAAAGTAGTATTCCACCCGGGCTATGTTCATTTCGTCGAGTATGATAATATTTATGTCGTCGCTGTAGGACGCCTCGTAAACCCGTTTCAAAAATTCGGTTTCGTTGAATTTTTTTGTGAATTCGTTGAAGAATCCCAAAAGCTCTGCCCTGTCCCGCCAGGAGGGCTGCACCGAACAGATGGTGGAGTCGTTTTGGAAGTATTTGCCCATGGCGTAGGGAAGTGAGGTTTTGCCGGTGCCGGATATACCCTGAAGCAGAATAAGCTTGGTGGAGGCAAGCCCGGCAAGCATAAGGCGGATAACCTTGGGTTCGTAAAACAGACGCATTCTTGTACAGCAAAAGTTCCTGAAATCCTCGCAGATTTCCTGTAAGGACATATTTTTATCGTACTGGGGAGGTATATAGGTTTCGTACTTCTGGTCAACCGCAGAAAGACGGAAAAAGCGGGTTCCGGCGGATACTGATGCGGGGGAAGCTTCCCTGTCGGCGCCTTCTGATTTCACCGAAAGGTTCGATTCGGTTTCGGCGGCGGCATCGTTGAGTATAGATGTTATCTGGTCCATGGTGATGCCGCTTGCCCCCACCTTGAGGGAAAGGATTTTTTCCTTTTCCTTGGTTAGTCTTAACACGTCCCGGTGGAGGTCGGACAGTTCCTCAAGCAGGTCATCGTTGGAAACGATGGTTCTTCTAAAACGGATATACTTTCTGATAAGCAGCACCAGCAGGAAGATTATAATAAACCAGATGGAATAGACAAGTAAAAAGGCAAGTACGGCGAACACCCATTCAAGGGGGGAGAAATTTTCGGAATACCGACCCATCTGCTCAAAATAAGCCGGGAAGTTGAATATCTGAACCAAACCTTTGAACAGGTTCGATATTATCTTCCACACCCCGTCAACCAGCATGGAGGACATAAACGCATAGAACCAACTCAAAAATTCATCCATATATTTCACCTTCCCGGCTAAGATTAAAATTTATATTAAATATATTTAATCCCCCGGCTGTATGATTATTCAATATAAGCATAAAGGGCATTTATGTATATTTAATTTCCGTTATTTGTGTCGTTTTCGGTATATTCGTCAACCGGAGTTTCGCTCTTTGTTTCCTCAGCCTTGGCTTCGTTCTGCTGGCGGAGGTATTCTTCGATGGCGCGGCGCTTTATTTCTTCTTCCTCTTCGGGGGAAAGCTTCTTGCCTCCCTTTGCCTTGGTTATCGTGCGGATAAATCTGTAAAGCTCATACAGGAAGAAAAGTATAAGGGGCAGGACGATAACCACCAAAAAGCCCGTCGAGGTCTGGAGGAAGGACATGAAGCTTCCCAAAGCGCCGATCCTTTTTCCCGTCCAGATGCCTAAAATATCCGAAGTAGCTACGGGGTCGGCGTCCAATGCGGCAATTGTTTCGGGGTTATTGTCGCCGTCGGCATTGTCACCCCTTGTCCGGTAGTAGGTATAGCCGCCTTCCTCGTATTTTTCCGCAATACGGTGGGTGTTTAACTCTTTTGTGCCGTTTTTGTCCAAATCGGTATAAAAGGTTATAACGTCGTTTTCCTTTAGTTCGGTCTTGTCCGCATCTATAAGCAGCTTTACGACAATCATGTCCCCCGCCTTGATGGTGGGGTTCATCGAATCCGTCTTAATATTTATAAAGCTTTTTCCGCCGATAGAGGCCACGCCGTGTTCGTTGTTCGTTGAAGACAACACCACCGCGGTTATGCAGACAGCGAAAACAACAAACAGCCAGAGGATTGTATTGCTTATAATGGCAAGCACTTTTTTAGTTTTAGCGTTCATATTAACTCCCCATAACTAAAATTTTAATAAACCTCATAGTATTATACAATACCTGTAAATTGATGTCAATAGGCAAATGGGTAAAAAGGTCGTCAAAGGGCTTAAAATGCCTGAAAATAAGACTTTCCGGCGAATGATTATATGTTAATATGCCTGAAAAGCATGAACGCTGAAGCTAAAAAAGAGCATTTCTGAAATTTTTGCAAAATTAAGCACCTGCGCAACCCCGGGCTGTCCGTGCCGCGCAGGCGCTTTGATTCTATTATGTAACTTAACGGATTCCCTGGAATTCCACTATGACTTCCACATTTTCGACCTTAATCGAATTGTGGGAAATGCAGGCTTCGTCCTGACCTTCGTACCAGAGGTAGATTTCCACCTTTACCGGTGCGGTGCCTACGTTTTCGGCAACCACGGCGGTGGGACCTACCACATTGCATTCAAGGTCTGCCAAAGTGGGGGCCCGGGTTTCGTCGTCCACGGATTCTATCACTTTGGTTTTGAGATAGGTGTTCAGACTATCGTAATCGAAAACCAGGGTATTATCCCCGCATACCACACCGATCCGCAGGGCTTTGGTTATTTCCGATTCCTCGTCCCCCCGGTTGACGGTGATTTTGGAAACATAGACTTTCGAAAAAGAATCGTCGCTGTCTGCCATATCGCTTTTTACATACACGGTTCCCACCCGGACATAACCGGTAAGGTCATCAAGCGAAAGCTGTAAAAAGGGCGTGTCTTCGGAAATTTCGCCGGTGTCATAGCTTATACCTTCGTCCCCGTCCGGCACGAACCAGTCAACCAGATCAAAGGTTGAAACGGGGTTTAATACTTTGGTAACGCCGGTATCGGAAAGACTTACCGCGGTGGTATAGGAACCGCCGAAGGTTTCTGAAATCACCAGGTTCTTTGCCGCAACCGCTTCGATGTCCATGCCCGCATTTACCCGGTCGTTCATGGTAAACCATGCATAGGATGCGGTGCCGACTATGGTTGCCGAAACGAGTATCAGCATAACCGTGGTTATCAGCTTGTTACGGGATTTTTTCATAGTGGTACTCCTTTATGTATAGCGGCACTTTTTTCGAATAAATTACCGTCGAAAGAAATGTTTTAAATAAATAACGATTAGCTATCTAAAACCAAATTAAGCAGAGATTTCAAGTTCAAATTCAACTGTGAAACCTTCAGTGCCAACAGCGGTAGTATTATTGGTAGTTGTCGCTTCATCTTCACCATCAAAGAAGATGTAAACCAATATTTCGGTTAGAGTATTTGTGTGAACTTGCTAATGAGTCGGGAAACTCATTCGAAGCTGTTTTACTATTAATCAATGCTAAGTGCGAACTCGACGGTGTAACCATCGGGCGAAAGTGCTGTTGCATTGTTGGTAGTTGTCGCTTCATCTTCACCGTCAAAGTAAATATATACTTTGACATTGGTTGCGTCGGAAGCTGATACCGATGCTGCAAGTACATTAGCTTCGGTCTTTGTTGTAAATTCTTCTGTACCTGCGTTGTAGATTACCCAGTTATCACCGGAAACGAAGAGAACACGGACTGCATTCTTAAGAGCGTCAGCACCTGTATTTACGCCGTCATCAGTATTTGTATCTTTTAATCCTACAGTAACGGATTGTACTTTTAAGTTGGTGGCTAAAGCTACACCAGTGGTAGGATTAAGGCGCACTTTAAAGTCGTTGATAAGAGTATATACATTCGTTCCATCGGTTGCTGTTGCTGGCGCAGTAACTGCACTATAATTCGTCGTACGAGTCGAAGAAGTAGGATCGTTACTGAATGCTTCCGCCCATAAAATATCTGTAGCATCCTCTTGTGCCAGGGAACTCATGATAGTCAGCAGTAATTCACCTTTTCCGTCAAATGTATAAATATTTTCTTTTTCAAAATAACACTCGCAGCCAACTTCTTTAAGCTTGCGGATGGTAACCAAGCTGTCTACCGTGTTTCTTGCAAACCGGCTGACTGACTTAGTGACTATCAAATCAATCTTTATGGTTCTACAGGTGTTGTAGTTTTTAAAGTGATAGCGTTGACAACAGTTCCTGTGCCAAGTTCCAAAGCAATATCTAGGGTCCATGATTTAGTTAATTCAAGGAATGTTGCGTTTGTACATGTTGTGTCTTCGCCTTCAAGCCAGAGACGAACAACAACTTTATAATAATTGGTGGAATTTGCAGCAACAGTAACTACCTTTGTTGCGTCATTATATACTACAGCTGCAGTTGTCGTTGTTGAAGTTACTGCTTCTCCAGGTGTTTGGTTAGCAGCACCTGATGGTGAATAAATACCTACGAGTGTGCCAACACCACCTGCAGGAGCTGTAGGAGTAGTTCCTAAATCTTCTGCGAATACAGCTACACGATAAGCCTTATTACCATCTGTTGCACCTTCATATGTCAAATCAAGTTGAGTAAGTTTAATATCTTTCGCAGTTGTAGTATCAGTATTAGTAGCTTTTAGTTGGAATACATAATCAATGTAACCTACAGCATTTGTTGTGCCGTAAGCAGTATTAAACGCTTCTACATCATAAGCAACATATGCATCAGCGATAGCGTCTCCATCTGCTTTTGCGTTTGTTGTATAGAAGTAATCTTTACCGTTTACTGTGGATACAGGTTCAAGAATTCCTGTAATTGAACTACCATTGTATGTTGTAATAAAAGCGCTCTCAGCTTTGATTGTTGTTGAGTCTAACTCATCACCAGCAATCAATAGGTTGCTTGATACTGTGGCAGTAACAGACATACCTGTTGCAGTAACTGTCGTGTTCATTGAAAACCATGCGTAGGATGCGGTGGAGAGAAGTACTGCCGATACAAGCAGCATTACTAATGCGGGGATAATTTTTTTTGTTGCTTTCATTGTTGTTTCTCCTTAATAATTTTTTATTTATTTTAATTTTGTTTGCGCGCTTTTTATTCGTCCCGGCTGTAATCCGAATCGATTATGCCGTCTCCGTCCTGGTCAACGGCTATGATTGAAATTTTCATGTCAATCTTGAAGGTGCCGCCGATAAGGTCGTCGGTGCAGTCGGGGTCGTCCCCTTCTATCCAGATAACCACCGTGAATTTTACCGTATCTCCCGGTGCGGTGGTGGGGAGCTGTTCCCTTGAAATGGTGGTGGAGGATATGAATTCCTCGCACACCGTGCCGTCGGTGTCAACCTCCGGCCCTTTTCCGTCTGATCTGGTGCGGGCGTAGGTGGTAGGCTCGCCGTTTATGTAAAGCCTTATACGCACCGCCTTGTCAAGGTTCTGGGTTACGTTTACTATGTATAACAGATATTCGGTCTTTACCGTTCGCTTTCCCACGTTCTTCATGTAGTAGGTGTAGGCGACGTAGTTGGCGCCGTTGTGACTGCCGTCTATCATGTCCAGGTCGTTGTCTAAATCGTTTACGCTTATGTTGGTTATCTTTTCGCTTGCCCTGGCGTTGAGGCGGCTGGTCATGGTGTTGAAGTTCCGTTCCTCCGATAAAGCCAGCTGATAGTCGATATTGTCAAGCTTGTTTATCGAAACCGTGTAGCTGCCGTATTTGTCATACATGACGGCTATCACATACACGGTGGAGGTCAGGAGGGTCACCGCCGACAGTATAATGGGTATGACCTTCATCAAAACCCGGTACTTTTTGACCTCGTAGGCGGTGCGGACTAAAAACTTTTTCGGGTCCTTGGTAAGAAGCATTTACAGTCCCTCCCCCCGGGATTTGTCCCTGAAGTCGCCGTAGGTGTACCATTCGCCCATGTCCTCGTCGGAGGAGGTGAAGCCGGCAAACCCCGCCTTGGAATATTCGTCCGGCTTTGCCGATTTCGGCATTGTCCCCGGAACGCAGGCAACCGGTTCGCAGCCGGCGGATTTTACAAAGGCGGTTATCTGGCCTGCAAGGCGGTTCCCCAATGAAGTTTCGCACTTTGTCGCCACCGACGGCTCGAAGAAGCAGATATCCGCATTCAGTCCGTACATCCTGCTCATGGGGCAGAAGTCGCCGCCGAAGGCGGAAAGACCTATTTTAAAGCCCAAAAGCTTTATATCGTTAAGTAAAGGCTGAAGGTTGTCAAGGTCCTCAAATAATATATCCGAAGAAAGCTCAAGGCATATTTTCTGGGGTTTGTTGTATTCCTTAACCAAATTTTCAAGGGAGGAAAGGTGGTTTTTTCTTTTCAGCATCTTAATGGGAAGATACACCGAAATCCAGTTGAATTCCACTTCGTCGCTTTCCATCTGCTTTGCCAGCTTTATGGCCGCCTCCAAATCGCTCAGGGCAAGCCTTACGCTCTGCCGGGTACGGTCGCAGACTATTCGGTACTGGGAGGGGCGGAGCACGCCCAGCTGAACCGAATTTATCTGTCTTATGGTCCTGAAGGCGTATATTTCCCGGGACATGCATCTTCTTACCGGTGAAATCAGGGTGGTTAAGGGCTCTACGCCGCTTTCGACTGTTTCTTTGATTAACGCTGACATGTGGGGCGTTGCCATTTCCCATCCTCCTTCCTGCCGGATTCATAAAAAAAGCCGGTTGCAAATGTGAATTGCAACTGGCTGCCGTTTTTCATAGGCCCTATAGCTTTGCGTCGCGTCCTTTCGAACACTTTGCCCGATATTTAATTTTTTGCAGACTGCATAAAAAAACAGCTGCCATTTTCCCTTTGGAAAACTGCAACTGGCTGCCGTCTTGCGTAGGCCCTTTAGTTTTGCGTCACGTCCTTTCGAACGTTTTGCCTTTTAAGTTGTATGCATTATAGCAAGGTAAAATTTGTTTGTCAAGTACTTTTTTCAAAAAAATCAA
>DBQR01000012.1 GCA_002305335.1 Clostridiales bacterium UBA1389
GTTTTTCGGGGAATATTTAAAATTAATTTCCTAAGTTGTCGTGGAAGCTGTTTATAGCCGAAGCAAGGGACTTGAAGGTTGATCTGCCGTTACCGCCGGAGGGGTTGAAGTCGGTCATAATCGAAATAACATAGGGTTTATCGGCCAAAACAATCCCCACATCGTGAAGGACCTTATATGCCCCCGACATAGAGCCGAACTTGTGGGCGACGGTATGGTTCTTTATCCCCGCCTCAAGGAGGTAGGAATAATCGGTTTTCGAAAGGTAGCCGATAAGCCTTGCCACGTCTTCGCTGGTTTTGGATTTATTGTATATGTCCCGGAACATAAGTCCCGCTTCCCTTGCGGTGAGAAAACCCAGGGATTCGACTAAACTCGAATTCGAACAGCCGGTGACGATTCCCATCTCGGCAGTATAATAGTCGAAATAATCGAAGCCGAAGTTTTCGTAGAGCATCCGGTAGGCGGTGTTGTCGCTTTNNTTGTCTTTCAGCACGCCGGAGCCCGCTTCTTTTTGGCTTGATTTCAACGTCAGCTTTTCCTGAAGGTCTTCCCCGGACCACATAAGGAAAAAGGCGTAGGGGGCTTTCATAACGCTGCCGGAGCAGAATTTTTTGTCCTTGTTGTAGGAAACGGAGTAGCCGGTTTCAAGGTCTTCGTAATAGATACCCACATTTACCCCGGCAGAATCCATAACGGATTTAAGATTCGCAACGAGTCCGGAAATTTCCGAAGTGTCGAAGCCGGTTATATAAAAGCCTTCTAACTCATAGCTTACCGGGAGTTCCGTGCTGGTTTCTTCGGAGGTTTCCTCATTGCTGCTTTCGTCTTCGGAGACGGTTGTTATATCGTTGGTTTCATCGGGTGCGGAGGATTCGCCGTTATTCCCGGAGGATTCGTTTGCCGCCGAGGATTCGTCGGCCATCGAGGACACCGGCTTTAAGCCTTCGAGATGATAACAGGAGGAAAGGGAAAAAACTAAAATAAAGGAAAGAAATACTATTAAAACATGTTTTTTCGTTTGAATTTCCATAAGTATTATCAGGCCTTTCCGGATTCGCAATGGGTTGGTAAGTATTATTATATCATATTTTTATATTAAATTCAAGGATGTTATTATTGTTTTACGAGGTGTTCACAGATTGTCGTTTGTTGATAACAAAATAATATATGTGTTAAATATTGCATTTTCCGGATTTATAATAACGGATATTATGTTAACGGCGTTTCAACGCAATTTTTTCATTATATATAATAATGAAGAATGTTTAAAAAAAACCGACCCGTTAATGGGTGCAACTTAGGGATATGTAATCCCGGAAAAAATATCGGCATNNCAGCCTGCGACTGACACCTTCCCCGGAAGACAGAAGGCTTTTTATATTCCGCCTTTCACCAGTATTTTTTCTTTGCGTTGCCGGCGGATGATATCCGCCCCTACGGGTTTGTAATATATCTTGTCAATAAAAAATACCGCGGTTTGCGGCATTTTTTACGGTTTTTATATCTTTTATTTTCCCGAAATTGTTATATTATCAAAGGCGGCATAGGGGAGGACGGTGGAGCCGTCGCAGATTACCTCTTTCGAGATTGCCCGGACATTATTTAAAATTTCCGCTAAGTTGCCGCTTATCATGGTTTCGCTTATGGCATTGGTTATCTTTCCGTTTTCGATGTAAAAGGAATTTTTCGCCACTGCGGAAAAGTCACCGTTGGTAGCGGGCTCTCCGCCGGAAAGCCTGCCCACGAGAATTCCCCTGTCGATTCCCTTTATAATTTCGGAAACCGTAGTATCGCCGGGGGCCATTATAAAACTGTCGGAGGAATTTCTTGCCCTTTCCCTACATGTCTTGTTTGCCACATAGGAGGACAGCATAAAGGATTTCAGCACACCGTCTTTTATAATATCGTAGTTTTCCGACCTGAAGCCTTCGGAATTAAACCTTTCCCCGCAGATTATCCTTTCGTCAAGGGGAGATGCCGAAATCGTTATGCGGCTGTCGGTAACCTGCTTGTCAAGCTTATCCTTCCAGATGCTGGTGCCGTCAAGTATGGTGGTGTTTCCGCAGAAGTTATACAGCGCGGACTCAAGCAGGGAGTTTAGCGCCTGGGGCGGGAAAACCACCGTACCGGTAAACTTGCCCTCCACCGGACGGGTGAATATCTGTTTTTCCACATTCGATAAATCCTCTTCGATGCACCCCAGCTCAATAAAGGGCTTGTCAAGGCTGTCGGTTAAAGCCCAGGAGCTGAAAAAGGAGGAGGATTTTTCCCCTTCTTGGGCGGAATAGTCAAGATAAACGGTGTAACTTCCGCTTAAGCTGGTAAATTCCACCCCGTTGGAGTTCATATAAACCCCGTCGGTGCGGGAATGTTTGATTATCATCTGTTCAAGGGCTATTTTTGGGTGACGGGCGGAAATATCCCCCAAAAACTCCACTGCGCAGTCAAACAGGCGGGGGATGTCCGGTTCGGGACACCCCGACACAAAGGCGTCGTTCCGGCTTACCGGGGCAATATCCCAGGCATCGTCGGGGGAGGCGGATTCGGAGGCGGCAACGGCGTTATCCACGGCTTTGCTTATGGATTCGTCGTCAAAGCGGTTTAGCGACACAACCCCTTTCTTTCCCTTGTTGTAAAGGGTGACCGACAGGGAGTTGTCGAATACCGTACGGAAAAGATAATAGCCCGTGCTGTCGATATTAAATTCGTTTATAACCCGTGAGGAAACATAGCAGTAAGCCTTGTCTATTCCCTTTTGCTTTATCGATTCCATGCATTTTGAGGCCTGTTTTTTAAGGTTTTCCATTTATCTGCCTCCTATCATAACTTTACATCTTACGGCGGGTCCCCCCATCCCCACCGGCATAGGCTGCTTTTTACCGCAGTAGCCGAAGGAGGACCAGGTCATACCGTCGGACACCATATCCACGGTTTTAAGCATCTCAAAGGCAACGCCGGAAATGGTGGTGTCAAGGATGGCTTTTCCCAATTTGCCGTTTTTAATCTCATATCCCATGGTTATGCCGAACATGAATTCCCCGGTGGTGTCCGCCTGACCGTTCATGGTGGAAAGGAGATAATAGCCGTCGTCAACCGAAGCGATCATATCCTCCAGCTTGTCCTTCCCGGGAAGGATGGCGGTGTTCCGCATACGGATAATGGGTTCGTCCGAGAAAAGGAAGGCTCTGGCGTTGCCGGTGGGCACCATGCCGAAATGGGAAGCCAGCTCCCGATTGGTCATATAGCCGGTTAAAATACCCTTGTCTATAAGAACTGCGTCTTTAGCCAGAGTTCCTTCGTCGTCAACATAAACCGGTATGGGCGCCATATCTCCGTTGTAGGTGTGGGCAAAGTCAACTAATGACACCAGTTCCGATGCCACCTGTTTTCCTAAATTATGCTTTGCCACCGAACCGTTCAGTACCAGATCCCCCTCAACGGTGTGACCCACCGCCTCATGGGCGAGCATACCCGAAAGGTCGCCCCCCAATATTACCATCTTAAGCCCCGCGTCGGCATATACCCCTTCCCGCTTCTGCATCAGCCTGTCATAGTATTCGTCAATGACGGGATAAAGCTTTGCCGGGTCGTCGAAGTTTTTGTCAAAGGTGCCGTATCCTCCCGTGGGGGCGAAAAGTTCCACCGTAACTCCGGCGTTTGTGGCTGTGCTTAAAAATACATAAACATAGCTTCGCGGCAGAATGAAACGGGCATTATAGCCGTCGGAGGTGGTTATAACCTTTTCAATGCATTCCTCCCGAAGGGAGATAATGCGGCTGGAAAGGTTTTTATATTTATTTGTAATATAGCTGTCTATCTGTTTGCCAAACTCGATGAATTCCTTCTGGGGTATGTCCGATATTTCAACACCGTCGGAAAAGCTTCCCGCCGGGACAGGAGCAAACATACCCTTGTTCCGGTTAACTTTATTATCCATAAACACGGCGTTTTCGCCGGCGGTTTTTAACACCTTGAGAATAGCTTCGTCGTCGGCGGAGGCGGCGGAAGCAAAGCCGTAAACCCCGTTCCTATACACCCTTGAGGAAACCCCCGAAGTTTCGCTCCGGCTGTTGGCAGTGAGATTCCCCGCAACGAAGGTTACCCCCTTGGTCCTGTTGGTCTGAAGCCGCAGTTCGGCGGACGACGAGAGGGGAAAATGGCTTTTGAACTTTGTAATGTTATCTGTAAGCAAAATTCTTCCTCCTGTAAATTCAATCTATTCCCAGCAGTTTAAGCCTTAAGCCGATATAGTCCATAACCGCCACCTTGCCGTCATGGTTATAGTCGGCGGCAAGCTTGTATGCTCCCTGCAGCTCGGCAATGCCGAGAATGTGAAGGCGGAGCTGTATATAGTCGATAACCCCCAGCTTTCCGTCCCCGCTTGTGTCGCCGGTGACCGCTATCTGATAGGAAGGACCGCCCAAGGTTACCGCGTCGCCGGTGCGGACTATGCTTGAGGTGGAGGGCATACCGTCCCGAACGACGGTTGAACCCGACTTCATCATTGAGAGGAACTCCGCCACATAGGTGTTGGTGGGGACGTTTGTTATAAACATTCCGTCAAGTCTGTAGGGGCTGTTGCTTTTGACGGTAAGATTGCAGCCTTCTATATCCCACTGCTTGAGCAGCCAGGCGTTCCGGTTTTTAAACCAGGTCCTGAGATATTCCACGTTCGCCTGATAGGTGGAATCGGGGATGCGTTCAAGGTCGGAATATACCCTGCTTATCGACCATCCCGCAAGGGCATAATTGCGGTCAAAGGAATTTTTATTTTCGGAAATAAGGAAATCAATCCGGTTTTTCCCTATTATGTTGTCCTGATAGGTGTTTATTATTTCGTCCTGAATCTCAAGGTATCTGGCTTTCAGCATATCTGTAAACCAGGTGCAGGTAAGCAGTACCTTATACCACTGGGCGTTGCACCAGATTCCCTCATAGGACTTGCCGGTGGTTTTTACATTGTTGTAGGTGGTGTAATAGGTTGAGGAGCAGTTCCCCGAGGACAAATCGAAATCCCATACGGGACCGGCGTACAGATGTCCGTCTTTGATATAATAGCGGGTGGAGCTGGTATTGAAGTCAACGTTTTTAAAATATTCCTGAACGATGTAGGTATCGATAAAGGACTGAAGGTCGAAATATTTTGAAATATTTGTTTTGTTTTTTGAAGCAAGGGCGTTTTCGGCGTTTGTAAAGAAGGTATTCACATAGCTTTGAAGCCCCGCCGCAGGGTCTTCCGGGTCGTTGTAGCCTAACAGAATTCCGTACCTCGGAGTTCTGTAGGAAAGGGGGTTGGAATAACCCTCCCAGGGTTCGATTTCAAACAGCACTTCGTTGTCATCCGGTTCGATGTCAACCCGGGTGGAGCCTATCTCCACCGCTTCGGTAAGGAGATAGTTGCCTAAATAAGTGCCGTTAAGGTAAACGTCGACAAACATGCTGTCGCTGACGAATTCCATTCCGATCTTTTCAGAAAAATCGAATACCAGCTTGTTTCGCATAAGGGTTTTATCGTAATGGTTGGCAAGCAGGCACCATTTTTTTGCCTTCCCCAGACCGAAAAGGTCGGTTTTGGCGTTGAATTTGAAGTTATAGGGCTTTTTTTCCCCGGAGGAGGTGGAGTTTCCCCTCACCTTAACGGTAGCGTTGGTGTCGTCAACGGTGGCAAACTGCCCCTCTGTCCGGTCAACCGCCACGATTTTGCAATAGACATAGGCATCCCGGTTTATCTGACTGTCCGTATAGATGTATATACTGGGCATATCCGTGGGCTTGTGATAATAGGGTGCCACATAAGCTTTGACCGGCAGAAAGGCGATAACACCGAACAGTGAAGCAACTACAAGGAAAACCGATAATACTTTGCTTGTTCTCTTAACTCTCATTCCCATTACCTCCGGGGGTGGATTTTGGCGGCAGGCTTAATTGGACGAAATTTCCGAAACTTCCGCTTCCCAAAGCCTGTTGGACACGTCCGACGGAGCTTTCCAGCCGTTTTGGGGGGTGACCGAAACGCTGCCTATCTTGGGGGAATCGGGTCCGCTGGAACGCTTGTACTGCTGGGGTATAAACCTTTTATAGAAGGTTATAAAGGTGCTTTTAAGCACGTCTTCGGGGTAAATCCCGCCGAAGGCGGTCTTTGCAAGACGGTATATCTTAAGGGGGGAAAAACCGTATTTTACGATATAAAACAAAATAAAGTCGTGTATGGCGTAGGGACCTATAATTTCCTCGGTTTTCTGGGCGGGCTTGCCGTCACTGGAGGGCAGAAGCTCCGGCGATACCGGGGTTTCGCAGATATCGTACAACGCCCGCTTAACCTTTCCGGATGTGTAATTGTCGGCGTAATAGCGGATTATATACTTTATTATTGATTTGGGGACTCCCGCATTCACCGAATACATGGTCATATGGTCGCCGCCGTAGGTGGTAAAGCCCAAGGCAAGTTCCGACATATCCCCGGTGCCCACCATAAGGGCGTTTTCCATATTGGCTATATCCATGGCAATCTGGGTGCGTTCCCGGGCCTGGGCATTTTCAAAGGTTAAGTCCTTGCTTACGGTGTCGTGACCTATGCTCTTAAGGTGCCTTATAACCGAATCCTTTATGCTTATTTCCCGGTAGGTTGCCCCAAGGCCGGTAATTATGGTTTTGGCGTTGTTTTTTGTCCGGCCGGTGGTTCCGGGTCCGGGGGAGGTTATGCAGATAACGTCCGATGGACTTTTCCCCATTAGCTTCATAGTTTCAAGGCAGACAATCAGTGCGAGAGTGGAATCAAGCCCGCCGGAAACGTTAAGCAGGGGCTTTGCGTGTGCTGTTTCAAGACGTTTCTTTAACGCATATGACTGAATATCAAGTATTTCCCGCCATCTTTCGTCCGCATTCTTCCGTGGTATAAAAGGATAGGGTGAAACAGGACGGGTTAACGCCGTTTCGGTTACCGTCATCGAAAAGGGGGAAAGCATATAATCATCAAAGGAGTTGGTGTAGGTATTGAATGACCTTCTCTGACTTATTATCCTTTCGCAGTCGATTTCGGTTATGCAGTCGATATATTCAAAGGGCTTTGATTCGGCAAGAAGAACCCCGTTTTCGAATATAAAGGAATTGCCGGAAAAGGTGCATACCGAAGAAGACTCCCCTTCCCCGGTGCAGGCATAAATATAACCGGCATAAATTCGGGATGAATGGGCGGAAAGCATTTTCCGCCGGGTTTCGCTTTTCCCCGCCGCTTCGCTGGAAGCGGCGATATTGACGATTATGTTCGCCCCGTTGCGGGAATGTCCGACCGACGGGGGTACCGGCACCGTCGCATCCTCGCAGATTTCAACGGCAAAGGTGAAGGAGGGCAGATTTTCGCAGGTAAATATTATATCCGTGCCGAAAAAGGTTTTTTGATTAGCGAAATTTATTTCCCATACCTCTGTGGGCGGGGCGGCAAAATAGCGGATTTCGTCGAATTCGTTATATTCCGGCAGATGGGATTTCGGGACGATACCTAAAATTCTGCCTTTATACATAACAAGGGCGGTGTTGTACAGCTTGCCTTTTAATTCAACCGGGCAGCCCGCCACCAGAACGCATTCGTATTCCGAAGTGGCTTTACATATTTCCTCCGCCGCCTGCCGTGCCTGTTTTAACAGCAGACTTTGCCGGTAGAAATCCCCGCAGGAATAACCGGTAATACAGAGTTCGGGGAAAGCAGCAAGCTTTACCCCCTTTTCTGCCAGACCGATATATTTTTCAATTATTCTCTTTGAATTCCCGGAAACGTCGCAGGGTAGCGTTTTTACAGCCGCCGCAGCGCATTTTATAAACCCGTTATTTATAAAAACCAGTCCTTTCACAATGGGAGGATTTTATATGTTTATTATAACTTTTATTTACGTTATGTCAATAAGCTGACAGAAATGTTACATTGAAAATCAAAATATACTAAATGGTATTGAAAATATCCAGATTTATGGTATAATGCTTTTATGCTCTGTTTTTTTATTCGCTTAATATTAATATTTTTTTGAAACTTTTCCTCTGCCGGAGCCGTATATTCAATGAATGATTATGAAATCGTTGAAATAACCCTTGACGAACTTGATAAATGCACTGCCTTCTGGGGGGATACCTCCCCTTCTTCCCGGCTTGCCACACTTATGAAAGCCGGCGAGCGGAAGGCGTTTGTATATAAAGCCGGTAACGGATATATCGGCGGCTTTGCCCTGTCCGTTCGTGAGGATGAAGTCGGTAAATACGGACATTTGTCATATTTCGGTGTAAGAATTGATATGCGGTCTCAAGGTATAGGCAGCAGAATGCTTGAGTTTGCCTATAATTATCTGAAGAGCAACGGCATAAACACAATAAAACTGAATGTTTATAAAAACAATCCCTCGGCCGTTCGGTTTTATGAAAGGCAGGGCTTTGTTTTTGCAAAGGAACCGGAAAACGGCAAAATCAATATGAAAAAGGAACTGTAAAACCGGTTTAAATAATCAATTATAAGGAGACAGCCAATGAGCAAAGCGCAGGATGTTATTGAGGAAGTAAAAAAAGCGTTCATCGGGAAGGATGAACTCATTAACAGGGTTATGCTTGCGGTTCTTGCCGGCGGGCATATACTTATCGAGGACATCCCCGGCGTGGGAAAAACCACGTTAGCCCTTGCCTTTTCAAAGGCAATGAGCCTTGACTACGGCAGGATGCAGTTTACCCCGGACGTTTTGCCTTCCGACATTGTGGGCTACACCATATACAACAAAAACACGGGACTGATGGAATACCAGAAGGGGGCGGTGCTGTGCAACCTGTTTTTAGCCGACGAGCTGAACCGTGCCACCAGCCGTACACAGTCGGCGCTGCTGGAAGCCATGGAGGAAAACCAGGTAACCGTGGACGGGGTTTCCCACCCCACCCCCCGGCCCTTTATCGTAATTGCCACCCAGAACCCCTTCGGCGCTTCCGGCACCCAGCTGTTGCCCGATTCCCAGATAGACCGCTTTATGATAAGGCTTTCCATCGGCTACCCCGAACCTTTAAAGGAATTCGAGCTTCTGAAACGGAAGGAAAGCTTAAATCTGCTGGGGGATATCAAGGGGGTAATAAGCAAAAACGAGCTTATCGAGATGCGCAAGAAGGTTCATTCCGTCTATGTGAATGATGACATATACTGCTATATTATAAACCTTATAAACGCCACCCGTACCAGCCATTACATTATCCAGGGAGCGTCCCCCCGGGCTACCATTGCACTCACCGCCATGGCTAAGGCTTCCGCCTGGTTCGACGGAAGGGATTTTGTGGTGCCGGAGGATGTCCAGTCGGTTTTCCATACCACCATCGAACACCGCCTTGTTTATACCCCGGAAGCCCATAAAGGCATTGTAAACAAACAGCCGGTGCTGAATACCATACTCAAGAACACACCCGCCCCTAAAATCGCATAACGGGGGATTGTTATGCTTGTAAGAAGGATTGCCTATGTCCTGCTGCTGATCGGCATGATTGCCTTTTATATCTTCTACAGCGGGGCTGTCGCATGGTATATGCTGTTAATGACAATACTCATGCCGATACTCTCCCTCCTTGTTACCCTCCCGAAAAAGCGGAAAACCAATATAACCTTTAATATCCCCGAATCGGTGAATATGGGGGATGAAACCTATGCCACGGTTACGGTCAGGGGAAGGACGGTGCTGCCTATCGGCTGCATTTCCTTTTCTTTTGAGCTTACAAATCAGCTGACGGGAAGGGAAAACGCAAGGAAAAAGCTGAAGATATACGGCTGCCAGAATTCCAATATCACCTTCCCCATCCGTACCGACGAATGCGGAAGGATAAAATGCCGCCTTATAAAATTTAAGGTGCACGATTATTTGGGGCTGTTCAGCCATACCTATCAGAAGGAACATATATCCTTTATAAACGTTTATCCCCTTCCCAAGCCCCCCTCCCCCATACCCGAGCTCCCCATAGGGGATCTGATGGGGATAACCGCCAAACCCAAGCCCGGCGGGGGATTTGCCGAGGACTACGACGTGCGGGGCTACCGTGTCGGAGACCCGATAAACCTTATCCACTGGAAGCTGACCTCAAAGCGGGACGAGGTTATGATAAGGGAACCTTTGATAACCGAACGGGGGAAGGCACTACTAACCTTTAACCTTTACGGCACCCCCGGCGAACTTGCCCGTACCTTCAGCATTCTGGCGTGGTGCGTGATATGGCTTTTGGGCTATTCCATCCAGCCCCATTTAAAATGGTACGACAACACCGAAAAAGCAGAAAAAGCCCTTCAGATAACCAGTCATGCCGAAATCATTGCGTTGTTTGTTCGGCTTTTTTCAAAGAGAGTGCCGCAAAACGGCGTTTCCTTAGCAAAAAAGCAGTACGACGGCTTTGTCTGGCGGTACCATATAAGCTTAGGAAATACGGATACCCCCCAGTCCTAAGACATTAAATATCACTTGGAAAGGAAAGGCAGTAAAATGGTTGCAAGGCAGAAAAATACCCTTTTGTGTTTCTTTGCCGATTTATGCCTGACCCTTTTTGCCCTTGTGGGTACGATATTCTGCGTAATTACCTCCTTTAAGATAGATGTCAACAATCTTGTTCTTATTTTCATCTGCGTGCTTTCCTCCCTTTGCTTTACTCTGCTTTTCAACATTTCGAATCTTTACATAAGATGGGGTCTGGCATCCGCCTCCATAGTCACCTTTGCCGTCTTCGGCTATTTTGAAAGGCATTTCCTAATAACCGGCGGAAAAACCTCGATAAGCTGGGTTTTGGTCAGGTTTGCGAGATTTATAGAGGAAATAAAGCCGTATTACACCTCCGATGAGCTTAGAAGCGGCATAAACGGTAAGGAAACAATGCTGTTTCTGGTGTTCTTTGCCGTGGTTTTAGCCTTTGTGTATGCCTTTATAATAAGCCGCACAAAGACGGTTTTTCCGGTGTTTGTCATTTCAATTCCCTTCTTTTCGGCATGTATGTTTATCGTAAACACCACGCCGGACATGATACCCTTCGTAATGATAACCACCTTCTGGATAATACTGTTGTTTGTCGGGTTTCTACGTAAATCCAACCGGAACCATTCGGCAAAGGTCACCCTTATTATGACCCCCTTTGTCGCCGCCCTGCTTACGGTGATTGTAATAATCAATCCCGCCGAAAGCTATAAGCGTTACGAACCGGTCAACGACTTGAATAAGAATATTCTGAAATGGCTTGATATTTCCCTGAAACCGAAAGCGCCTTCCGACATCGAAACCAGCGACGTATCATCGGGGGAGGATAACTCCGGCGAAAATTCCGGGCCGTCATCGGATGAATCCGGCAACGGCGAAAATTCCGGCGAGGACCGGATAAGCGAAAACGCCTATGAAAATCCGGTGGATTTGTCCAACCTTCACAGTATTAAATTCAACGATAAAACCTTAATCAAGCTCCATACCGTTTACAATAAGAACTTCCTCCTCCGGGCTTATTCCTCCGGGGAATATATAGACAACCGGTGGCTGCCTCCTTCGGAGGAATATACAGCCGCGGTGGAAGCATTGATGAAAAAATACGCGGATATAAAGGAAGCTTCCCCCCTTGAGTTTCCCGCCGCCGCCATCAGGCATTCGGCGGACTACTACGATTCCTTCTGGGCAAGCATCAACTGCTACGACCTGACAAACCCGCTGGTGTTTACCCCGCCCAACTTTTTAGGGGACGAGTCCTACCTGCCATCGGACGCCTACTATCAGTTCCCGGAAAATAAAATCCGTACAAGCTACGGTTATGTTATCGACTACTATACCTACAAAGGCAAATGGTCATCACTTTCCCTTCCCGACCGGCTTGCGGAATACGAAAACGAATACCGCAAATTGGTTTACCGGTATTTTTTACAGGTGCCGGTTTCCTCCTATGACACCGTTCGCGACACCCTCAGGCAAATCGGAATAAAGGATTCGATGTCCTTTGAGGAAAAGGTATTCGCCATAGAGCAGTTTGTCGAAAATCACGGGAAATATTCCCTTAACATAAACACCCTGCCCCAGGGAAAGGATTTCGTTTCCTACTTCTTAAGCGAAAGCAGAACGGGATTTTGTATGCACTTTGCCTCCGCGGCGGTACTTTTGTACAGGCAGGCAGGCATTCCCGCCCGTTATGTAACCGGCTTTTACGTTGACCGGTCAAACATGGACAGAAGCGGCAATATAATCCTTACCGACCGGCAGGCCCACGCCTGGGTTGAAGTTTACCTTGACGGAGTAGGCTGGCTCCCCGTAAACGTAACCCCCGGCTTCCCCACCGGAGGAAGCTCCTTCGACCCTTCCGAAAACTCAACCGACGACAGCTCGGCGGAGGATGACAGTAACAGCGATTCTTCCAGCGATGAAACCTCCGAGGAATCCTCCCGTGATGAAACCGAAGACACTTCAGACGAATCGCCGGTGATTCCGGTTAATCCTCCCGAAGGGGATAAGGGAAGCAGAACCCTTATTCATATCATAATAGCCCTTGCCCTGATAGCTTCGGCTGCGGTTATCAGGCGGCATGTCATGATTATGGTAAGAAACCGGCAGTTTGCGGTGAATTCCAACAACAAATCGGTTATAAATATGTGGAAATATATTATAACCCTGACCCGATCCTCCCGTCCGGATGAAACCGTTTACGCCATCGCCCAGAAAGCCAGGTTTTCCCAGCATATCGTAAACGACAAGGAAAAGACCGCAATAAGGGATTATGCCCTTGCTCTTGCCAAAGACACCTACAAAAAGAAAAACTTTTTCGGCAGATTCGCAATGAAGTATATTTACGCAACAATATAAATTGAAAGGAAAACACATGGATTACAAAACAAATTACCGTTATTTTCACAAGAGTCTCACCCCTTTGATCGTAGGTATCGTCTTAGCGGTACTGGGTTTTATCAACTGGTATTTCGGCTTTTTGATCGATTCATGGTTCACCTACAACCTGACGGTAGTTGTAATGATTGTAGGATTGATTATCGTGCTGTTCTTTTTGGTGGCAACCACAAGGGATTCCCAGTACGACAGCACCGTAAAAACAAAAATAAAGCCCCTGCTTGAGGTTGCCAACGAAAAAGCCCTTGCTTCCGACAAGCATGTCAAGATAATAGACGATTATGTTGCCGAAAGCTTTTTATACGGCGACCGGGCTACCGAACTTAAAAAAGGACGGGACGGCTCCTTCAGGACCGACGTTTATTCCGCTACGGCGTTTTTAATATCTCCCCACAAGCTGTTTGTTTACAACCTCACCTTTTCCCTTATCGAAAATAAGGAAACGGAAAGCTTTAAGGTTTTCACCTACGATGCCATAGAGGATATTTCCGTCGTACCGAAGGTAATTAACATTCAAAAGGAAAAGAATGTTTACGAAATAAACACCCATTCCATTGATATCAAAACCCCCGACGGAATATACAGTTTTACCACTCATAACGATTCCCTTGCCGACGGCCTGATTCTGAAGGTCAAAAACCGCAAGGATAAGGATGAAAACGGGGAAAATTAAGAGTTTATATAATAAAAAGCCTGATTTTTCAGGCTTTTTTATTTGGGTGGATATTTATGCGGGGGATATCATTTAAACGCAAGATGGGATTTTTATGACGGTTTATATTGAGAGGGGAAGGCGGAAAGAAAAAAGCCTTCCCCTTGAGGGGAAGGTGTCGGCCGAAGGCTGACGGATGAGGGGTTGTGCCGTAAAATCTGGAGGAGAAGAATAATAAAACCCAATAATTTCATATCTGGAAAAAAATTCGCTTACATATGAAATCCTTATTATTATATTATCCTAAACACCTGCTCCCCCTTCGGGGGCGCATTTAATTCAATGGCGAATCGCAATGCAGCCTCCCTTGTGCAAAGGGAGGCTGAGGTGAAACCGAGCCGGAGGGATTGTCGCCCGCCGGCGACAGTCGTAGGGTTAAATTTCATATCTTCCGGATATGGGGCACTACCCCTCATCCACCGCTTGCGCGGTCCCCCTTCCCCTCAAGGGGAAGGCTTTTAATATCGCCCCTATAATTAAATAATCAGGCAGGGATGATTCCGCTGCCTGATTGACGAATAAATATGTTTGTTACTGTTTCAGCGTATATTATTCTTCCTCCGCGGGAGGAGTGAATTCAACCAGCAGTTTTTCAACCCGCATGGATTTTGCCTCAAGCACCGTCACCTTAAGGCACTTATAGACAAAATTGTCGCCGTTTTCGGGGAATTTATCCAGCATTTCGGTAGCCCAGCCGCCGACGGTGGTATATTCGGTTTCGAAATCGGACGGCTCCCAGTCAAGGGTGTCGAACAGGTCGTATATATTGGTGGAACCGTCAACTTCGTACAGGTTTTCCCCGACTTTGCGGATATCGTCCTCCACCAGGTCCCGTTCGTCAAAGATGTTCCCCACGATTTCCTCTGTTATATCCTCCATGGTGAGGATGCCCGCCGTGCCGCCGTACTCGTCCACCACCACCGCAAGCTGCTGCCGCTTTTTTCGGAATTCGTCGATAATTGACGAAACGGTTTTGGTCATATGCACGAATATGGGGGGGTTAAGCATTTCCTCCAAATTATATTCGTTGCCCGCGGCAATCTCCCGGAGGAGTTTCTTGGTGGGGAGTATGCCTATTATGTTGTCGATGCTCCCCCGGTAAACGGGAATACGGGAATAGCGGTAAAATTCATCGGTTATCTGTATTTCCTCATCTATGTCGATGGCGAACACGTCCACCCTGGGTACAAGAATATCCATGGCGTTGGTGTCGGTAAACTCAATCGCCGACTTTATAAGTTCCCCTTCGTCCTCGGTGAACACCCCTTCGTCCTCGATATTGTCCACCATTTCATACAGTTCCTCGGCGGTGACCAGAGGGGCTTTTTCCTTTGGTGTCCAGAAGGGTTCAACCCACTTTACCATTTTGTCAACCACCCGTACCATGGGATAATAAACTATCATGGAAAACCGTAAGGGGAGGGCGTAGAATCGTGCGAGTTTGTCGGGTATGGCAGAGGCTATTATTTTCGGCAGGGTTTCGCCGAAGGTTATTATAACAAGGGTTATGACTACGGTGGCAACCGACTGCCCCTTTGCCTGTCCCAGGTGGGCGACGAAAAGCACCGTTGCCGCAGAGGAGGCGGCGATGTTTACAAGGTTGTTCCCCACCAGCAGAGTTGACAGGGACATGGTGTAGTTGTCGTTGATATATTTTTCCCGCTTTGCGGTCTTGTCCCCGCTTTCCGCCTGTTTCTTTATTCGGATGGCGTTGGCCTTGGCAAAGGCGATTTCCGCTGAGGAGTAAAAGGCCGAAAGAATTACGAATATGATAATCAGAATTGTAGTGATAATGTCGGTCAGCGTCATATCCCGTCACCCCCGGTTCCTTCGGCAAACGAATCGTCGTCCTCGTCATAGATTTCGCCGACGATTTCCTCAAGAATGTCTTCCATGGTTATGATGCCGATGGTTTTGCCCTCCTCCGACCTGACGATGGCAAAATGGGTGCGTTTTTGCCCCATTTCCTTAAACACCTCGTCAAGGCGGGTATTGGGGGAAACGAAATAGGGTTTGGACAGTACTCCCTTCATTCTGAAGGGGATTCCCTGAACCAGCTTCCAAAGGCAGTTGGCCGACTGAAGCACCCCCACGATATGGTCGATATTCCCGTCGTAAACGGGAAACCTTGAAAACTTTTCCTCAAGCAGGATGTTTTTAAGTCCCGTCATGGATACGTTGATGGGGATGGCGGAAATTTCCTCCCGCCTTGTCATAACGTCCCCCACCGTAAGGTCGCCGAATTCAATAGCTGACTTTATAATTTCGGTTTCCTCCGGCTCCATAAGCCCGTCGTCCCCGGCGGATTCCACGATTTCGGCAAATTCGTCTTCGGTCAAAGAGGGGGTGTCGTTCTTGATACGCATCAGCTTTTTGGCGAGCCTGCCTATAAGCATAAAGAATTGGGCAAAAGGCCAGAGCAGATAGATAAACCATTTCACCGGCAGGGACACCGCCAAGGAAAAGGCGTCCGGATTGGCGCGGGCGATATTTTTGGGTATGTTTTCGCTGAATAAAAACACCAGAATGGTTAAGACCGCCGTTGCCACCACCGACCCTATGCTGCCTAACAGCTTAACCGCCATAATTGTGGCGGTGGATGCGGCAATGATATGGATAATGTTTATGGCGATCAGAAGGGTTACAACCGTTTGTTCGAAGTTTTCGGTTATCCAAACCACCCTTTTGGCGCTTTTGTTGCCGTCTTCGGCAAGCAGCTTTATCCTGACCGAGTTGCAGTAGGAAAAAGCTGTTTCTGAACCGGAGAAAAAGCCCCCGGCAATAAGAAGTATTATAAGTAATACAATACTTCGCGGTATACTGTCATCCACAGTAAAAATTGTCACTCCTTATATTTAAAAAATACCCGTTTTTTACGGATTACTTTATATTATTGCACAAATTCCATGCTTTTGCAATAGTTTTTGCTAAAATAATGAAAAAACGGCCGGCGGAAATGCCCGTCAGCCGTTATGTTATGTTGAATTAACCTTCGTATGCCGCCTTGTCGCAGACAAGAATAACGTCGCCGTGGAGCTTAAGCAATGTTGCGGGGACAGAGGTGGTTATTCTGCCGTCAAGCATTTTGCTTACCACGAAATGCTTGTTTTTCCCCGAAGCAAGGACGATTATCTTTCGTGCCTTCATAATCGAGCCCATGCCCATGGTTACGGCTTTGGTGGGAACGTCGTCCTTTGAAGCAAAGAAACGGGCGTTGGCCTCTATGGTGGACTCGGTGAGTCCGGTCAGGTGGGTGCCCACATACAGTTCCTCTTCGGGTTCGTTAAAGCCTATATGGCCGTTCTGACCGACGCCGAGCACCTGAAGGTCGATTCCGCCGGCTTCGTCGATGGCTTTGTCATAGGCTTTGCCCTCCTCTTCGGGGTTTTTGGCAAGGCCGTTGGGAACATGGGTTCTTGCCTTGTCGATATCCACATGGTCGAAGAGATTCTTATTCATGAAATAACGGTAGGACTGGTCGTGGTCGGGGGACAGGGGATAATATTCGTCAAGGTTGAAGGTGGTAACACCTTTAAAGGATATTTCTCCCGCCTTGTTAAGCCTTATAAGCTCCTCGTACATCCCCACCGGGGTGGAGCCGGTGGCAAGACCGAGAATGCAGTCGGGCTTTTCCTTAAGCAGCTTTGCTATTATTTTTGCCCCTTCCTTTGACATTTCCCCATAGTTTTCGGTAACGATGATTTTCATTTTATTCCTCCTGTAAAGGTTGTGTATTAATGGTATATCCGTATAAAATAACCTAAAGGAATTTTATCACAATGAATCGTCAAAATCAACCCTTGGGGGAAAAATACCGGAAAATGTCTTGTTGACTTTTTTTGGCGTCAGGCTATAATAAGTACATAAAACTGTTGTGAGGGTGGATATAATGAGAATTGACGGCAGAAAAAACGACGCTTTGAGAAATATTGAAATAATAACCGACTTTACCGAAACCGGCGGCGGTTCGGTGCTTATTAACTGGGGGAAAACAAGAGTGCTGTGTACCGCTCTGCTGGAAGAGGGAACGATGCCCTTCCTTACCGGTACGGGAAAGGGCTGGCTTACCGCCGAATATGCCATGCTGCCTTCCTCAACCACGGTAAGAAAAAAGCGGGAAACATCCAAGCCCGACGGAAGGTCCACCGAAATAAAGCGGATAATCGGGCGTTCCCTGCGGGATGCGGTGGACTATGACAAGCTGGGAGAAAAGACTATCTGGATTGACTGCGACGTGCTCCAGGCCGACGGGGGAACCCGCACCGCCTCGGTTACCGGCGCATATGTGGCGCTGGTTTTAGGGGTAAGAAAATGGCTTAAAGCCGGTCTGATAAGCGAAAATCCCCTTGTCCATCAGATAGCCGCCGTTTCGGCGGGGATAGTCAATGAGGAAGTAATGCTTGACCTTTGCTATCAGGAGGATTCCTCGGCACAGGTGGATATAAACATCGTGGCCGACGAAACCGGCTCCTTCATCGAGGTGCAGGGGACCGGGGAGGGGCGTTCCTTTACCCCGGAAGAACTTAAAAAGCTTATAACCCTTGCCCAGAAGGGGATTAAGCAGATAATGCTTATACAGAATCAAGCCCTTAAAAAAGCGGCGGCGGAATAATGTTTTTCATAATCGGGGTAACACAAAAAGAAAAGCCCCTTGATTTCCGGCAGAACCTTACCTGTCCCGCCTGCGGGAGATACGGGGCGGTTGAGGTTTTTATGGTCTTTACGGTGCTTACCCTGTTTTTTATCCCGGTTTTTAGGTGGAATAAGAGGTATTATGTTAAGCTGTCCTGCTGCGGCGGTGTTGCGGAGATAGATAAAGCAACCGGCGAAGGGATTGAAAAAGGCAGGATTTTTGAGATTGATACAAGCAAGATGCATTTTGACTGTTTTAACAGAGTCGGCTTTAAAAAGGTTTGCCCCGAATGCGGTTACGGTACAGCGGAGGATTTTGCCTTTTGCCCCAAGTGCGGACGAAAATTTTCAAAATGAAATACACAGCTTACGCTGTAGGTAAAAAAGCCTTCCCCCGGAGGGGAAGGTGTCAGACGCAGGCTGACGGATGAGGGGCAGTGCCGTATATAAGGGAAAGAAGAAACGAATAAAATCCTCAGCTTCGTTTCGGATGAAATCCGCCTGCAGCGAGTGACAATCCCTCCGGCTCGGCTACGCCTCGCCACCTCCCTTTGCACAAGGGAGGCTAATTTGGGTTGTGTTTTTCTGCCTTGGCATTTCGGATGAAATCCGCCGGCTTACACCGGCGGTATTTAATTTTTCAGGCTCTGCAAAGGAGCAGGAATTCTTCCGCCGCGGTTTATAAAATCCCTGCTTGACTTCTGATGTACCGCAATAACCGGCGCGGTGCCCAGCAGGCCGCCGAATTCCACCGTTTCCCCCACCTTTTTGCCTATGGCGGGGATGATCCTCACCGCCGTGGTTTTGCCGTTTATAACCCCGATAGCCGCCTCGTCGGCGATAATGGCGGCAATGGTTTCCGCCGGGGTGTCCCCGGGGATGGCTATCATATCCAGCCCCACCGAACAGACGCAGGTCATTGCCTCTAACTTGTCGATGGTCAGTTCCCCCGACTTGGCGGCGGCAATCATGCCCTCGTCTTCCGAAACGGGGATAAATGCCCCCGAAAGCCCCCCCACATGGGAGGATGCCATTATTCCGCCCTTTTTGACGGCGTCGTTCAACAATGCCAGAGCGGCGGTGGTGCCGTGGGTGCCGCAGACTTCCAGCCCCATTTCCTCAAGAATCCTTGCCACGCTATCCCCCACCGCCGGGGTGGGCGCAAGGGATAAATCCACTATCCCGAAGGGGACCCCCAGCCGGTCTGAGGCTTCCTTTGCCACCAGCTGCCCCATACGGGTTATCCGGAAGGCGGTTTTCTTTATTATATCCGCCACCACATCAAAGGATTCCCCTTTTACCTTCTGTAAAGCGTGGTGAACCACGCCGGGACCCGAAACCCCCACGTTTATGGTGCATTCGGGTTCCCCCACTCCGTGGAAAGCCCCCGCCATAAAGGGATTATCCTCAACGGCGTTGGCGAACACCACGAATTTGGCACAGCCCGAACAGCCGGAATCCTTTGTAGATTCCGCGATTTTTTTAATTGTAGTACCCATCTCCGCCACCGCGTCCATGTTTATGCCGGTGCGGGTGGATGCCACATTCACGCTGCCGCAGACGATGTCCGTTGCCGCCAGAGCTTCCGGCAGAGAGGAAATAAGCCTTTTATCGCCGAGGGTATAGCCCTTCTGAACAAGGGCGGTATAGCCGCCTATAAAGTCAACGCCGCATTCCTTGGCGGCTTTGTCTAAAGTGACGGCATATAAAACACAATCCTCCGACTCGGCGGATTCCGCCACAAGGGAGACGGGGGTGACCGAAATCCGCTTGTTTACGATGGGAATGCCGTATTCCCTTTCGATGGATTCGGTTACCTTTACAAGATTCTGAGCCTTTTTTGTTATCTTGTCATATATCTTTTTGCAGCTTTTGTTTATATCCGAATCGCTGCAGTCCCGAAGGGATATCCCCATGGTGACGGTTCTAATGTCCAGATGCTGCTTGTCAATCATCTGTATGGTCTGAAGTATGTTGTTTATGTTAAGCATACCCAACCTCTAAATCGTATGCATGGCGTCGAAAATATCCGTCCGCTGGAGCCGTATATCCAGCCCTCTGCCTTCGCCGTAGACCTTAAGGTGCGCCGAGACGGTTTCCATATCCCTGCCGCTGGTGGCAAGGTCGACAATCATCATCATAGTGAAATAGCCCTGCATAACCGTCTGGCTTATGTCAAGGATATTTACGTCAAGTTCGGCAAGTTTTGTGCAAACCCCGCCGATAATACCGATCTGGTCCCGTCCGATTACCGTAACCAATGCCTTCATAATTGTTACCTTCTTACTTTTCAGATTGAAAAATTATAGCATATGCTTTAGGTTTTGTCAATAAAAGGCGATAATCAAAAAGCACACCGCTTTTTTACGGTGTGCTTAATCTGTTATGCTATTTCTTTTTCCTTTCGGTAAGCTTGTTCAACAATACGGTAACGCCGATTATAGCCAGCACCACCACGAATATACCCACCATACCGAAGATTATTTTGTCCCAGACCTGCAGAAACTGTTCGGGACGGAATTCCACTTTTGCTTCCAATAATTGAGGTAACATGTTAAATTCTCCTCCTTTACCTTACTATTTCGCGAAGAAGGCTAAGATAAGACCGCCGGCAACTACCGAACAAATCTGTCCCGAAACATTCACGCCGATTGCCTGCATAAGCAGGAAGTTCTGGTTGTCCTCCTTAAGCCCCATCTTATGTACCACACGGGCGGACATGGGGAAGGCGGAAATGCCGCAAGCGCCTATCATGGGGTTAATCTTATTCTTTACAAAGAGGTTGAGGACTTTCGCAAACAGCACGCCGCCTACGGTATCGAATATAAAGGCGATAAGGCCGAGACCCAATATCAAAAGTGTTCCGCCGGTAAGGAACTTGCTGTAATGCATCTGGGTGGCAATGGTGATGCCGAGAAATATTGTAACCAGATTCGCCAGCACCTTCTGGGCGGTGTCGGACAGGGAGTCAAGCACGCCGCATTCTCTTATAAGGTTGCCGAACATCAGAAAGCCCACAAGGGCAACGGATTTGGGGGAAACAAGACCGGTTATAATGGTAATGCAGATGGGGAAAATAATCTTTGTGGTTTTAGATATTTCCTTCTGAACATAGGGCATTCTTATAAGCCGTTCGCTTTTGCTGGTAAGCATCCTAATAATAGGCGGTTGAATTATCGGTACGAGAGCCATATATGAGTAGGCCGCCACCATTATTGCACCTGTATAGTTGGATGCCAACTTGTTTGCCACCACGATGGCGGTAGGACCGTCGGCTGCTCCGATGGTGGCAATGGACGCCGCGTCGTTTATATCAAAAAACAGTGACGCCATACCGAGGGTAAAGAATATGCCGAACTGGGCTGCCGCCCCGAAGAGCATAAGCTTTGGGTTGGATAGCAGGGGGGCGAAGTCTATCATCGCACCTATGCCGATGAAGAGAATCAAGGGGAAAAGCTCGTTGGCAATGCCAGCGCCGTATAATGTGTCAAGAGCGCCTTCTTCTCCGCCATAGGTTAAAACACCCGACAAAGGCAGGTTTACCAATATTGCGCCGAACCCCATGGGTAAAAGCAAAGAGGGTTCCATGTTCTTTTTTATGGCAAGGTAAACTAAAATTCCGCCGATAATCCACATTACCAGCATTTTTACCCAGTCATCCCACTTCATTTCGAGAAACTGTGGGAGATAATCCGACAAAAACTCTTCCATAAATCGTTTCCTTTCACTATAAAAGCACCTTTTTCACAAAAATGTTCAGTATAATATAGCACTATAATATAAAAAAATCAAGATGGAAACCCCTATTTAACAGATTATTAACGTTTGGTGCAATTTTTTGATTTTTATTAACAATATGCATTGAAGTTTTTATACAAATGCTTTTCTGAATGAATATACCTGTTTAAAAAATCAGATAATAATATCTGATATAGTTTTATTTTAAAAAGAAATATCAATTAAACACCCCCGGAACATCCGGGGGCAGTCTTTGCAATGTAATATAAATATAACTAACGGTTATCCTTTCTCCGAATTTGCTCCCATTCCTCCATTATGCGGGATTTTTCATCATAATGTGATATAGCATATTCCCATGAGGCGGGAAAATTTTCCCTGATAAAAGCTCCCTTTGAACCATCCGATGAGATTAAATCATTTTTGAAAATGTAGTTGACCATCATGTTAAAAATGCGCTCATTTTCACTTTGAGACTGGTTTTCATATCGGTTGACCACAACTTTTCCGGTTTTAACATAATATCGGATTTCCTGATAGACATCGGGTATAAATTCGCAGCATTCAACTTCAATATCCTTTTCGGAAACAACTATCTCCCTTGATTTACCGGGGGTAAACAGACCGGTATCAAGGCATTTGTAAAGGTAGCCGCCCTTTCCGCCGTAAAGCTTTTCAAGTTGATCGGGAAACTGCTCATCATATTGAATTATCCCGTCTTCCCTAACGCCGCAGGTAACCCAGTTTATATCCTTATCAATAATATAAAAAAGGGCATAGGCTCTGTCGGGTGTCAGGTAAACAACGGGATTTGCCTGTAATTTTGTAATTCCGGCTGCCGTTGTGCCGTGGTAACAGTAATTGCAATTCATTTCCGCTTCCATAATATTTAAATTTTTTTCTCACCCATCCATTGATGGCGGATTACTTCAAAGCCGATTTTTTTATACCAGTCAACCAGATGAACATAGCGGAGTTCGATTGAGGTACAGCCCCGACCTTTCAGCCATTCGATTCCCCGGACGACCATCTGTCTGCCTATGCCCTTCTCCCTTGCTTCATTAATAACCCCGACACAGCCCACACAACCCGCTTTTTCCTTTCCGGAAACAAACCGTCCCCCGTCCGGCGACAGGATTTCAAAACCCAGTATCTTCCCCTCATATTCAGCAATAAAAACCGGGTCTGCACAGGTCTTGAAAATATCCAGCCAGTCCGGTTTGGCGTCGCTTACGGCGATAAGCAAAGCAGATAAATCAGCTTCGGTTGTAAACCGGAAGTTTACATAATCCGGGCAGGGCGGTATATCCGGCTTTTCGACATTGAAATCCGCAAGCGGCAGACTCATATTGACCGAGGTCCAGCCTGCCGTATAGCCCCTCTTTCTGAAAAAATCCACCGAGCTGTATTTATCGTCGGGAACCCCCTGAAGGAGATAACGGCTCCCCCTGCCGAGGATGATTTTTTCGGCATTGGTGTTTTGTATGTATTCCTCAGATTTTGCAAGCAGCTTGCCGCCTATTCCCTTCCGGCGGCGGATATCGTCAACGCATAAAAGCGCAATTGAATTACTGTGAATCATTGAAAAGCCGGTCAGTTTCTCCCCGTCATATTCCGTAAATATAACCGCTTTTTCGGGTTCCAGCAGGGACATAAAAAGTTCCTTTTTAACCGGATATTCGGGAAAACATCTGATGTATAAGTCGTATATTTTGGCGTATTCGTGTTCTGTCATGGTTTTTCCTCCGATGGTTTGGATTGGCAGTACTTTACATAATATTTACCGGTCCGATAATGCTTAACTCATCCGGCTTTACATCGCAGGGAAGGTAAAGCACCCTAACCCCCGCTTTAACCGCCTCCGCTAAGGCAAGCCCGAATTCCGGATGGGTTTTTATATTGGGGTAAACCATTAAAACATTCGGCATCTGAATGACGAATGCTATATAGCATTCATATCCTTCAGAAACCGCCCTTGCAAGCTCGTTTAAATGTTTAACCCCACGCTCAGTTGGGGCATCCGGGAAATACCCGACCCTGTCCACTTCAAGGGTACAACCCTTAACTTCTATAAGGATTTTACGGTTGTTTCCGGTCAAACAGAAATCCACCCGGCTGTTTCCGAGGGTATATTCCTGCTTTATGTCCGTTATGTCACCGAATAATGAGGGTTTCCCCTCAAGCCATTCCCGGAACACAATATTGGGGGCTTGACTGTCGATATTTACCCAGCCGAGCCCCATTTTATATACCGTGACAAGGTCATATAGGGTTTTTCTTAGAGGGTTGTTTGACTTTTCAAGGACCACATCGCACCCGGGCAGAAGCAGTTCTTTGCACCGTCCGGTGTTTTTGACATGTACCTTTTCTGTCTTTCCCTCAAGTTCCACATAGGCGATAAAGCGGTTCTGACGTTCGATGCATTTTGCGTGTAGTATGTTGTTGTATTTCATTTATAGGTATATTATCCCTTAACAGCAATGTTGGGTTAAAAACCTCCGTTTGAGGGAGGGTTGCTCATTATTTTTGTTAGTTTATCATATCTTTATATTTTTGTCAAATTAAAACTCCCCTTCGGGGGAGTCTTAATTGCACACTTTATTCAATCACCATCATTTAAATATTTCAATCCACGCTCCCTGTGGGGGGAGCGACGTCAGAAGGCTACACATCATATCGGATCCGAAAAATTTCAATCCACGCTCCCTGTGGGGGGAGC
>DBQR01000001.1:0-1638 GCA_002305335.1 Clostridiales bacterium UBA1389
TAACGATATTTGCTTATATACACGGCCTCTGCCAGCTTGTCAATGTCAAATTTCTCCTGCCAGTGACTGTCTATATATTCCTTTCCCTTGACGATTTCTTCTTTTCCCCGGTATTCTCTGGATGTAATAAAAATAAACACAACATACATTAACTCGTTGTTGCTGTCTTGTATGGGCAGAGCGGTTATATCATGATATAAACTTTTAAAAACGGGTTCCTTGTTATCACCCAACCGCTCGATGATTTCCTGATAGGGTACTTTTACGTCATACATATAAACAGCCTCTCCCTGAAATGCACGAACAACAAAATCTTTTATCCCCCATCGTTCAAGTGCGGGATTTGCTAAAATATTGTGTTTTTTATAAAGCTTTTCGGGGTTTGATATTTTTGCAAACCGCAAATAAGCTTCATTTGCCAAAAGCATGGTACCGTCCGGCGCGCAAATATGCATCGGATAGGGAAAAAGCCTAACAATCTCTGTAAATAATTCTTTGTTTTCATACAGGGATTGGAATTGCCATATATTTTTGTATATTTTTCCTTCATCTGATGGGCTTGCATCCGGTAATAACGTCTGTTCCGGCTTTTCTTGTATCATGGGCTTTTTTCGCCGGCGGTCAACCGGTTTCAAAGCGTTTTTCGGTATAAGCCAGAGGTTACCCTTTTTTATCGCGCCTTCAATTCGTCCCTCCGTGCAACATACCGTGATAATACGAGTACCGACACCCCATTTTGCACCGGCTTCTTTTATAGTCATATAATCCATAATTGGTACCCCCTGTTTGAAATTGTGCTTCTATTATACTGCGTTCATATGCATAATGCAATAGATTGCATGATACAAGAAGCATTATTTAACAAAAAAAGTCATAATAAAATGAGGGTTTACCGGAATTATGCAGGGATTAGCAGATTTTAAATCGATAAATATCTGCTTAAGTCGTAACTGTTGTACAAAAACATAAATGATTTTGCCTGTATATCCGTGAAAAACAGTTGTGCTTAGACGCAGTAAAGGATGTAACAGGATTATAGGGAGTGACAATAGGCAAAAAAACAGATTATAAAACAAAAAATCAAAAAGCCCGACTTCATTAAAAGTCGGGCTTTTGGCACCCCCAACGGGAATCGAACCCATAACTAACCCTTAGGAGGGGCTTGTTATATCCATTTAACTATGGGGGCGTATCGTTTTTTTAGTATAGTCGTTATACTCTGTTTTGTCAATACCTTAATATAAAAAAGGACATATATTATAATGTATGTAAAAAATGACTATTGAATTTTTATACGCATTGTGCTAATATGTGACCATGCTAATTTTTGTAAATCTTTTTTTCGGAGTATAAGCCAATGAAAAAGTCCGACTGTATTAGAGTTGTTAAATTCGGCGGTTCCTCCCTTGCGGACGCAGGTCATTTCAAGAAAGCCGCCGAAATAGTCCTTTCCGACCCTACCCGGCGTTATGTGGTGCCCTCCGCCCCCGGCAAACGCCATAACGGGGACGCCAAAGTCACCGACATGCTTATCGAATGCCAGAAAAACGCCTCTTCCGGCAGGGAATTTTCCGATTTATTAAAAATAATAAAGCAAAGATTCGACGATATAATAACCGGTCTTTCCCTTGACATAAC
>DBQR01000001.1:1647-32516 GCA_002305335.1 Clostridiales bacterium UBA1389
TAAACGGCATTATCCTTTCAAAATATTTGGGATTCGAATTTATCGACGCCGCCGAGGTGGTGTTTTTCGGTCCCGATAAGGTTTTTAATGCCGACCGGACGAATCTGTTTATGGCGGAAAGGCTGCTGTCGGCAAAACGTGCGGTAATCCCCGGCTTTTACGGCTCTCTCCCCTGCGGGGAAATTAAAACCTTCTCCCGTGGCGGCAGCGACATCACCGGCGCGGTGGTGGCAAGGGCGGTCATGGCGGACATATACGAAAACTGGACGGACGTTTCGGGCTTTCTTATGTGCGACCCGCGGATTGTGGATAACCCCCTCCCCATAAGCGTAATAACCTACCGAGAACTTCGGGAACTTTCCTACATGGGAGCGACCGTACTGCATGAGGATTCCATTTTCCCGGTAAAAATTGCGGGAATACCTATAAGCATAAAAAACACCAACTTCCCCGAACACCCGGGAACCCTTATAGTGTCCGAAACCAACGTTACCACCCCCCAGGTAATCACCGGCATTGCCGGCAAAAAGGGCTTTTCGGTGGTTCACCTTGAAAAGGATATGATGAACCAGGAAGTGGGCTTCGGCATGAAGGTGCTCCAGGCCTTTTACGATATGAACATCTGCTTTGAACATCTTCCCTCCGGTATCGACACCATGTCGGTGATTGTGGATTCCTCCTTTATTCAGGGCAGGGAAACCTTCCTGTTAAACAAACTTTCCCGTATGGTAAACCCCGACAATGTTTTCATCGAACCATCATTGGCCCTTATCGCCATCGTCGGCCGGGGTATGGTCAACTCCCCCGGTACCGCTTCAAAGGTATTTTCGGCAATCGCAAAAGCCGGGATAAACATTAAGATGATTGACCAGGGTTCCTCCGAGCTTAATATTATCGTTGGGGTTGAGGAAAAGGACTTTGAGGAAGCTATACGGGCGGTTTATTACGAATTCTGTAAATCATGAATCAAGGGTATAAAAGCCTTAAGGAAGCCGCTTTTGCCGAATATGTTGAAAGAAAATCGGTGTTTTACTCCACCGCTTCCCCGGTTTTCACCGAGGAGGAGGCTATTGACTTAATAAATTCGGTTAAGAAGAAATATTCCGACGCCACCCACAATGTTTACGCCTATATTATAAGGGAAAACAACATATCACGATACTCCGATGACGGGGAGCCCCACGGTACCGCCGGAATCCCGGTTTTGGATATGCTCCGCAAGGAGGGACTTACCAATGTGGCGGTGGTGGTCACCCGTTATTTCGGGGGAATCCTCCTTGGGACGGGGGGGCTTGTCAGGGCCTACACCGCCTCCGCAAAGCTTGCCCTTGACAAAGGGGGAATAGTTTTCTGGCTCCCCCACGGGTGCTTAAAAGTCAATGCCTCCTACGGCGACTATCAAAGGCTTGCATACCTGTTTAAGACCGAGGGAGTAATTGTAAAAGACATCGAATATACGGATACGGTGAGAGCCGAATGCTTAACAGAGGAACAGAAGCTTGACCGTATTATCGGACTAATTCCCGAAACAACCGGCGGAAGGGCGGAAATTGAAATTCTCCCGAGCCGCTATCTTCCCACAGATAAGGGGGTAAATGCCAATGAAAATAACTGATATTTTAAAAAGGGAAAAGCAGACCGTATCTCTTGAGATTTTTCCGCCCAAGCAGTTTTCCCAGCTTGCAGACACAAAGCGGGTAGTGGCCGAAACCGCTTCCCTTAACCCCGTATTTATTTCCTGCACCTACGGCGCCACCGGAGGCACTTCGGAATTTACCGTGCAGGTGGCAAAAGAGATTGAAAACCATTCCATTCCCGCCCTGGCGCACCTTACCTGCGTTTCCTCCACCAAGGAGAAGGTTAATGAGGTTATCGCAGAATTAAAGGAACAGGATATTGAAAACATATTAGCGCTGCGGGGGGATATCCCCACAGACCCGGATTTTGTATTACCGAATGATTATAAATACGCCAGTGAGCTTATTACCGACATAAAAAAACAGGGAAATTTCTGCATAGGGGGTGCCTGTTATCCAGAAGGGCACCCCGGATCTTCCTCCCTTGACGAGGACATGGCAAGTCTTAAAATAAAGGTTGACGCCGGCGCGGAATTTTTAACCACCCAGATGTTCTTTGACAATGCCGTCTATTACGACTTTAGGGAAAGGGCGGCAAAAGCGGGGATAAACATCCCCATCCTTGCGGGGATAATGCCGGTTATAAACGCCTCCCGCATAGGGAAAATGATTCAGCTTTCAAAAAGCCGGGTACCCTCCTCCCTTGCTGCGATTATATCGAAATACGGGGAAACGCCGGACATGGAAAAGGCGGGGATCGAGTTTGCCGTCAACCAGATAAACGATATCATTTCCAACGGGTTCGGCAACATACATATCTACACCATGAACCGCCCCAACATCGCCAAGGCGATTATTTCGGGCATAAAAGGGGTTTAAGATGAAGTTTTCGGAAATTTTCGGGAGAAAGTTAATGTTTTTTGACGGCTCCATGGGGACGTTTCTCCATAACATGGGGCTTAAGACCGGCTACCTTCCCGAAGAATGGAACTTTACCCGTCCCGACAAAATTTATTATATTCATAAAGCCTACCTTGAGGCAGGCGCCGACGTTATTTCCACCAACACCTTCGGTGCCAACCGCTATAAGTTAAACGACACTCCATATACCGTTTATCAGACGGTTGAAAAAGCCGTTTCCATCGCAAAGGACGCGGCTGAGGATTTTTATAAATCAACCGGTAAAAAAGCCTTTACAGCCCTTTCGGTGGGTTCCATGGGTAAGTTGTTAAAACCCTTGGGACATCTGGATTTTGAGGATGCGGTGACCGCTTACGGGGAAATAGTGTCCGCCGGAGAAAAAGCGGGGGTTGATTTGATTCTGTACGAAACCATGTCCGACCCCTATGAAATGAAGGCGGCGCTGCTTGCCGCAAAGGAAAACACAGCCCTGCCCGTAATTCTGACGATGATTTTGGATTCAAAGGACAGGCTACTTTCCGGCGGCTCCCCCGAAAATGCCTGCATTATGCTGGAGGGAATGGGGATTGACGGCATAGGCATAAACTGCGGGGAAGGGCCCGAACAGCTGGTGCGGGTATTGCCCAAATTGACCGACGTTTCCTCTGTTCCCATACTTTGCAATGCCAATGCCGGTATTCCCGTTTCAAAAGAGGGTAAAGCCGTCTATAATGTGGACAAACACACCTTTGCCAAAGAAACGGAAAAGCTGGTGGAGCTGGGGGCTTCCGCCGTCGGCGGCTGCTGCGGCACCAACGACGAATATATAAAAGAAATTGTTTTGCTTCTCAAAGACAAACAGATAAAACCCGTAACCGAAAAACAATTTACCGCCGTATCTTCAAGGAGCAAAATCATCTGTTTCGGCAAAGAACCGTTGATTATCGGCGAACGGATTAACCCCACGGGAAAACCCCTGTTTAAGGAAGCTCTTAAAAACGGGGATATGGAATATATCTTAAGGGAGGGAATCGCCCAGCAGGAAAAGGGCGCCCATATCCTTGACGTTAATGTGGGTCTGCCGGGGATTGACGAAACCGATATGCTTACCAAAGCGGTGGAATCCCTGCAGGCGGTAATCGAACTGCCGTTACAGATAGATACCTCAAACATTTCAGCCCTTGAAAAGGCGTTGAGAATATATAACGGTAAACCCCTGATAAACTCGGTAAACGGCTCCGAGGAATCCATGGCGGCGGTGTTCCCCCTTATGAAAAAATACGGGGCGGCCTGTGTCTGCCTTGCCATGGACGAAACCGGAATCCCCGACGAACCCGAAGAAAGGGTTAAAATAATCGAAAAAATAATAAACAAGGCGGAAGAATACGGCATCGACAGGCATAACCTTATTGCCGACGGCCTTGTAACCTCTGCCGCCTCCTCCAAGAATGCGGCGGAAGTAACCGTTAAAACCATTTCTCTTATCAAGGAAAAATTAGGCCTTAATACGGTTTTAGGGATTTCGAACATTTCCTTCGGACTTCCCAAGCGGGATAACATAAACGCAGCCTTTTTCGGCATGGCCCTTGAAGCGGGGCTTTCGGCGGGTATTGTAAATCCCCTTTCCGAAACCATGATGAACGCCTATTATTCCTCCAGGGCTTTGGAAGGGTATAAAGCGCTGTATGCCGAATACGTAAACAAATATATTGCCGAACCCTCCAAGGAAAAGGTTTATTCCGAACTTACCTTAAGGGATTCCATAATTTCCGGTCTTGCCGAATCGTCTGCCAAGGCCACAAAAAAGCTCCTTGAAAACACCGACCCGTTGGTTATTATAGGCGAACACCTTGTCCCCTCCCTGGACGAGGTGGGAAAGGACTTCGAACGGGGAAAAATGTTTTTGCCCCAGCTGCTTATGGCCGCCGAAGCGGCAAAGGCTGCATTTGAGGAAATCAAGAAATCCTACAAGGGGGAACGGAAAAGCTCCGGCAGAAAGATAGTCATAGCCACCGTCAAGGGAGATATCCACGATATCGGGAAAAATATAGTAAAAACCCTGCTTGAAAACTATGGTTTTGAGGTCATCGATTTAGGGAAAAACGTCCCGCCGGAGACGGTGCTGGACGCCGTGTTGAGCAACAGGGCAAAGCTTGCCGGCCTTTCCGCCCTTATGACCACCACGGTGGCAAACATGGCGGAAACGGTTAAGCTTATAAAGGAAAAAGCCCCCTTCTGCAGGGTGATGGTGGGGGGCGCGGTGCTTACCCAGGACTATGCCGATTCCATCGGCGCCGACTTTTACGGTAAGGACGCGGTGTCGGCGGTCAAGTACGCCCGGCTTATTTTCGGGGAATTATGAAGCTTGACGAAAGGCTGAAGGCGGTTGCCGGACATATGGAAGGCGACAGTGTCATAGACATCGGCAGCGACCACGGCTATTTACCCGTCTATCTTATATTAAACGGCATATGCAGCTATGCCGTAGCGACGGATATAAGAAAAGCCCCCCTTGAAAGGGCAAAGGCCACCGCAAGGAAGTATAATGTCTTTGACAGAATGGAATTTTACCTTTCCGACGGCTTTTGCGGTATTGACAAAACCTTTGATACCGCCTGTATCTGCGGCATGGGCGGGAACAACATAGTCGATATAATCGAAAAGGGAAAGGGCAAATTCCGCCGTCTTGTGCTCCAGCCCATGTCCAAGGGGGAGATATTAAGAAAATATCTCTGGGATAACGGCTTTGTTATAAAAACGGAAAGCTATCCCGTTGAGGACAGTAAACCTTATACGGTTATGCTCGTTTTAACGGGCGAAACCCCCGTCGGTTATACTTATAATGATTTGTTTTTAGGGAAGATAAAGCCCGACGACAACAATTACCGTCTTTATGTAAAGAAAGTGCTGTCTTCCGCAAAAAAGCGTTATTATGGCACAAAAAATCCGGAAGACGAAGGTCTGATAAAGGAATGTTTGAATTTAACCGAAAAGCAAAATTAAAAACCAACGGGCATACTCCCGCCCGTTGTTTGCTTTTTTATTCCCAGAATCCTCCTTAAGCGATATAATTAAAATATCTTTTATTTAAAGTAAGGAGTGGAAAAATTGAAACTGTTAATGATAGTGCTTAATCAGGTGGAAAAACTCGACGAACTGCTGGAAGAGTTTATCAGCGCCGACATTCACGGGGCGACTATAATAAACTCCACGGGCATGGTTTCGGAACTGGCAAAGCATATCGAAAACTACCCGATTTTCGGCTCATTGAGATTTATGGTGGACCTTAACCGCGCCGAAAGCAAAACCATCTTTATGGTATTAAAAGAGGAAAAGGTTGAACAGGCAAAGGATATAGTCAGAAAGACGGTGGGCGACCTGTCCAAACCCAATACGGCGGTTATATTTACAATGCCCATACTTTCAGCAGAAGGGATAGAAATTTAAAAAGTGCTTACGTTTTTTTACTTAGCTCTGATTTTGTTTTCAGGGCTCGCTTTCGGGCGCTTTGTCAAGCTTATAAAGCTTCCCAACGTAACCGGCTATCTTATTGCCGGTCTTATTATCGGCCCCCATGTGTTTAAAATTCTTTCGGTGGAAACCGTTGACCAGTTTAATATAATTTCGGAAATGGCCCTTGCCTTTATTGCCTTTTCGGTGGGAGCGGAGTTTAAAACCTCCTATTTGAAAAAAGCGGGGATAGCCCCTATTGTTATTGCGATACTTGAAGCCCTGTTGGCGTCGGTTTTCGTGACCGGAGCGCTGCTTGCCTTCGGCTTTGACATCAAAGTGTCCCTTTTACTTGGGGCAATCGCCTCCGCCACCGCCCCGGCGGCAACCATTATGGTGGTCAGGCAGTATAACGCCAAGGGTCCTGTGACCGAAACACTGCTCAGTGTGGTTGCCCTGGACGACGCCGTGGCGATAATGTCCTTCGGCGTTTCCATGGCAGTTGTCAGCTCAATGATAAACCCCCAGCAGAGTTCCGTGGTTTCGTCGGTGGTTATGCCGGTGTTTGAAATTTTGGGAGCCATCGCGGTGGGGCTGATTCTTGGATTTCTGTTTAACGTACCCCTCAGATTTTTCAAAAAGCAGTCCAACCGGCTTATCATTATCTGCGGCTTTGTGTTTTTAGGGAACGCCATTGCCTCCTTCACCGGATTTTCCAATCTGCTTTTATGCATGAGCATGGGGACTGCGGTTATAAACACCAGCTCGTCCGGAGATGATATCTTCAAAATCACCGACTTCATAACACCCCCCATATTTCTTATGTTTTTCGTGGTGTCGGGCGCCGCTCTGGATATATCCATAATTCCCAAAATCGGGGTTATAGGCGTGGTTTATCTTATATTCAGGGTTTTGGGTAAAGTTACGGGGGCGACTTTGGGGGCGGTTATTATGAAATCTCCCGATACCACAAAGAAATACTTAGGTCTGACCCTTATCCCCCAGGCGGGTGTGGCAATAGGCTTATCCCTTATTGCCGCCAATACCCTTCCGGGATACGGAAGCACCATAAGAACGGTTGTGCTGTGTGCCACCCTTATTTATGAGCTTACAGGACCCGCCATAACCAAAATCGGCCTTAAAAAGGCCGGGGAAATCAAGGAATAGCCAAAAAATCCGTCATTACGACGGATTTTGCTTAATATATTGTAATTTTGCAGAATACCGTACTTGACAGGGCATATAAGGGGTGCTACAATCTGAATAGGCGGCAAACGGCAAATCAAGGAGGATAACAACATGAACTGTCCCGGCTGTAACCAGAATATACCCGAGGATTCCGAATTCTGCCCCGACTGCGGTTTTGCCATAAATACACCCCCGGAAGCGGAGGAAGTTATAACCGAAACCGGGATTGAAACACAGGAAATTGCTGAGGAACTACCCGAAGAAGGGAAGGAAGCACAAAACCTGACAGAAATCCTCCCGCCGGAAGGGGAAGCCCCCGCTGAAGAAGTCCCGGCTGATGAAACTATTGAGCTTGTTGAACAACCTCCTGTTGATGCTGTTCAAACACTGCCGGTTTGCAAAAAGGGTCGTTTGTTTGCCCTTTTGGCATTGTTTTCTGCCCTTGTGGGGATGCTGGTTTTGGCTTTGGGAATTTATAATAAAATCGATGGGATTTCCGATTATGCCAAATACCGGATTGAAGTAAATTCCCCGTTATCCGCCCTTGTCTGCTTTGCCCTTCCCGTATCCCTTATCGCGGTAATGATTATTGACTTTACCTTTTTGGCAAAGGCGGTTTCCTGCCAGAAGAAATCCGGGGGATTACAGATAGTGACCTTAATATTTACCTTATTTTACTTGGCGCTGACGATTTCTTATAATGGCGGTTCGCTTTTATTGGGGAATAACGATATTTCCCTTGACCTTTCCGAAACGGCGGGATATTTGTATAACACTTCCGTTATAAAAAATTACCTACTTATTTCCGCAGTATTCCTTGTGGCTTCCCTTGTTTTCCAGATAATAAAGCTACTTGTGTTCAGGAAGCACAAAAAGCTGTTGCAGTAACATAACGGTAAAAATAACGGGGCGGTTATTGACCGCCCCCTTTGTATTTCAGTCGCCGGTTTTACCGGTGCTTTTTAATAGCCGTTTTGCTTTTTGTACTGGTGATAAAACTCCAGCCCGTCAAAGCCCCCGTCGCCTTCGTCAAGGTCGTTTATACCGACAACAACCCCGCCCTTCAGCCTGGATTTCCTCCCCGCAAGCATTATGCGGATTGAGTCGCACATGCTCTTAACTGTGGCAAGCCGGGATTTGTCCCCTTCAAAGTAATCGCAGACCCGGTTCAGCATAGCCTCATAGACCCTGCCCGAATCGATTTTATAAACAAAGGTGGTTTTTTTGCATACAACCACCGCGGTGGAGGGCTGCCAGCCCTTTTTGGATATATGATAATATGCCGCAGCGCCGTTTTCAAAGAGTACCCTGTAGGAATCCGCTTCGAAATCTTCCACGGAATTTGAGCCGACAAACCGGGTTGACACCGGATTTATGTCCCCCATAAAGCCCAATATTTCCTCCACGGCGTGGATTGCATAGTTGAATTCGTCAACGCCCACGGTGGCGGTTAATGAAATTATATCCTCGGATTTTGCGTTACCGAAGAAGTTATCATGCTCATAGGTGTAACGCATGGCGGAGGTGCCTAATATAACCTTTCCCTCGGCTGCCCATTTTTCAATGGTCTGAATATCCTTCAGATTTCCCACAAGGGGCTTGTCGATAAAAACGGGTACCCCCGATTCCGCAAAGGGTTTGGCAAGCTCAATATGCCTGTCCCAGTCGCAGGACTGGATAAAAGCCACATCAATATGTTTTGCCATTTCGTAAAGATCAGAATAACGCTTTTCAAGACCGTATTTCTGAATAAAAGTCTCAACGTCCTTGTCGGTACGGAAACCGTCGTTGTAAATGGCGGTATATCTTGCCCGGTCGCCCTTCAGGAGTATTTCCGCAAAGGAAGGGGCGTGGGAGGTATCGATATTTACAGTTCCGATTCTTAACATATCATTACTTCCTTTTAATTTGGTGTATCGTCAGTTTACCACCTCCGATTTAAAAAGTCAACATTAAAAAGCCCTTATAACGCAAACCGACATATCGTCCCGGCAGGATAAATCCCTCCGCTCCTCAAGGATTGCCGCCGCAAAGGATGAGGCGGTTTTTTTGTCTTTGGGTAATGCAATATTGCCGTCCTTGGGTAAAACCCCGTCGGTGACCATGACCAGCCAGTCCCCCTTTTTTATCAGCAGACTGGTCTGGGTAACCTTAAGGTCGTCCACCACCCCCGCCGGGGGAGATGAGGATTCCAGCTTATAGCATTTCCCCTCCCGGTAAAGGAAGGTGGGAGCCGCTCCCGCCTTTATAAGGCAGGCGTTCCCCGACAGCCGGTCTATTTCCAGAAGGTCTATGGTGGTGTAAACCTCGTTTTTCCTTACAAGCAGAAGCTGATTCAGCATACATAAGGCTTCCTTTTTGTCCCCCCCCGCCGATATAAGCTTTTCTAAAAACATCGCCGCAAGACGGGAGGAAACCGCCGCCTCCCGTCCCGAACCCATTCCGTCGGCAAGCAGCGAATAAAACATTAAGGAATCATTTTCAAATGTGACAATAGTGTCCCCCGAAACCGGCTCCCCCGCCTTTGAAGCCTCCGCCTTGGCGTATTCAAGCCTTATGGCGGGCAGGGTTTTCATAACCATTTCAAAGCCGCTTTCCCGGTTTATGAATTCGGGCAGGGACAGGCTTTTTCCTATAGCCTTTGACAGCCGTTCCCGTATTTCCGCCCCGGAACACTTAATTTCATTTATGTCTATACCGTAAACCGATAGCATTATCAGCCTGCTTCCCCGCACGGTTACAAGGGAAAAGGGGATTTCCATCCTTTTAAGCTCGCCTGACGCCTTTTTTGAAAGCTCCCGGTTTGTTATATTTTCCTCCTCGGCTTTTTCCCCCGCGCTGCACAAAAGCCTTGCCATGGAATTATAGCCTTCGGTCAGAAGCTTTGCCTCCCTTTCCCCTTCGGCCTTTTTTGCTCTTCCCAAAGACAAAGCCTGTCCGGTAAGCACGTCGGTTTTAGGGCAGAAGTCGGTAAAATGCTTCGGAAGCCGGTCCTCGTTTCCTACGGCGATTTCGGTAAGATGGTTTACCAGGTCATACTTGTCCAGCGGGCATTTGCTGCCGCAGAGCCGGCATTTGTTGCAGAGGGAAAACAGACAGCTTTTCAGCGATGAGGAAATATCGGCTTTGCTGACAACCGGCAGATTATCGGTATAAAACACCTCCGAAAGGGTGGAAAAGGCAGCGGAAAGCTTTTTATAGCTTAGGGCTTTGTCTTTTTTATAGGATATTTCCCTTACAACCGGCTTAAGCCTTTTGGCCGCAATGCCGAATACCCCATACCCTAAAACCACCCAAATAAATTCCGGAAAAGCTTTTGACAGGGAAGCCAGATAAACCCCCGTCGACACCGAAAGGGAGGCGGAATAAAAAAGAGCAAAGGTTTTCATTTCGTCACAGAAAATGCCGTAGGCAAGCCCCCCCACGCCCAATACCGGCATATATATTACCCCGGCCGCCATTCCCGCCGCAAAGCCGCACATACCCCCGAAAAGGGCGCCCTCCCGCGCGAAGTACAGCGTTAAAAAGCCTCCCACCGCAAGGCAGGGGCTGAACATGCCGTAAGTAAGCACCGACGAAGCTTTAACCCCGATATAAACCCACCCCAATGCGGAAATTTCCCGCATGGGCTTTTTCCCTTTAAGGTTAAAGGATAAAAGCAGGGTAAACAGAGGAAGAATTGAAAACACACAGCAAACCCGCATGGCTGATTCAAAGAGCACGTTCCTCTGGGTGAATTCCCATAAAGCCATGGAAACCGTGACTGTTATGGCGGTAAACAGCTTCACCCACAGCGCATTCCCTTTTTTTCGCCTGAAAGCCAGCCATCTTATGCCGAAGGCTACCATGGAAAGGAGCACCCGATATAAACCCCTTTCCCCGAAAACAAGGCCGGAGGCAAAAAGGCCGGCAAATATGGGGAACAGATTGTCGCTGCACCCGCACATCAAAGCAAACCCGAAGGGATATACCCCGCTTTTCGCCTCCGCCAGTGACAGTAAAAAGGAAAATCCCCCCCAAAAAACAGAGGTTATCGATTTCTTTGCCCTGCTTTCCTTAATCCTTTCGATAAGCATTTACAAACCGTCCTTTTTGCCTTTTAAGTGTTGGCATTATAATACGGCGGCAATAAAAGGATTGTCGAAGGGGGAGGTGGGTTTTGGTGTTTTTTATTGTTGTTTTGACGGCGGAGGGAAAAAGGGGTTAAAATCTTTATAATAATGACGCCGGTGAGCGGTTTATGGTGGAATTTATTACCGTAAGGTTCTGGTTGTTTTCCCGGTTAAGGTTCCAGTACAAAGCCCCCTTCAGACCGTAGGCGGGCAAAAGCTGAAGCTTCGCCTGGATGGACCTGGCGTCCTCGAACCAGACCACATGGCGGTTACCGTTTTTGGTGTAGTAGAAAAAGGGAGCCATGGCGTTTTCGTCGTACATTATTTCCGAACCCATACTTATGGCAAGGTCAACCGCCTGACGGGTGGAAAGGGAGGTGGCCACCGATTCCCCCTTTACAAAGGGGAGGGTAAAGTCATAGCCGTAGTTGGATATTCCCTCAAAAATTTTCGACGGGTCAATCCGGGTTATGGCGTATTCCAGAACCTGACGCATATTGGGTATGGGGGAAACCGCAAGGGGGGGACCGAAGGTATAACCCCATTCATAGGTCATTACCAGTACCGCGTTGGCCGCTTCCCCCAAACCCTTGTAATCATGCCCTTCGTAAAGGGTCCCCGGCTGGTCGTCGGAAATCTTGGGGGCAAGGGCAACTATCACCCCGTAACCCAAGGGATTTAACCGGCTCCGCATAAAGGAAATGAATTCCACGTATTTCGGGGCGTTTTCCCTCCCTAAAAACTCGAAATCCACATCAAGGGCATAATAACCCTTAGCCTGCATTGTGGCAAGGAGGTTGTTGAAAAGCACCTCCCAGAGGTTGCGGTTGTTTAGGATAAAGGTGGCATTTTCGGTGGAAAAGACATCGTTTTCGTCAAGGGTGGAAAGATGAAGCACCGGTCTGGTGCCGTAAACCTTTGCCCGGTTTATCATTTCCTCGTCGTTTAAGGGGATAAGCTGACCGTCAAGGGTAAAGCCGTAGGTAAAGGGCATCAGGTAATTCATAAAGGGTAAAGACAAATTCAGAAGCTGTTCGGTGATAAAGGGATAAGCATATCCTCCTAACTGGAATGCACCCACCGGGTCCCGTTCGATGTATATTATCAGCGTCTGCCCTTCGAAAATATCCGGCCTCCCCTCAAGCAGCAGGTTGTTTTTGTAAAGCTGGTTTAGGGTGGTACCGTACTCGTTGGCGACGGATACCAAAGTGTCCCCCGGCATTACCGTATGGGTGACAGTGGGTATTGCAACCGCAACAGACTGCCCCACCGCTAACTTCTGGGGGTCGGAAACGGAGTTGTTCACCTGCAATACCTCCACCGACACTCCGTATTGATTGGCTATCGAAAACAGGGTTTCCCCCGGTTTTACTATATGTATTATCATAACTACACCCCGCATATATTCGTCTTTTCCAGTTTATGCTATAAAGCATCGACGGGACATAAAAAAGCCGGCTTTTGCCGGCTTAAATGTTGAAAAAGTATTTTAAATTACGGGGAAATTAATTCCGTAAATATCAACGGAATTTTGTAAGTTAATATCCTTCTTTATAAGGAAGGGGTTGTTTTTCAATATGGGTAGTGTTTTAAGCTTAATTGCCTCGATAATGTCCGAAAGCACGGCGGAGGCGGTGGCAAGCCCTCCTGCCCCCTGACCGTAAAATGCCACATCCCCCACCAAATTGCCCTTAACCATAACGCAGTTGAACACCCCGTTTACCCCGTAAAGCAGGCTGTCCTTTGAAACAAGGCAGGGCTTGACAAACAGCAGGGTTTCCCCCTGTTCGTTGACTTCGGCAACGCCAAGAAGTTTTATCTTATATCCCAGTCTTGCGGCTTCGATAATGTGTTTGCTTTCTGTTTGGTCGATTCCGGTTATTTCGGCAAGGTCATCAAGATAAAAACGGCTTCCAAAGCACACCGAAGCAAGAATGCAGATTTTCCTTGCGGTGTCATAGCCCTTTATATCGGCTTCCGGATTAACCTCCGCATAGCCCAGCCTTTTAGCGTCGGCCAAGGCTTCCTCAAAGGAAATGCCGTCGGATTCCATCCTCTCAAGGATATAATTGGTGGTGCCGTTGAGTATTCCCGCAACTTTGGTTATTTTATTGGCGGAAAGACAGTGGCAGAGGGGATGAATAAGGGGGATTCCGCCCCCGGCGGAGGCTTCGTAAAGGTAGCATACATTGTTCTGTAAAGCCGCTTCCTCCAGCTCCCTGCCGTACTTTTCCACCACCAGCTTGTTGGAAGTCACCACCGACTTCCCCGCTTTAATGCAGGCAAGGGAAAAGTCGTAAGCCGGCCTGTCGCCCCCCATGGTTTCGGCGACAACAGATATGTCTTTGTCCTCCAAGATAACGTTTATATCGCTTACCACCCGGTTTTCCAGTTCATGACCGGGAAATTTACGCTTGTCAAGGACATACTTTATATTCAGTTCTTCGCCTAAAACCGACATTATAAGGCTTTTGTTTTGCGAAACAGCATCGTACAGGCCGCCCCCCACGACACCCATTCCCATTATTGCAATGTTAATCATATTACTCTCCCTTTAAGGATTTTAATTTACATATATATATTGACTTCCGGAGACTTTCCGCACCGCTCCGGGATGCCACGGCTATTTTGTACCAGTGTCCCGGCACAAGGTCCTTCTTCGGTATGGTTATAATGTAATCGGTTAATTCGGTGTTCTTGTACACGATTACCGAATCCGGCAACGACGCTTCGCTTTCGCTGTACAGGTATAAAGGGAGCTGCCGGAAAGGGTTTCTATACCCGGCAGATGGCGGAGTATTCCGTCGCAGTCGGGTAACGTGATTGAATTACCCCCGTTCACATCTCCTGCTATATAGGATTTAGCATCAGCATTCAGGGGGGTAAATGAAACAAGTAAAAACAATGCGGCTATGATTGTATGGGCTGACCTTGCTTTATTTTAATCAGCGTAGGTATAAACCTCTCCGCAGTCGAAATATTTCGCTTCGATTCCAAGTTCATTCCTAATCTTCTCCGCCACAAGCTTCATGCCCTCCCTTTCGCTCCCCACATGGCCTAATACAAGCATTGCCATGTTATGTCCCAGCTGGGAAGCGTCCCGGACAAACTCGCAGCTCTTCCATTCGCAAACCTCACCGCAGATTGAAATGTCCGCCTTTCCCTTCTTAAGGGGAAGGTGGCATCCGTCCCCGCAGGCGCCAAGAAATAATGAAAGCCTTGCTGCCGGAAAATCGGACTTTCCCACAATCTTGACGTGCTTTGTGCCGGTTTTTGATTCTATAAGCTCTGCCAGTTCAGCGGGAGTCATTGGTTTTTCAAGGGTATAAAACCGATGCTGTGTATAATTATACTTTAGCCCGAGGGCTGACAAAAACCCTTCGTGGATAATATCCGGCTCTATTTTATGGGCGTGGTCGTGATAGCGGATAACCGTCATGCCGGTGGAGTCTATAAGAGCTCTTTTTTCTGTTTCTATTTCGGAGTTGTCGAAATTATCGAAATGGTCGTGGTAAGTGGGCTCATGGGTTATAAGCACATCCGCCCCCCATTTGTGGGAAGCCTTTATAACCTCCGGCGTGGCGATAAAGCATACCGCCGCCTTTTTAACCGCCCTGTTTTTATCCCCCGCCTTAACGGTATCCACAGTGGGGTTTACCCTTTCCGATGCAAATCCGATTATACCTTCCAACAGTTCCAAAGCCGTCATAACATCCACCATTCTGAATTATGGAATAATAATACCATACAAATAATAAATATTCAATATTAATTTGCCGTAAAAACAAAAAGCCCTCCCTTTCGGGGAAGGCAGGCTTTGTTATTGCTTAGTTTATATCTTTATAGTCGTTCGGGTTTATGTTTATTTCCACGGCGGTGGAATTATGGTTGGTGTATTCGGTTTTCATTTCAAGGGCAAAACTTATTTTAACCCCGGCATAATCCATGGTAAAGGTGCAGTTTACGGTCTGCTTTGTTATATAGCCATCCTGATTTATGTAGGTTTCCACCGTAAATTTGTCAAGCTTAATTTCCTCTGTGGTGGCGCCGAATTCCACCGATTCAAGAATTCCGTCGAGTATCTGCTTGGAGGAAGAGGCAGTCAATCCCGTTCCGGTGACAAGCCAACCATCACCGGAGGAGGATTTTTTAACCGAAGAAAAGACATTGCCGGTTAAATTTTCCACAGCACCGATATTTCTTATAAGAATTCCCTGCATCCCGGAAAGGGTAACGGCGGCTTTTTCCTTACCCGACTTGCTTTCCTTAAACCAGTACCCGTTTACGTAGATTTCCTTAAGGTCTGCCTGGTTTCCCTCAAAGGTTTTTGTAACTTGGCTTATGAATTTGGGGGTGTTCCCCTGCAGTCCCTCAACCTTTACGTTGGAGGAATATGTCATTGATTCCTTTTCCCCTGCGTAGGAAAAATTCAGTTTATTCTGGGTATCTGCCGTAAAACCGTCAAGGGCGAAGTATTTTTCGTAGGCATAGTTCAGCAGCTCCGCGGCGTTCATATCGTTAAGGCTGCGGTCGCCGGATTCTTCCGGTTGGGACGATTCATCAGGCTGGCTTTCCTCCGGTTCGCTGGTCTGGGTATCCGTTGATTCGTCTGGTGAATCTTCCGATTCGTCTGATGAAGCTTCCGATTCGTCTGGTGAAGCTTCTGATGAAACCCCCGGTTCGGACGATGTTCCTTCTTCCGAGGTGGCGTCAGTGCTTTCACTGCTTAGGGTTTGTTCCGAAACAAGACTGGTTGCAGTGCTGTTTGTATCCTTATCTTCTCCGCCGCAGGCAACCAGAAGACTTATGGCAGCCAGCGAAAGCAGCAGTATTATCAGTTTTTTCATATTGATTATCCTTCCGGTATTTTTGTAAGATAATTATACAGTAACTCCCCCCGTTTGTCAACGACAAATATTGTCGCATATAATCATACGAAAAACAAAGGGCGGGTTTTTGCCCGCCCTTGTAAATAAACCTATTAATATTCCGGAACGTAGAAAACCATGGAATAATCGGCTTCCGAAAAGTCGTCGGTGTTTTCGGGGGCTTCGACTACGGTTGTCCCCACATCGGATAAGGTTACAAGCAAGCTTATATCAAAGCCGCTTTTGCTTTCTTCCCCTTCATCCAATTCCGCTTCAAGGTCAACGGCTATGGACTTGATATTACCGTTGCCGTCAACGGTTAAGTCGATTGAATAATCCTTGAGCTCTGCGTATTCAACAAACAGCCCCGGAATGTCTTCGAACATGGTTATCATATTGTCATCAAATACTTTTTCCTTTAAATCCGTAAAGGACAGGGTAACCGTGCCGTCATCATTCGGAGTTTTATTTAAGCTGCCGAACTTTTCGGAATCCAAAAGGGCGGTAGTCGCGGTCAGATGATCGCCTATTCCGCTGAACTGTTCTTCAAACTGTTCTTCTGTGAAGGCAACCTTGACATCTTCCCCGTAGGCAGACATATAGCAGATCCAGTCAACGAACAATGCCGCTACCGTCATCTCGCCGTAACCTACGTCAGCGGTTGTTTCAAAATAAAATTCAGGATTTTCCGTGTCAGTAAAATCAATTTTAACCAACATTTCCCCGCCCGTTTCGGTTTGCTCGTCACCGGCAATTTTTGCGATTTCGACAACCCCTTCGAAGGTCAGGTTATTGATTGCGCTGAACTTTTCAAGGGCTATGTCTAAAATTTCCTCTGCGGTCTTTCCGTCTAAGAGTCCGGTTTCGCCGCTGGTGGTATCGGCATTCGATTCGCCTTTGGATTCGTCTGCCGACTTATCATTACCGTCATCTTTACAGGAAACAAGCAGTGTTGTCAAAAGTAAAAGACAGAGGGTAAAAATAAGTAGTTTCTTTACGTTCATGTTGCATCTCCTTTTTGCATATTTGTGCGGGGGATATTTTACTCCAAAATGAAAATCTTGTCAATATGAAACCAAAAAAATATTAAATATTATTAATAAAACAAAAAAGGACGGGTATAATACCCGCCCTCTTATAGTGATTTTTACTCGGCTTTTTCCTTGCTTTCGGTAAGGATGTATTCGTCAGCCATGTCGTCGTCGTTGTTTTTTCTCAGTGACAATATGACGTTGCTTACGATACCGAGAATCAAAGCGCAGGCGACGGTTCTGACCGTAACCTTGCCAAACTGAAGCTGAAGCCCGCCGACACCGGCAATAAGTATCACCGAAGCCACAAACAAATTGCGGTTTTTGCTTAAGTTTACCTTTTGCAGCATCTTAAGCCCGGATACGGCGATAAATCCGTACAAAGAAAAGCATACGCCCCCCATTACGCATTTGGGTATTGTCTGAATGAAAGACATTACCGGGGCTATCATTGAAAAGGCAATCGCCGCAATGGCCGCACCCCAGATGCTTACGGTGGAGGCGTTTTTGGTTATGGCAACGCAGCCTATTGATTCCCCGTAGGTGGTGTTGGGGCAGCCGCCGACGGTGGCGCCGGCTATGGAGCCAATACCGTCCCCAAGGAGGGTGCGGGTAAGGCCGGGGTCCTTAAGCAGGTCTTTCCCCACGATGGAGGAAAGGTTTTTGTGGTCGGCAAGGTGTTCGGCAAACACCACGAAGGCAACGGGGGCGTAGGCGGTGAATAAAGTCAGAAGGTAGGTGCCGTTTACTTCGTCAAAGGCCCCCCAGGCTTTATAGACGGTGAATTCCTTATAAAGTTCATAGTTGATGAAGGATTTAAGACTGATTTCCTTGAATAAACCGGTTATGGGTGTGAAATCGATTATCTTAAGGGTTGACCATCCTCCGACTGACCCGATTATGTAGAATATGCAGGCAGTAAAATAACCGGCAAGAATTCCTATAATAAAGGGGATGAGCCGACCTATTTTTTTGGAGTAAACCGACGATATCATTACGGTAATAAGGGTAACAAGCCCGCAGATAATATAGATTGCAGTCTGTCCGCTTACTTCATAGGTTCCGCCAACCGCTGCGGCACCGCCCATGAGGTCGCTGACCGCATTACCGGCAAGGGAAAGACCTATGATGGCGACGGTAGGCCCTATAATGACGGCGGGCATTAGTTTGTTTATCCAGTTTACCCCTACGAATTTAACCACAATGGCGATTATAACATATACGAGACCTGCGATTACAGCGCCTATAAGCAATCCGGCATAACCCAATGCCGCGGTGGAAGCGCCGGCAAAAGCCGATAACATCGAACCTATAAAGGCGAATGATGAGCCTAAAAATACCGGCGAACGGCTTTTTGTGAAAAGCAGGTACACTATGGTGCCTATACCTGCGCCTAAAAGGGCTGCGGCCTGAGACATTCCGTTTCCGATAATAAGGGGGACAACGATGGTGGCCGCTATTATGGCAAGCAGCTGCTGGAGGGAAAACAACACGACTCGGTGAAAGGGAGGTTTGTCCTTAATCTGGTAAATTAAATTGTTTTGGGGCTTGTCCATGATTATTTCTCCTTTTTATATTTATTTAACCTAAAATAACAACTTCTTTAATTCCGTCGAATTCGGGGACCCGGACGGACACCACTTCTTTTTTGGAGGTGGGAATGTTTTTCCCCACATAATCTCCCCGTATGGGTAACTCCCTGTGCCCCCTGTCAACAAGAACGGCAAGCTGAATTTTTTTCGGCCTGCCGATTGCTATAACCGCGTCCATTGCGGCGCGGGCGGTTCTTCCGGTGTAAATAACGTCGTCAACGATAATAACCACTTTATCTTCCACGCTGAAATCCACATTTGTTTTGTTCAATGAAGGGTCAAGCCCCTCCTTGCTTAAATCATCCCGGTAAAAGGTGATGTCAAGGGTGCCGAGATTAATATTAAGGTTAGATAACTTCTTCAGATTTTCGGCAACATAGGAAGCAAGGGTGGCGCCCCGCCTCAATACCCCCACAATGCAGAGCTCGGTTTCGCTGCTGTTGCGTTCAAGGATTTCGTGGGAAATCCGCATAAGGGTCCTGTCAAAGGCTTCTTCGGTTAATATTTTCGATTTTTCTTCCATCGACAAAATCCTCCTTCCCGTACCGGCATAAAAAAATGCGTCCCGGCAGGACGCATACAAGCATAATCATATATTATAAGAATATTCTTACAACTTGCCGGCGTCACTGCACCGATTTAAAGATGTATTTCTTTTGTCGACATATTATAACATTCGAAAACGCTGTTGTCAACACCAAATTAACAAAAAATTATTTTAAGTCAATGTAAACAAATATCCCCAAAGTCCGCTTTATTAAGTTCATCTTATTGACAAATCGCCGGCGTAATGATAAAATAATATGAATATTTGTATAGGCAGGGGGTGAACCATTGGGGCGTGTTATCTTCGTAACCTCTTTCAAGGGGGGAGTGGGAAAAACCACCCTTTCGGCAAACCTTTCCGCCGTCCTTGCCGGCATGGGGAAAAAGGTCCTTGCCGTTGACGGGGACTTCGGCATGAGATGCCTTGACATGGCCTTAGGTCTTGAAAGCGAGGTTGTTTACGACATTAACGACTGCATAACCGGAAGATGCAGTCCGGAAGACGCCATAATACATTGTAAAAGTAACCTTGCCTTTCTGGCGTCCCCCATGTGGAAACCCAAAGACATCCTTCCGGCGGGTTATTTCATAGACCTGTTTAAACTGTTAAGAACCCGGTATGACTATATCATCATCGATTCCTCTGCGGAAGAATCCCCCTATTACCTTGCCTTCGCCTCCGCCGCCGATGATGCTTTGGTGGTTTCCCTCCACCAGTCAATGTCGATACGGGCTGCCGAAAAAACGGGGATTAAACTTAGAACCTTAGGCTTTCGCAACCTAAGACTTATCGTAAACTGCTACCGTCCGGATTTCGCCGAAGAAGAGGCTCTGCCCACCATCTATGATTTGATAAATCTTTCCGCCATAAGGCTTTTAGGGGTTATCCCCTATGACAATAATGTGGTGATAGACCAGGAGCAGGGGCTTACCGCCTTTTCCACCTCCGACAAAACCGCATCCTCCTATGAGGCAGCGATATACAACATCGCCTGCCGGATAACCGGGAAGAACGTTCCCCTCTTTCACAACGTACTTAAACCCAAAAGAAAAAAGAGCTACCCGCTTAATTAATGAAAATATATGTAGAACCGTAAACCGCTAAACGAAAGGATCGGTTATAACATGGAAATCGCAATCATTTCAAGTGACGCCAAAAAGCCTCTGATGACCGAATTTTGCATGGCATACTGCGGCATACTTTCAAGGCATCAGCTTTGCGCTACCGCCATAACCGCCAAGTACATCAGCGAATCAACCGGACTTAAAATCGAAAAGCTGTTAACCGGCGCCAGGGGCGGAAGCGACCAGATTGCCTCCCGCATTACCTACAACGAGGTTGATTTGCTTATTTATTTCGGCGATCCCAACAATGAGGAGGAATATTCGGGGATAATGATGAACCTTATAAGGTTGTGCGACATGTACAATGTCCCCATAGCCACCAACATTGCCACCGCCGAAGCGCTTATCTTCGCCCTTGAAAGAGGCGATCTTGACTGGCGGGAAAACATTAAAAAGGAGAAACGCCAATAATGCCCCAGATTAAAAAACCAAGAGGAACCGCGGATATTCTCCCTTCCGAAACACCCTTCTGGCGGCAGGTGGAAAGTATCTGCCGCAGTCAGGCGAAGCTTTACGGTTTTTCGGAAATCCGCTTTCCCACTTTTGAATATACCGAACTTTTTGTAAGGGGTGTGGGGGACACCACGGATATCGTACAAAAGGAGATGTACACCTTTACCGACAAGGACGGCCGGTCGATGACCCTCCGTCCCGAAGGCACCGCCTGCGTCTGCCGTTCGGTGGTGGAAAACGGCCTTTACGCCAATGCCTTACCTTTGAAACTATATTATCTTTCCAACTTTTTCAGGTACGAAAAGCCCCAGGCGGGGCGCAGCCGGGAATTCTTCCAGTTCGGTTGCGAAATCATGGGGGCGGACACCCCCTATGCCGACGGGGAAGCCATCTTCCTTGCCAATTCGGTGATAAGAAACCTGGGAATAAAAAACTATGTTTTACACCTGAATTCAATAGGCTGTTCAAACTGCCGTCCTGAATACAGGGCGGCGTTAAAGAACTATTTCCAGGCAAATTATGATAAACTCTGCGACAACTGCAAAGGCAGGCTTGAGACCAACCCTCTGCGGATACTCGACTGCAAAGAGGAAGAATGCGGGGAAATCGCCAGGAGCGCCCCCAAAACCACAGATTATCTCTGCGATAGCTGCGCCAGGCACTATAACAGTCTTAAAGGTTTAATTAAGGAATCGGATATAAAATTTATCGAAGACCCCAAATGCGTAAGGGGGCTGGATTACTACACCGGCGTGGTGTTCGAATTCGTCCACGGCGGAATAGGCGCCCAGTCCACCATTGCCGCCGGCGGAAGATACAACGGGCTTATTTCCCAACTGGGGGGTCCCGAACTCCCCGCCATAGGCTTTGCCGCCGGAATTTCAAGGCTTATCCTTGCCATGGAGGCGGATAACGGGGAAATCCGGAAGTCCGAAAAACCGGTATTGTATATCGCTCCCTTGGGAGACAAAGCTGCCGGCTTTGCCTTCAGGCTTTGCGAGGAATTAAGGGAAAAGGGGCTTTCCTGCGAAACCGATCTTACGGGAAGGTCGGTAAAGGCACAGATGAAATATGCCGACAAGGGCGGATATGACTTTGTCTGCGTTATCGGGGAAAACGAACTTATATCGGGAAAAGCCAGGCTTAAGAATCTCAAAACCGGGGAAGAACGGGATATATCCCTTTCAACGGATGAAATCATAAAAATACTCATATAAAAGGCATATATGCCGGAAGGAAAATATATGGCAGAGTTTTTGGGCGACTCCCGCAGGAGCCATTACTGCGGGACAATAAATGAATCAATAACAGGCAAAGAGGTTGCCGTTGCCGGCTGGTGTTCCAAACAGCGGGATCTGGGGCAGCTTATATTTATCGATTTACGGGACCGTACGGGGATTGTCCAGCTTGCCTTTGACGACAAGACAAACAGGGATTTATTTGAAAAGGCAGCCGGGGTGAGAAGCGAATTTGTGCTGTTTGCCAGGGGAATCGTTAGGGAACGCACCTCCAAAAACCCCAACATACCCACCGGGAATGTGGAAATTGCGGTGGAGGAGCTTAAGATATTGGCGTCCAGCGAAACGCCCCCCTTTGAAATTTCCGATTCCACCAACGCCGGTGAGGATTTACGGATGAAATACCGCTATCTTGACCTCCGCAGGCCTTCCCTTATGAACAACCTGATTTTCAGAAGCAGGGTTGCCAAGATAACCCGGGATTATTTTTACGAAAACGGCTTTGTGGAAATAGAAACCCCCATGCTTATTAAGTCCACCCCCGAAGGGGCAAGGGACTATCTTGTACCTTCAAGGATTCATAAGGGCTCCTTTTACGCCCTCCCCCAGTCGCCCCAGCTCTACAAGCAGCTTTCAATGGTGGCGGGGTTCGACCGGTATATCCAGATTGCCCGCTGTTTCCGGGATGAGGACCTGCGCGCCGACCGGCAGCCCGAATTCACCCAGATCGACCTTGAAATGTCCTTTATCGATATGGAGGACATATTCGCCGTCACCGAAGGCTATATAAAGCGGCTTTTCAAAGAAGCTCTTGACGTGGATATCCCCACCCCCATTCCCAGATACACCTATAAAGAGGTTATGGAACGCTTCGGCAGCGACAAGCCGGACATCAGGTTCGGAATGGAGCTTACCGACCTTACCGACATTGTAAAAAATTCCTCCTTTGCGGTGTTTGAATCCGCCATTACCGAGGGAGGAACGGTAAGGGGAATAAACGTTAAAAACAGCGCGGACAAGCTCACCCGCAAGGAAATCGACAAAATCACCGATTATGCCAAGGGCTGCGGGCTGACGGGGCTGTGCTATCTGAAATACGCCGACGGGGGCGTTACCGGCTCCTTTACGAAATTTATGACCGAAACCGAACTTGCCGGGATTAAAACAAGGACAAATGCCACCGACGGGGACGTGCTGCTTATCCTTGCCGACAAGAACGAAAGTCTGGTGCTTAACACCCTTGGCCTTATAAGGGTTATGATGGCAAACAGGACAGGCATAAAGCGGGAGGGTTATAAATTCCTGTGGGTTGTGGAAATGCCCTTCTTTGAATTTGACAAAGAATCCGGCGAATGGATGGCAATGCACCATCCCTTCACCTCCCCCCTTGACGAATGTTTGCCCTACCTTGAAACCGACAAGGCAAAGGTAAGGGCAAAGGCCTATGACCTGGTGTTGAACGGCATTGAGCTTTCCAGCGGCTCCATAAGGATAACCGACCCCCTGCTTCAGTCGAAAATATTCAAACTGTTAGGTCTTTCGGAGGAGGAGGCAAAGGCAAAATTCGGCTATCTCCTGGAAGCCTTTAAGTACGGCGCACCCCCCCACGGGGGAATGGCTCTGGGACTTGACCGGCTGGTTATGCAGATGCTTTCGGCTTCCTCGTTGCGGGAGGTTGTTGCCTTCCCCAAAATGCAGAACGCCAGCGAGCCCATGACCGAATGCCCCACCGGTGTAAACCGAAAGGCTCTTGACGAACTGGGGATAACACTTAAAGGAGAAATAACATGATTCAGATAATAAACCTTTATAAAAATTACGGCGACAAAAAAGCGGTGATTGATGTTTCCTTCAACATTGAATCGGGGGAAATAATGGGGTTTTTGGGGCCTAACGGTGCCGGAAAATCCACCACATTAAACATTATAACCGGCTTTCTTTCGGCATCTAACGGTTCGGTAACCATCGACGGGATTGACATTCTCGAACATCCCCTTGAAGCCAAAAGGAAGATAGGATTCCTCCCCGAACAGCCCCCCCTGTACCCCGAAATGACGGTTAAGGAATACCTTAACTTCTGCTACAACCTTAAAAACTGCACCCTCCCCCGGAAGCAGCATTTAAGGGAAATCTGCGAAGTGGTGAAAATAGTCGACGTTTATAACCGTATGATTAAAAACCTTTCCAAAGGCTACCGCCAGAGGGTGGGTATCGCCCAGGCTCTGATCGGCAACCCGGAGGTTCTGATATTCGACGAACCCACCATAGGCCTTGACCCCAGACAGATTATCGAAATCAGAAATCTTATCCGCCATCTCGGCAAAAACCATACGATTATTTTGTCAACCCACATACTCCCCGAAGTTCAGTCGGTGTGCGACCGGATAGTGGTTATAAACAAGGGGAGGATCGTGGCGAACGAAAGAACCGAAAACCTTATAAACGCCGTTGAGGGCACAAGGCGGCTGATGGTAAAGATTGTGGGTCCCGAAGACAGCGTTCTCCAGCTTCTCCGGTCAACCCCCGGCGTCAAGTATGCCGAAAAGTTAGGCAGACGGGACACCGATTCGGTAAGCTATCTTATCGAAAGCGAAGAACGGGTTGACGTAAGAAAGCCTTTGTTCTACGCCCTTTCAAAGGCTTCTTATCCTCTGGTCGGGCTGGAGGGGGACGAAATCAACCTTGAGGATATATTCATCCGTCTGGTTGAACCCGAAAAGAAGGAAAAGGGACAAAAACGCCGGAGACCTAACCCCTCCCAAGGTCAGGAATCTGCCGGGAAAGGAATGGAGTAAGAAATGTTTGCCATATACAAGCGTGAACTCAGGTCCTATTTTATAACCCCCATAGGCTATGTCTTTGCGGGTATGTTCCTTGCCGTTTCGGGGCTCTTGTTTTCCTTCACCATCCTTCAGGAAAACAAGTCCGGCGACTATTCCTATGCGGGGGTGTACCAGTACTTCATTTACATGCTGTTTGTGTTTTCAATCCTCATACCCCTTTTGACAATGAAACTGCTTTCGGAGGAAAAAAAGCAGAAAACCGAACAGCTGCTTATAACCTCCCCCGTTTCCCTTACCGGGATAATAATGGCAAAATACCTTGCCGCCCTGACCATATTCGCCGCAACTTTAGGGGTAAATTCCTTCAACTTCCTTCTCCTTGAAAAGTACGGTTCCCCCAACAAGGCAATACTGTTTTCCAACATTTTAGGGCTGTTTCTCATAGGCGCGGCCTTTATTGCGGTGGGGGTGTTTTTGTCCTCGTTAACCGAAAATCAGCTTATCGCCGCCGTTTCCTCGATAGCGGTGGAGGTGGCTCTGCTTTTAATCGGCATACTTGTAAACAAGATTGAACTTACCTTTGCAAGGCTGGTTTTAAGATGGTTTTCTGTACTTGACCGCTATCTCCCCTTTACGGGCGGATACTTCGATATTTCGGCAATCATTTATTTCATATCCTTTGCCGGAGTTTTCCTTTTCCTTACCATCCGCGTTTACGAAAAACGCCGCTGGTCGTAAGGAAATACCCGATTGTTAAGAAAGGCATGGTCAGACAATGGGAAATGTAAAAAAACTAATTAAATCAAATAAATTCAAATACGGCTCCTATTCGGTGGTATTCATTGCGGTGTTTGTCGCCCTTGTTATCGGGTTGAATTTAGTGGTGTCGTTTCTTGACGCCAAATATGACCTCAGAATAGACCTGACCGAAAACAAGCTTTATACAATAGGCCCCGATGTTGACAAGACACTGAAAACCGCCCTTGGGGACAAATATACGAATTTTGACCTAACCATAACCTTCTGTACCGACAGGGATATGTTTGAATACTATGACACCGCCAATACCGAGGTCGCGTCCTTCTACACCTCCGTAAGGGATCTGGCGGAGGAATACGCGCGGATTTACGACGGCACCGACGGAAAGGGTAAAATAACCGTAAACTATATAAACATTATTTCCGATCCGGATTCGGCGGAGAAAATCAAGAAGCAAACCCAGATGGATACCATTACATGGAACAATATAATAATACAGAACAACGCCAACCTTAAATATTACCGGGTTTTAGCCTTTGAAGCCTTTTACAAAACCGCCTCGGAAACGGGAAGGCTGTATGCGTTTCAGGGGGAAAACCGCTTTACCGCCTCAATAATCCAGTGCGTTGCCGCCGAAAATATGTCGGTGGCCTTATCGGTGGGGAACGGGGAAACCTATTCCGCCCAGCTTAAGGAAATATTCGAACTTTCCACCCTTACGGTGGCGGAGGTTGACCTTCGAAAGGACGAAATTCCGGCGGACGCCAATATTCTTGTTATTTCCGCCCCCAGATACGACTTCACCTACGGCGGTGAGGGAGGGGAAATAGAAAAGATTTCCGACTTCCTTTCGGACAAAACCACCTATCATTCCTTAATCGTGTTTGTGGACGCCAATACTCCCGACCTTCCCCATCTCAGGGACTATATATGGGAGGAATGGGGACTCGACTATCTCCCCTACCACAAGATAACCGATGCGGAAAATTCGGTTAAGGGTTCGGAATACCAGGCGGTTATAGGCAAATATTCCAGCGGGACCACCTCCTCCGCCGCCTATGTGCTTCACAGGATGGCATCCTCCGCGGGGGTTCCCACCGTATTCAACAATGCGGTTGCCCTTAAGGCGGACACCGTCAGCTTAAGGAATATTTATGTAGAGGTTTCATTGACCGCCCACCCCACGGCAAAAGTAACCTATAAGGAACAGGAAAGCGGCGAACTGGTTACCAAGAACGCCGAATCCTGCCCCCTGCTTGCAATTTCCACCTACCACACATATGCAAACGACAAAATCAATTACAATTCGGACAAGTACCAGTATGTAATGCTTGTGGGGTCCACAGACTTCGCCAAAGGCGACTATCTGGGGGAATCCTACGGCAACAAGGATATTATGTTTTCGGCAACCCGGGCGATGGCCACCGACAGGGTGTCTCTTGACATTAAAATTAAGGTGTTCGACGAGGCGGCATTAACCCTAACCAGCGGCACCGCCAAAAAGCTTATGATACTTGTAACCTGCGCCATACCGGTGGTTATAATCATAATCGGCATCGGTGTGTTCCTTAAACGCAGACATCTGTAACAGGCTTTTCCGTTTACACTAAAGGGAGAATTATAATGGACGAAAAGCAAAACCGTCAGACAGAAAACGAACAGGATAACAATCAGGATAATATTCTGAATCAGAGCCCGGAAGACGAAAGGGAGTTCTTTGAACGCCAGTATTTTTCCGGTGACGCTTTAAAGGAAGCCGAAGGGAACGACGGCGAGGAAGAGCAGGAGTATTATGAAACCCTTGAACAGACCGGCGGGCGGAAGAAGGCAAAAGCCCCCACCGGCATGAAGGCAAGGATTATAGTGCTTACCGCGGTTTTCCTTGTGGCGGCAATCCTTCTCGGGGTTTACGAACTGTGGCTCAAGCCCTCTGCCAAAGGACCGGATTTTGCCGTTTACCGGCTTTCCGACAACTGCTATACCATTTTAGGGCAGATAAACGACAAGGTTGAAATTCTATTCAAAGACACAAAGGAAACATTGGAAAACAGCGATTACGGCAAATTTGTGCTTGCCTTCGCCCGCACCTTTGAATATGAGTTCAAAAATGTGTCGGTGGTGTACGGGGAGGGAAATGCCTACTGTACCGTAAAGTCGTCGGACAAGTCCGAAACCTTTAACGAAGAGGAATTTTTCAACACCCTTGAAAACGGTACCCGGTTTTCCTTCAACGGGGAAATTCTGTTCGGCACAGCCATCCTTGAGGTTACCGGCAGAAATGACCTGGGTAATGCCGAATCCTTTTTAAAGTGGGCGCTCCCCGGCTACGACCTTGACGGGGATATATTAAGTACCACCAACCGCCCCTTTGTTTATCCCAGCATAACCCGGGCTGACGTCAGCCATGTGATTATAACCAACAAATACGGCTCCTACAAAGCCTACCGGATAAAAAACGGGAACAAGTATTCTTCGGAATTCTACTTTGAAAACGCCGAATTCTGTCAGTATGACCAGGAAAAATTCGCCGCTTTTATCGTCAACTGCACCTATATGCTGTCTTTGGGAAAGGTTCAGAACCCTAAAAGCCTTTCGGACTACGGCTTGGGGTCCGAGGAGGAAGCCCAGGCGATTATCGAGCTTAACACCGTTGACGGGAAATATCATAAAATTTTAATCGGCAACGAAATTCCTTCGACAAAAAGCTATTACGCCAAGTACTATAATAAAGATTTTGTATATATCCTTGACTCAAGCTACGGAGCGAATGTGCTTTCCCCCCTTACCGCCATTCTTACGGCGAATTTGGGCTATGTTATTTCCTCCCCCAACGACAGCTACTATATAAACGAGGTATTCATAAAGTATAACGACACAAATACGGATTTGTATATAACCCAGAAGCAGGACCTGGTGCTGTCGTCTAATATGGAATCCTCCAGCACAAAGTCCACCATTAACGAAATTCTCCACGATAAAAAAAGGCTTAAAGGGGATTACGCCGACTGGACAAGCGACGCCAAAACCTTTATAGGGATGAAGTCCAAAGACGGCAAGGACATGGTTATTCAGATGAATTTAACCAACTATGCCATAAAGACCAACGAGTACGGCATTAAGTTCGGCCTTGTAAGGGATTCTGCAAAAGGCGCATACCTCCCCGTTTCGGTTAAGGTGGAAGTCTATGCCCCCCAGAAAACAAACGACAGCGATGGCGAGGAATCGGGGGAAGAGCAACCCGCAGCCACATATGCGGAGGTGGGGAAAATCGATGTGTTCGATCAGGGAGAAGGCAGCTACAGGCAGTATGAGCTTAACTTCACCTATGACAAACCCATAAGGGCTATAAGGATTACAATCACCCCTTCGCCGGAGGGAAACTATGTGGTAATGGACGAGCTTACCGCCTATGCCGACGGCAAGGACGCCATCCCCAACGAGGCGGTAACCGGGGTATGGAAGATACTGTCCCCCGAAAATTTCATCCACCCTGGCACCCACTATACCGTTCCCGACCCTTCCTCATTTTCGGACACCCTTTACGGTATAGCCACCCTGGTGGGGGATGAGGTGGTGGAATACAATGTTTATAACGAGGACAGAACCGAGGAAGAAACCGAGGAACTTCTTAATAAATACTTCCTTGACGAACCCAACAAGGTAATCTACTACAAATACCAGAACTATAAATCCTATATTTATGTTTCCTCTTTGCAAAAGAGCGAAACCGGGGACGAAAAATGGTATTATGCCTTTGCCACCGTCAGCTATACCGACGAAAAGGGAGAGGAATATAACTATTCCCCCAATACCATCGTTAAGATAAAGCATGACACCGCCCCCTATTTAGGCTGGTCGGTTTCCGACCTGGTTGACCGGTCTGCCTTTACCATGTATATCGACATGATAGACACCATTGAAATGGAGTTCGGAGGAAAAGAATACAAATTCGACCTCCTTGACACCAACGACGACGGCAAATTGGATAAAGTGGCCTATAATAACGGTTATGTGGACACCCAGAATTTCCGCCATTTGTATATTTCGGTGCTTGACTGTTCAAGAGCCGGCATCTATGCTCCCGCCGAAGAGGAGATAACCAAAGACAAGCTTATCTTCCGTTTTACCATGCATTCCGAGGTTAAGGACACCGAAATTAAGTTTTACCAGGTATCCTCCTCCAAGGTGCTTTACCAGATAAACGGGGAATATTCCGAATCCTATGTGCTTTATTCGGATATTTCCACGGTTATGAAAAACGTCATAAAGCTTATTAACGGCGAAGAAGTACCCCGATGAAAAGGCTTTTGGCTGTACTGTTATTGGCCGTAACCCTTTTATCCGCCTGCGGGGGAAGCCATGATTACGGCGTCGACGGAAAAATTATAACCGAAATACAGACCGCCTGCGAAAAGCTGACTTCGTTGTCCGCCTACAAAGCAAGGCTGTTTGTGCTGGAAATGAAATTTTCCCGAGAGGATGCCATCCTGATGTCCGCCCAGGGGTCTTACGAGGCCGAATTTACCGGTCAAACGCCCTATGTGTCCTCAACCTTTTCCCGGAAGGTTTTGGGTAACTCATCGGGAGTTAAGGTTTTATACAGAAACGGCGTTTCCACCACCACGGTCGGCGATAATGATAACGAAAAAGTTTATAAAGACAAGCTCACCCCCGAGGAGTTTTTCGGAAACATCATATATGTCAAACCCTTTGTTCCGGATAATAAATATATAAAGGGTATAGACAAGCTGGAATCAACCGAAGGGAAGGGATACAAGGTTTATCTTGACAAAGCCGAAGACGTGCTTTACCCTCTTATCGGGGACGATATATACGAAACCGCCATGATAAATAACCCCAAGTATGATATGATGAATATTCAGAAAGCGTATATTTCGTATATTATCGATGAAAGCTCCGGCAGGATAAAGGATTTTGTTATGTCCTTTACTTTGAATATCTATGACACCCCGCCCTATTACCCCGGCAAAAAACCCAATTATGAAGACTATAAGCTGGATATAAGGGTAAGTTTCAGGGTTGTTTTCGAACAGTTATAATTCATAAGAGATTTTCAATTTTAATATTCAAAATTTTTTACAACAAAAAGCCGGTTCCCGTCTTTTTGCTTGTTTTATTGTTGTTTTTGTCCGGTGACGGTTTAGAAACAGAAAGGCGGGACATAAAAAAGGCCTTCCCCTTGAGGGGAAGGTGGCAGCCGAAGGCTGACGGATGAGGGGCAGTACC
>DBQR01000001.1:32546-74848 GCA_002305335.1 Clostridiales bacterium UBA1389
AATTTCCCCTCCGGGGGTTTCTTTTCCTCATATGCCTTAATAATCTCCCCCTGCCGTTTTTCGCTTTCGACGGTGAAAACAATAACCGGCGAGCAACTAACCGGCTTGTCAAGCAGCCAGAGAGGAACAGAATTATATATTATATTGGAATGTTCAAACCCGCAGAAAATCGGAAAATTAGCGTTTGTCCGGTCGTTAAGGCTGAACCCGCTTCCCCCGACGCAATTGGAACAATTCTTTATTATACAGTTTCTTGTATTCATCAACGGAATATGGCCGTACACGATTTTTTCGGCGTTTTCCCACATAACCGCCTTTGCCTCCGGGGAAGCGCATACCGTATCAAACCCAAGACCGAAAAGCACCCTTGAAGCTTTTTCGGTTATACAGTTGTTTGAAAAATCGGCGTGTAAAACAAAATCCCGGCACAAGGGTATAAAGGTCAAATTAGGCAGGGTAAGCCGTTTTATTCCGAAACTTCTTGCCTTTTCGATAAGATTTTTTACCTTTTCCAGCCGGCTTTCGAAAACAAAACCCGGTAATATAGGGGAAAGTTTTTCCCTATACTCCGAAAGTCCCTCCCAGAGGTTTTCCTTCCAGATGGGAATCTCAATCCGGCTTGCCTTGTCTAAAATATCGGTGTTTACCTCATTTCCCTCAAAGCGGATAACCAGCCCGCTTTTTGCCTTTTTCGGGGGAGTAATCTCCATAGGGGTAAATTCCCTCTTTTCGGGGGAATTACGTAAAATCAGTTCCCTTTCAAGTATAGCTGCCGCCTCTCTCCTTAGTGAGTTCAGCGACGACACCGGATAAAACCCCTCGCTAAAGGGAGAAATAACGGCCTTCCCGGCATAAAACACCGTATTTCCCAGCTTGGAAAGCTGCTTTAATACTTCCTCTTTGGTGCTTGACTTGGTTATCGCCCTTTCGGGGATAAATCCTTGAACCGTCACAGACACCTCCCCTGCAGAAAGGGTAAGGGCGACGGGTTTTCCGGTTTCGGCTGAAGCTGTAAGGGATACGGGTATTTTCCGTTCGGTTATTTTAATTTCCGAAAGCCTTGTTTTTTCCTTGTCCTCGTCGGACCGGATTCCGAACATTGCCCTGCCGGTTTTTCCGGTATAATAGCCGTCGGTAAATCCGCTTCTTGAGAATAGGTCCGAAAGGTGTTTCATTTCCGCCTTTGTGGCGGGACGGTTTTCGTCAATCAGCCTTCTGTAAACAGAGGTAACGCCGAAAACATACTCCGGCGACTTCATCCGCCCCTCGATTTTAAGGACGTCAATCCCCATTGAAATAAGTTCGGGGATTTTTTCGGCAAGGCAGTTATCCTTAAGGGACAAGGGATAACAGCCGTTATACATCATCCGGCAGGGGTAGGCGCATTCCCCCCGGTTCCCCGACCGTCTGCCTATCATGGAGGACATAAGACAACCGCCGGACCGGCTGACGCACATCGCCCCGTGGACAAATACCTCGGTTTCCATATCCGATAATGCAAACAGCTTTATATCCTCCCTTGACATTTCCCTTGCCAGCACGACCCGATTAAAGCCGAGACACTTTAAGAGTTGGTTTCCGTAAGAACCGTGAATCTGCATCTGGGTGGAGGCATGAAGGGAAACATGGGGAAATATACGCTTCAGCTCATAGGCAAGGCCTATGTCCTGAATAATGTAAGCGTCCGGAGGTGTACTGTTTTCAAGGCTTTCCACCAGTTTAAGGGCGTTTTCATACTCCCCGGAATAAAGCAGGGTATTTAATGTAATATTTACTTTTACCCCGTAAAGACGGCAAAGGGCAATGGCGTCGGCTGAGTCACGAAGGGTAAAATTTCTGGCGTTTTTCCTTGCGTTAAAATCGGAAAGGCCGAAATAAACCTCGTCTGCGCCGGCGTATATTGCCGCCTTCAAACATTCCATATCCCCCGCCGGGGAGTTTATTTTCGTCAAATTTCATTTCCCTTCCTTTTTGGAATTATTGAATATTAAAGTCTGGTATGTTATACTTATATAGAGGTGATTCCTTTGAATTCACAGCTTAAGGCAATAATTAAAAAAAGCAGCAATATAGTCTTTTTCGGCGGGGCGGGGGTATCCACCGCTTCCGGTATCCCAGACTTCCGTTCCACCGACGGGTTATACAGCCAAAAATACGACTACCCGCCGGAAGTTATCCTTTCCCATACCTTTTTTATAAAACAACCCGATGTTTTTTATAAATTCTACCGGGAAAAGATGATTTATCTCGAAGCTAAGCCCAATGCCTGTCATAACGCCTTAGCAAAGCTTGAAGCGGAGGACAAACTGAAAGCCGTTGTAACCCAGAACATTGACGGTCTTCATCAGAAAGCGGGGAGCAAAAGGGTGTTTGAGCTTCACGGCTCGGTTTACCGCAATTACTGCATGGACTGCAAACGCTTTTACGATATAGGTCATATTATAAATACAGCCGGCGTTCCCGGGTGCGTTTCTTGCGGCGGGATTGTTAAGCCGGATGTGGTGCTGTATGAGGAAAGCCTTGACGAAGGGTGTATGTGCGGTGCGGTTGAGGTCATTTCCAAAGCGGACGTGCTTATTATCGGGGGGACATCTCTTACCGTTTATCCTGCCGCTTCCTTTATAAACTGTTTTTCCGGCAATACCCTGGTGCTTATAAACAAAACTCCCACTCCGGCGGATAACTTCGCCGACCTTGTAATAAGGGACGGCATTGCCGAAGCCATGGATTATACAGACTAATAGGGAAGCCTGCTGCCGTCGGCGACAGCGGTAAAATATTTGTCGTAAATCACAAACCCCGGCTTTGAACCCGAAGGCTTTTTAACGTTCTTAACCCTTGTGTAGTCCACCTGAATGTTGGCGTCCCCCCTCACGGAGGAATGATACGCCGCAATACACGCCGCCTGGGTATAATCTATATCCTCCGGCTCTTTGCCGTCGGTGTATAAAATCACATGACTCCCCGGAAAGCTTTTTACGTGAAACCAGATATCGTTTTTACCCGCCGATTTAGTCAGCAGGTCGTTCATAATATTATTTTTCCCCACCCGGACAAGAAATCCGTTTTGGGTTTTGTATTCTAAGGGTTTTACTTCCTTTCGCTGAACCTTTTTATCCTTTTTCTTTAAATAACCCGAAGCTGCCAGTTCGTTTCGTATAATCTCCGCTTCCTCCGGGCTTTCGCAGCGGTTTACATAATCCAGCACCGACAAAAGATAATCCCTTTCGGATTTGCTTTCTTCCAGTCTTTCCTTTATAACTTTTTCGGCATTTGTGTATTTACGGTATTTCTTAAAGCAGTTTTCGGCATTTTTGGAAAGGGAAAGGCGTTTGTCAAGGGGTATTTCCACCTCCTTGCCGGTGTTCCAGTCAAGGCAGACTGCCTTTTCGGTCCCCTGCTTCAGGCGGTAAAGGTTGGCGGTCAAAAGCTCGCCGTACAGCTTATACATATCCTTCTTTTGGCAATCGATAAGCTCTTCTGACTGAAGGGCTTCCTTTTTTTCAATCCGCTTTATCCGGTTGGCTATAAGCTTTTGCAAATCCGAAGTGCGTTCCTTAAGCACATCGTTCCGGGCCTTGTGACTGAAAAAGTTTGACGTAAGGCCGCAAAGGGTATCGAAATGCCTTTTTTCAAAGCCGGTATACCGGTGAATATCAATAAAGGAAAATTCAACGGCGTTTTCATCCTTATAAACCGCCGTAGGATAAAAATATCCTTCTTCTATAACGGAATAAAGGGCATTTATCGAATCGTACAGCTTTTTTGAATCAACCTCCCTTAATGGCAGATCCCCGTTGCCGGTGGCGTTATACACAACCTCCCAGGCAGTCAGGGGGGAAAAGCAGAAGAAGCTGTCAACCAGAAAGCGGGAAGCCTCCTTATCGGGGGAGGATGCGCAAAGGGAGGCGAATTTTTCAAACTCTATATCCCTTGCCGAAATTTTATCCTGGGCAGGGGGGAGAAGATAATTAAGCCCCGGCATTATCGCCCGTTTGTAGGAAACAAGGTCGGCCGTATATATGCTGCCGAGAATTTTCCCCCCGGAAGCTAATATTAAGTTTGAGTATTTCCCCATTATTTCGGCGTACAATTCTTTTTCGGAAATATGCCCCAGTTCATCGGGGGCATTTATTGTAAACTTTATAATCCTTTCGTTTTCCACTGCCTTGACTTCCTTAATCCTGCCGGAGGTAAGGTGTTTTCTCAAGAGAAGGCAAAAGGCGGAAGGGTTGTCGTTTGAAAGGAGGGGGTTGTCCCTTACCGTGACGAAATTTGCCGAAGCCGAAAGGGATATAAAAAGGTAGGCTTTTTTCCCCTCCCCGTATAGGGAAAATTCCGCGGAATTGCTCTGGCAGTTTATCTTTTCTATTTTATAATTTGATATATTTTTATTTAATTCCTTTGCAATCGTCAAGCAAAAAAGCCCGTCAAATGCCATAAATTTCAACCTCCGGTACAAAGAGCCTTACTTTCTCGGCAAGGAAGGGCAAAACTATATTTTCAGTGGCGAAATGGGTGGCGCAGACAAGGTTTATGCCGTATTCCTTACAATCGATTATGGCGGAATGATTTACCTCGCCGGTAAGGAAGGTGTCGGCGCCGGTTCCGGCAACCTCTTTTATATAATCCTTTCCGCTTCCGGAAATAACCGCGATATTCTTAACCTTTTTCCCGCAGTCAAGTATATTCTGCGCTTTTGTGTTAAGCCTTTCTTCGCAGAGCTTTACAAACAATTCAAAATCATATACCTTTTCAAGGTTTCCAAGCCTGGCGAAGGGGAGAAATTTTACGGTGTTTTTTATACCTAAAATATCACAAAGACAGTCGTTTACCCCGCCGTCAACGATATCAAGACAGGTGTGGTAGGCAGAAACGGAAATATTATTTCTTATACAGCCTATTATTCTTTTCCCCGTGCTGTCGGAAAAGGAAATTTCATTTAGCGGATCGAAAATAAGCGGATGGTGGTTTATTACAACATCCGCTTTTTTATTTTTGACATACTCAATTACATCGCTTGTAAGGTCAAGGGAAACCACCGCTTTCTGTATGGGATTTCCGCAGTTTATCTGAATCCCGTCGCAATCCCATTTTTCGCTTTCGCCGAAGATTTGCCTTAAGCCTTTGTCAAGTTCGATGAGGTTCATTTGGAAACCCCCAGTATCTGCCTTACCTTTCCGGCAATACCCTCTCCGGTAAGGCCGTAATATTCAAGAAGTTCCGCCGCTTTTCCGCTTTGGCAGAAAATATCGGAAATCCCCACCCGTAAAACCTTTGTGGGGAGTTGCTCCGAAAGCAGCTCACAGATCGCCGATCCCAGACCGCCTGCGGTGAAATGTTCCTCCGCGGTGACCACACAGCCGGTCTTTGCCGCATATTTTAACACGGTTTCATTGTCAAGGGGCTTTATGGTGTGGACGTTCACCACCGAAATATTTATACCCTCCGCCTTTAAGATATCATATGCCTCAATTGCCTTCGATACCATAACACCGGTGGCAAACACCGTGCAATCGCTGCCTTCCCTTATGGGGAGGGCTTTTCCCAGTTCGAATTTATAATTTGCAAGGTCAAACACCACCGGTACGGGATGTCTCCCCAGACGGCAGTAAACGGGGCCGTCAAGATTTAATATAGGTTCGATACAGGCGTAAGCCTCGGTGTCGTCCGCCGGGGAAACCACCGTCATTCCGGGGATAGCCCGCATTAGGGAGATATCCTCCAGGCACTGGTGGGAAACCCCGTCTTCCCCTACGGTTATTCCCGCATGGGTGGCGCAGACTTTTACATTGAGTTGGGGGTATACTATCGAATTTCTTATCTGTTCGTAGGCCCTGCCGGCAGCAAACATGGCAAAGGTGGAGGCAAAGACCTTAATTCCCGTGGAGGCGATTCCCGCCGCAATTGACATCATATTTCCTTCGGCAATTCCGCAGTTTACAAACCGTTCGGGAAATTTTGCGGCGAATTTGCCGGTGTTGGTGGACCCCGAAAGGTCGGCATCCAGCACCATAAAATCATATTTGCTCCCCAAATCCACTAAAGCCCTGCCGTAGGACACTCTGGTTGCGATATCCGCCATTATCTTTCCCCCCTTATTCTTTTCAGGTTTTCGTCAAGCTCTCTGCAGGCAATGAGGTATTCCTCCGGTTTCGGAGCCCTGCCGTGCCAGGTGTAGTTGTTTTCCATATAGGAAACTCCCTTGCCCTTGGTGGTTTTTGCAATAATCATAAGGGGTTTGCCCGTCTTTTCCCCTTTTTTAACCGCCTCGTCTATTTCGTCGAAGCTGTGCCCGTCGATAAGTTCCACATGCCAGCCGAAGGCTTTGAACTTTTCGTCAAGGGGAGTGGGATTAAGCACCTGCCGTATATCCCCGTCGATCTGATAGCCGTTGAAATCCAAAAAGGCGGTTAAATTGTCAAGCTTATAGTGGGAAGCAAACATGGCCGCTTCCCAGACCTGACCTTCCTCGCATTCCCCGTCCCCCAAAAGGGTGTAAACTTTATACTTTTTACCGAAAACCTTTGCGGACACCGCCATCCCGCAGGCGGCGGAAAACCCCTGACCCAGGGAACCGGTGGACATATCCACCCCTTTTGTGGTAAGCATATCCGGGTGCCCCTGAAGATGGGAACCTAAATGACGGAAGGTTTTAAGATCCTCAGCGGGGTAAAATCCCTTTAGAGCCAGCGCCGCATAAAGGGCTGGGCAGCAGTGCCCCTTGGACAGGACAAACCTGTCCCTGTCGGGGTCGTTGGGATTATCGGGGGAAACATTCATTTTGTCAAAATAAAGGTAGGTCATAATTTCGGCGCTTGATAGGGAACCGCCGGGGTGACCGCTTTGGGCGTAATACACCGCGTCGATAACAAGCCGGCGAAGTTCGGCTGCCTTTTCTGATAAAAACTGCTTTTTTGCGGAGTCCATACTATCCTCCATATAATGACTTGGATTATTCCGAGTAGGCTTTTTCCAGCTTCTCAAGGGTTTTTTCAAAATAATCGGGGTAGGATGCCTCAAAGGAAAGAACCTTTCTGGTTATGGGGTGCATGAAGGAAATAAACCTGGCAAACAGGCACTGACCTTCAAGGCCGAAGGGGTTTTTTGAATTCCCGTAAACCGGGTCTCCCGTTACGGGGTGTCCCATATGGGAAAGGTGCACCCTTATCTGATGGGTTCTCCCCGTTTCAAGGGTCAGTTCCACATGGGTATAGCCCCTGTATCTTTTAATAACCCGAAAGTGAGTTAAGGCCTCCTTGGAACGCTTTGCGTTTACCGCCATCTTCTTCCGGTCGGTATCGCTTCTGCCTATGGGGAGGTTTATGGTGCCGGTGTCTTCCTTTATTACCCCGTCGCAGATTGCTTCATATTTTCTGGTGAACACATGGTTTGCTATCTGAACGGAAAGACCGTTGTGGGCTTCGTCGGTTTTGGCGACTATAAGCAGTCCTGATGTATCTTTGTCTATCCTGTGGACTATCCCCGGCCTTACAACCCCGTTTATGGAAGACAGTCTCCCTTCGCAGTGGTGAAGCAGGGCATTTACAAGGGTGCCGCTTTCGTTGCCGTGGGCGGGGTGAACCACCATCCCTTTGGGTTTGTCGGCCACAAGCAGATATTCGTCTTCATAAACTATGTTTACCGGGATATCCTCCGGTGTGGCGTCAAGGCTTACGGGGTCGGGGATTGTAACTTCAATTTCCTCCTCGCCTTTAAGACGATAATTTTTTGTACAATTACAGCCGTTTACCCTTACTTTGCCTTCGGTTATAAGCGTCTGAGTAAGGGAACGGCTGATTTGAAGATTTTCGCTGATAAATACGTCCAGCCTTAAACCGGCTGAATTTTCATTGGATGTCAGTGCAGTTGTTTTCATTTTTGCCATTGTCTTTCAAAGTGTTTTCAGATTCATTGTTTTCGCCGTCCGCTTTGGCTTCAGCTTCTTTTTGCTTTATCAGCTTTTCCACCTTTGGTTCGAAAAAGATAACATATACCCCAAGCAGAATGGCGCCAATTGTAATGAAGGAATCCGCCACGTTGAATACGGCGAAGTCCACAAACTGGGTTTCGAAGAAGTCGGTTACTTCCGTTAGAAAAATGCGGTCGATCATGTTGCCTATTCCGCCGCCGGCGATGAAGGAAAGGGAAATTGTCAGCAGCTTATGCCGGCTGTGGTGTTTCCGCAAAAACAATATGATCGCCACTATTGCTATTGCGGAAACAAGCATGAAAACCCACCTGGCGTTGTCCAGCATCCCGAAAGCGGCGCCGTCGTTTTCGATATAGGTGAGATTTATCACTCCGGGTATAAGCGGAACGCTGTCTCCTACCTCCATATACAGCCGTATTAAAAGCTTCGTCAACTGGTCAAAGACCACCACGCCGAAAATAAGGAAGTAGGCTAACATACCGCGTCCATGCATCTTTCGCAGAGATGCTGCCCGTCGGGGTCGGTTTTGTATTCTTCTCCGATTTTCCAGCAGCGGACACATTTTTCCCCCTTTGCGGGAGTAACCAGAACATACAGTTTGGTGTTTTCGTCGTAAAAGGCCTTTGAATCGGGCTTGCCGTAGGAAATTTCCGCCTTGCTGGTAATAAATATCTCGGCAAGGTCATCCTTATGAGCTTCAAAGGTTTTAAGCATGTTGTCGCTTGTGTTTTCGTCAAAGGTTATAACCACATCCGCATCAAGGGGCTTTCCTATGATTTTTTCCGCCCTTGCTTCTTCAAGGGCCTTCAGTACCCCGTCCCGGTAGGCAAACAGCTTGTCATAGCTTTCCTCCGCCTCGGTAAAGTCAAAGTCTTCCCGGTATTGGGGGAGGGAGTTTAAAAACACGCTGGTTTTATCATCGGCTGACGAAGGGGGGAGATAACCCCAGGCCTCCTCGGCGGTGAAGGAAAGTATGGGGGCAAGCATTCTTATCAATGCCGACGCCACCTCATACATAACCGTCTGACAGGCTCTGCGGGACAGGGAATCCCGTTTTTCGCAGTACATCCTGTCCTTGGTTATATCCACGTAAATCTTGGAAAGCTCGATTGAACAGAAATTATGGATTTCATGGTATATGATATGAAATTCATAGCTGTTGTAGGATTCGTTTACCAGCTTAACAAGTCTGTTCAGCTTGGCAAGCAACCACTTGTCAAGGGTCTTAAGGTTTTCCTTCGATACATAATCCCTGTCGGGGATAAAATCCTCCCCGTCGCCCAAATCGGCAAGGAGTATGCGCAGTGTATTTCTTATCTTGCGGTAGGATTCCGAAAGCTGTTTGAAAATTTCGTCTGATGCGCGGACATCCGCGGTATAGTCGGAAGCGGCAACCCACAGTCTAATCATATCTCCGCCGTATTTGCTTATAATTTCCTCCGGAGCGATGGAGTTGCCTAAGGACTTGTGCATTGCCCTGCCTTCCCCGTCCACCGTCCAGCCGTGGGTGAGTATCTGTTTGTAGGGCGCCCCCTCGTCCTTTGCTCCGATGGCGGTAAGGAGGGAGGACTGGAACCAGCCCCGGTACTGGTCTGCGCCTTCAAGGTATAGATCGGCAGGCCAGGCAAGGTTATCATTGCCTTCCAGAACCGCAAAATGAGTAGACCCCGAATCGAACCAGCCGTCAAGGGTGTCGGTTTCCTTTATAAAATGGGTTCCGCCGCACTTGGGGCAGATAAATCCTTCGGGAAGAAGCTCCTTTTCCTCCTTTGCAAACCAGGCGTTGGAGCCTTCTTTTGCGAAGATTCGCGAAATATTATCTATGGTCTTATCGTTAATGATTATTTCCCCGCAATCCCTGCAGTAAAAGGCGGGTATGGGGAGTCCCCAGTGCCTTTGACGGGAAATGCACCAGTCGGACCTTTCCTTTATCATCGACACCATCCGGTCGCCGCCCCATTCGGGTATCCAGTCAACGTTTTCGCAGGCGGTTATTGCCTTATCCCGGAAAGCCTCCACCGAGCAGAACCATTGGGGGGTCGCCCTGAAAATTATGGGGTTCTTGCATCTCCAGCAATGGGGATACTGATGGGCCATGGGGGAAGAAGCGAACAGTGCGCCGGATTCCTTAAGATCGGCCATTATCGCCTTGTTGGATTCCTCATAGTACAGCCCTGCGAATTTTCCCGCATCACTTGTCTGATAACCCCGGTCGTCCACCGGCACCACGAATTTGATATTATACTTCAAACCGGTGAAATAGTCGTCAGCGCCGAAGCCGGGGGCGGTATGGACGCAGCCGGTACCGCTGTCCATGGTTACGTAATCGGCAAGGCACACTAGGGAATCCCGTTCCAGGAAGGGATGGAAGGCGGTCATATATTCAAAGAAACTGCCTTCGAATTCCCCGACTGTCTCATATTCGCCTGCTCCCCCTGCCTTCATTGTGGTTTCCGCAAGGGGCTTTGCAAGTATATAGAATTCCCCGCCGGCTTTGACTATTACATAGTTTTCTCTTGGGTGGAGGGCGATTGCCATATTCCCCGGCAAGGTCCAAGGGGTGGTGGTCCAGATTATGAAATAGGTATTGTTTAAGTCGCAGATAGCGCTTAATTTTCCCTTGTCGTCTTTGACTTTGAATTTAACGTATATGGAATCACAGGCGGAATCCTTGTATTCGATTTCGGCTTCGGCAAGGGCGGTTTCGTCCTTGGGGCACCAGTAAACCGGCTTTAAGCCCTTGTAGATGTAGCCCTTTTTGTACATTTCCCCGAACACCCTGACCTCCCTTGCTTCAAAGGAGGGGGACATGGTGAGATAGGGGTTATCCCAGTCACCGGAAATCCCGAGACGTTTGAAGGAGGTACGCTGAATGTCCACAAAACGGCTGGCGAATTCCTCGCAGGCTTTCCGGAATTCGGGAATGGTCATTTTCTTTCTGTCTAATTTATTCTGCTTTATAATCGCCGATTCTATGGGCATTCCGTGGTTGTCCCAGCCGGGGACATAGGGGGAATAATACCCCGACATTGCCTTGGATTTAACGATAAAATCCTTAAGCACCTTGTTAAGCGCCGTACCCATATGGATATTCCCGTTTGAAAAGGGAGGGCCGTCGTGAAGAATAAAGGTTTTGTTTCCCTTATTCTTTTCAAGAATCAGATTATACAGCTTTTGTTCTTCCCATTTACTGCCGGTTTCGGGTTCCTTATTAGTAAGATTCGCCCTCATCGGGAATCCGGTTGAGGGCAAATTCAATGTGTCTTTATAATCGCGCATGATTAAATAATACCTTTCGATTATTCCTTTTCCGTATCCTCATCCGTTGCCGTTTGGTCGGTAACCGGCGAATCCGTCCCTTCATCAAGCAGTTCTTCCTCCTGGATATCCTGTTCGGGGGATTCGTCCTGTCCGGACTGCTTTTTGGTGAGCATTGCGATATATTCCTCGTCGGAAATCTGGGTGTTTTTTTCGGGTTTGGTTATGGGGATCGCATTAAGATCCTCTTCCTCCCGCCGTTTCTGGTTTTCGTTGATTTCCTTTTGAATGGCATCCTTGACGTCAACGAATATCCGGTTTACAATATCGGTTTCGTTGGGGAGGACAATATCCTCAAGCTCGTTTACGGATATGGACTGGAGATCCTCTATATGGTTGCGGTACAGGTCGTATATGTTCTTTTTAAAGTCAAGTATCTTGGTACGCAGCTTCCACATTTCCTTCTTTTCTTCGGCGAGCTGGTTTCTGAAGTCGGCGATAATGGAATCGCAGCGGTCTTTGATGGAGGAAACAATAACGTCCGCCTTTTCGTTGGCGTCGCGGATTATTTTTTCTCCTAACTTCTGGGACTTAAGGAGGGTCGAACGAATTGCTTCTTCTTCCTCCTTAATTTCGTCAAGGTTGGTAACCACAATTTTAAGCTTTCTTTCAAGCTCGCTGTTTTCCCGGTACAGATTGGTGTAGGTATCAATCAGAAATTCGATATAATCATCAACCTCTGCGGGATTGTAACCGCGCATGGTTTTGGAAAAAGTCTTGTTTTTCAGCTCATGAGGTGCAAGCATCGGTTTTCCTCCTTTTTAGGGATTTTAGTAATCAGGCAAAGAGAGTCAGCAATCCTTTTATGAAGAAAAGGATTACAAAGGCAAAAATGGTTGAAAAATCAACGGGTATTGAAGAAAAAACCTCGGATTTGTTCAGTACCGCCCTAACCGGCATAAGAATCGGTTCGGTGGTAGCGTAAATAAAGGAATACGCAGCCCCTTCTTCGGACGCGAAAAGGGGATACACCACCCGTATTACAAGCATAAGGCTTAACGCTGACAAGTACAGCAAAACCGTACCCATTATCAGATAAATAAAATTCAACTCACACCACCAGATTACTAAAAGAGTTCTCTCGGTTTGCTTTTGGCGCCTGTTGTGTTGCCGGGCATGCCTTCGGCTTCCTTCTGTTCGCCTGTTACCTCCACGTTGGGGGGAGTAATGACATAGGTGGAGGATGCCACCCGCTTAAGCTGTCCGTTAATGGCAAAGGTCACGCCGAACAGGAAGTCGATTATACGGATAATCGTTTCCTTATTGGCGTCTTCAAGATTAAGCACAACGGTTCTGCGTTCAAGCAGATGGGTTGCGATCTTTGTAACGTCTTCGTATTTCTCGGGCTTGCAAACCTTCATTTCAAGGGAGGTGGTGGACGCCAACCCGCCGCTTATTTTTGCCGATGGGGCCGAAGGTGTGTTAAGCTCCTGTTCGTTTTCCTCCTCGTCGTAACCTTCCTTAAATTCGTCAACGTACTCGTTTTCTCCCTTAAAAAGGTCGGACAAACGGTTCATGATACCCATTATATGTACCTCCAAAATATTTTGTTTTATTCCTGTATAGTTAAAAGTCAAATAAAGCCCTTTGGCAGAGAAACCTATTTTTTGCGTTTTCCGAAAATCCCTTCCCCTATCCGCACCAGGTTGGAACCGCATTCGATTGCCGCTTTGTAATCCCCTGTCATGCCAAGGGAAAGGATTTCCATTGCGTTTTTACCCATAATACTATTATCCACATTTTTTGACCTGATGTCAATAAATTTCTGGGTTATTTTTGTAAAAAAATAAATATTTTTTTCAATATCCCCCTCCGCCGGAGTAACTCCCATAAGACCGCATATCCTTATATGGTCAAAGGCCTTAAGCCGTTCAAGAAAGACTTCGACTTCCTCAAGGGGGATACCTCCCTTGTTTTCCTCGTTTCCGAGATTTATTTCGATAAGACAGTTCTGCACCTTGTCTATGCTTTTTGCCCGCTTGTCTATTTCCTCCGCCAAAGGCAGGGAATCAAGGGAGTGGATAAGGGAAACCTTGTCTATTATATATTTAACTTTATTCCGTTGCAGGCGGCCTATGAAATGGACTTCAAACCGCTTGTCAAGGAGGGGGAATTTTTCCGAGAGTTCCTGAACACGGTTTTCCCCGATTATCCTTATTCCCATATCATAGGTAAGGTTAATGACTTCGGCGGGTATGGTTTTTGTGGCGGCAAGGAGTTTAGCCCTTCCGTTTATTACGGATTGTATCTCATTTATATTGCTGCGTATTATTTCGGTATATTCATTCATTTTATTATTTTTCCCTCGTAAAGCCCTATTCCCGCCACAATAACCGGGTCATACAGCGAAAGGCTGGTGGAAGAAAGCTTGTTTATGTCCTCCTGGTAGGGAAGCCGGCATATGCAGTAACCGTTTTCCTCGTTTAATACGGTGGCTTTCTTGAATTTCACCACGTTTCCGTCAAGGGTGTAAACCCCCGTTATCCCGTCAACCACCCTTATGGCGGCGGAGGGGATTTTAAGTCCTTCGTAGTATTCGTAAACAATCTCCACCGGCTGCATACGGGTGTAGTTGAAGCCTTCCGTCTGGACGTCCGACGAAAAAACCAGCACCGCATTGTCATAATCCGTCTGGGAAACCACTTTTTCCAGCTTCATTTTTATTGTTTTATTGTCGGAATAGGGAAATTTTATTTCATATTTATAGGATTCCGGCTTGCCTTCGGTAAGCCTTGAAATCGTCCGTTTGTCAAGGCATACGGTTATATACCATTTGACCGATGTGACTAATTTTCCCTTTGAACGGGCAATCAGAGTATCGTCGGGCATTTTGGTTTCAAGGGAAAAATAATCCTCCATGGTAAGGTTGTTGAGTAAATTCATGGTGAAAATGTTTTCATACCCGTCGGTAGTAGAGTAAAAATACCCCGTCTGCCCGGTAGTCACCACCGAAGACGAACCGGAAAGCATCAAGTTAAGCTGGGCTATCTTATTTTTATATGTATCAATTATGTAATCATACCCTCCGGCGGCGGTTATCACCGCAGACCGGCGGTTCATAAGTATAAGCAGATCGTCCTCGTTGAGGGACGCCAGATCAAGGCTGCCCCCCCCGACGGCGGTTATGATATTGAAAATTTTCGAAGCTATGGAGGAATCAAGGGCTTCCAGATCGGTGGTGGAATAGGTTTTGGTGATGGAGGACTTTTCAAGGAGGGTTATTTTTTTATTCAGGGCGTTTATTTCCTCCTGAATTTCCGCATCCTTTTCAAGGGAGTATATTTTTAAAATTTCCGCATTCTTAAACACCTTTTCACCGTCGGCGTAAAAATAGCAGGGGGAACCCTCCCCGGCGGCAAGCACCGGGTCTTCGTCACGGAAAATATAGGCGTTGGCGGGAATTGTCTTGTTGGAGGTTGAATAAACCGCGTTCTCCACCTCCAGCAGATTCCCCACCGAAAGGGAAATCTGAATAGCCGCATAGGCCATAAGGCATAAAGCGGCAATTCCTATTATTATATTCCTGGTAAGGTTTTTCAATGTCAACCGTACCTTTCAGCGTTTTGTCTTTTATTTTTCAAAAAAATCCTTAATCAAATCGGTAACTTTACGGGGGTAATCGATATCTTTGATGTCAATGAATTTCACCCCGTTTATATGCCTGAAATAGGTCTGCTGGCGTTTGGCATAGTTGCGGGAATTCTGTTTTATTTTTTCCTTTGCATTTTCAAGGGTAATTTCCCCTTTGAAATAGGGAAACAGCTCCTTGTAGCCTATGGCGGCGGAGGCGGTGGGGGTGTTTTCAAGCCCCTTCTGCCATAGGGCATAAACCTCCTCCAAAAGTCCCTTATCAAACATTTCATCAATCCGCTTGTTTATTCGGGTATATATTAACTCCCTGTCTTCGGAATAAAGGCAGATATAAAGCGGGTCATACCTTCTTTCCCCCGAGTTGTTGGCTTGGTTTATCTCGGAAGGGGTTTTGCCGGTGGCAAGGCTGATTTCAAGATATCTTATTAAGCGCTTTGTGTTGTTGGGGTGAACCTTTAGGGCGGTTTCCGGGTCGATTTCCCTTAACTGTTCGTATAACGATTGATTTCCCTCGGTTTTAACCCTTTCCCAAAGGCTTTTTTTTATTTGTTCGTTTGCCGCGTTTTCCGAAAGGGAAAAGGAATTAAACAGCATTTCGGAATAAAGCCCTGTCCCCCCCGTCACAAAGGGGATTTTTCCCCTTGAGGTTATATCCTCAAGGGCTTTTGTCCCGAGGGACACAAAATCAGCGGAGGAAAACTTTTCGGTAATATCAAGTATATCGATAAGATGATGTCTTACCCTTGAAAGGTCGTCTTTTCCGGGTTTTGCGGTGCCGATATCCATACTTTTGTAAACCTGCATGGAATCGGCGGAAATTATCTCCCCGTCAAAACCCCTGCATAATTCAAGGGCAAGGGAGGATTTGCCGGAGGCGGTCTGCCCCCCCAATACCACTGCCTTTTTCAGCAAATTCATCGGAATTCCCCGTTTTTGTTCTGGTTTATGCTTGTTTAGATATTATATCATTGTTTTGAAAATAATTCAACTGTTAAACCATATTAAAAAAAAGAAGCCGCAGCATATTTTTGCTTTTGCGACAGCCCCTTTAAATATTAAACTATAAACATGGCATCGCCGAAGGAAAAAAATCTGTATCTTTCCTCAACCGCCTTTTTATAGGCTGCCATTGTGTTTTCATAACCGGCAAAGGCGGAAACCAGCATAATCAACGTGGATTCCGGCAGGTGGAAGTTGGTTATAAGCCCGTCGATTATTTTAAACTTATAGGAAGGATAAATGAATATCCCCGTTTCCCCCTCAAAGGGATGAAGGATACCCTTTTCGTCGGCGCAGCTTTCCAACAGCCGGCAGGAAGTGGTGCCTACGGCGATTATCCTTCCCCCTTTTCCTTTAACCTCATTTATTTCATCCGCCGCGATTTGGGAAAGGGAAATCCTTTCGGTATGCATTTTATGGTCAAGGATGTTGTTTTCCTTTACGGGACGGAAGGTGCCCAGCCCCACATGAAGGCAGGTGCGTATGACCTTAACCCCCTTTTTTTCAATGTCCGAAAGGAGCCCGGGGGTAAAATGAAGTCCTGCGGTGGGGGCTGCCGCCGACCCTTCGTGGAGGGCGTACACAGTCTGATATCTTGAACCGTCTTTCAGCTTTTCCTTTATATAGGGGGGCAGGGGCATGGTTCCGATTTCGTCAAGGATTTCAAGAAAATTGCCGTTATAAACAAAGCGGATTTGCCTTTCCCCCTCCTCGCCTATACCCTCCACAATCCCCTTCATTTTATCGGAATAAACAAGCTCATCCCCGGTTTTTGCCTTTTTGCCGGGTTTGACAAGGCATTTCCAGACGTCCCCGTTCCGGCGTTCAAGAAGCAGTGTTTCCACTACACCGGAATGGCCGGGGTTTGTCCCGTACAGCCGGGCGGGAATCACCTTGGTGTCGTTGATAACCAATGCGTCGCCGGGGGTAAGGAAACCAATTATATCACCGAAAACCCTGTGAAGAATGTTTCCGGTGGTTCTGTCAAGCACCATAAGCCTTGACATATCCCGTTTTTCAATGGGGGTCTGGGCGATAAGCTCCTCCGGCAGGTCATAGCGGTAGGAGGAACGAAGCATAAGGTCGGGTGTATTTGGCATATGATAAAACTCCTGAATAAACTGTATAAACGAATAAACCAATTATATTATACATTTATAATTAATTCAAGCTATTTTACTATGAAAGGATAAATATTATGGACCTTCGCCCCCCTGTGTTCAAAGGAATCGCCACTGCCCTTGTGACGCCCTTTTCATCGGACGGGATTGACTATGTATCCTTCGCAAGGCTTATAGAGTTCCAGCTTAGAAACGGGGTTGACGCCCTTGTGGTGTGCGGTACCACCGGCGAAGCGCCGGTTATGACCATAGAAGAAAAGAAACAGGCCATCGAGTTTACGGTGAAGCAGGCAAAGGGAAGGGTTCCGGTTATCGCCGGGACGGGGAACAACGACATAAAGACCGCCTGCGTCCTTTCCGAATATGCCTGCAGGGCAGGGGTAAACGGCATTATGGCGGTAACCCCCTACTACAATAAAACCACAAAAAAGGGGCTTGTTAAATCCTATGAGGAAATAGCCAAATGCTGCGACAAACCCATTATCGTGTATAACGTTCCCTCCCGGACCGGAGTGAACATAACCCCCGAACAATACCTTGAACTTTCGGAAATTCCCGGCATTACGGGGGTAAAGGAGGCAAACGGGGACCTTTCCGCCTTTGCTAAAACCGTTACCTTATGCCGCGACAGGCTGTGGTTTTATTCGGGTTCCGACGAGCTGCTGTTACCCTTCCTGTCATTGGGGGGGAGCGGGCTTATTTCGGTGGCTTCGAATATAATACCCAAAAAGCTGAAAAAGCTGTATCTTGCCTTTATTTCCGGTGACGTCAAAAGGGCAAGCGAGATTCAGAAGGAGCTTACCCCCCTGGAAAGCCTGCTGTTTTGCGAAACCAATCCCGTTCCGGTGAAAACCGCCCTGTATTACATGGGCTACTGTGAAAAACAATTCCGCCTCCCCCTCACCCAGATGGAGGAAAAAAACGAACAGAAGCTGTATGCCGAACTTATAAAAAGAGGACTTGTCAAATCCCGGGAAGAGAAGATGGCGTTATAACAAATGTTTTCAACGGTTTAAAAACCCCGGCTTGCGATTGCCGGGGTTTTTACGAATTCTAATTTTTATCGTATTCGTTCTGCTTTTTCATAAAGTCGTCGTAATACTTTTTGTATTTCACATAAAGCTGTTTTGCGGGTTCGCCGCCCAAATCAAAGGGGGAATCGGGGGGATTGAGCATTCCGGTAAACTGATAGCCGTATATCTGCTCCACATCGTCGTATATCCTTATTTCATTTATAAGCTCGTCTATATCCTTGGGAATAAGCCCGTCGGGGAAGGGGTTCTGGAAAACCTCCATATCCACCCACATATGAGCACCGCATTCCTCGCAAATGCGTTTTATGTCGGTGACGTTCAGATTCTGCAGGTCCCGGGCAAAGGCAAAGGGTATAAGCACGTCGATGTTGGGCAGTATGGTCTGCCATTCCCTTTCATAATTGGTAAAATTGATGTTGTTGGGGGCAAGGGCAACCGGCTTTGTGGGGGCAAGGGTTTTGACATATGCCTTGAATTCCTTGAAAAACACGGCGATATCCTTATACTTTTCATAAGGCACTTTGTCCCATTCGGCATAAAGGGCGCCGAAAATTTCCTCGGACACGTACCAGCCGTAAAAGGATTTATGATGACCGTACATTTCGTAAAGTTCAAAAGCAACCTCCTTGTGCCATTGGAGGGATTCCGGGGAAAAGTCGAACCAGGCATACAGTCCCACCCCGACGAAAACATGCATATCGCATTCGTCGGCGGCGGAAAGTATCGCTTCCACCGGATTGTAGGCCGAAAGCTCTATCCGTCCCGGATAAAGTTTTGAGGGATAAAAGGATTTGCCGGTATAGCCGGTGTGTTTCATATCATGGCAGTTTGCATAGGCGTTGTTGTCGAACACGCTCTGGATGATAATCCCGTTTATTCCCAAAGGCTTCATCGCTCTTATATGGTCTTTGAAATCCTCATCCTTCATCTGTTTAAGGGCTTTGTTGAAATACCTTGCCTCGTCCTCACTCCAATGGTATATGGAAACCCAGCAGCCGTCCATCAGGGTGGTGGAGGGCAGTGAGGTGTCAACGACCTGATAGGCATAATTTTCCCTATAAACCACGTCCTCCCCGGAAAGGAAGGAAAAATCAAGGCTTATATCGCCGATTGTAAAGGAAAGATCGATAAATACCGACCTGACTATACCTTTTTCAAGAGCGAAAATATACTTTTTAAGGCTTTGTCCCCCCTTGCGTATGTCGATTCTTACCCTGTCGGCGGTTTCGGAATAAATTCGTATTTCGGGCTTTACCTTTGCCGATACCCTGACGGCGGGAATAACCGAAAAGCAGAACTGTTTTGATTTCATAAATANNTACACCTCAAAAAATCTCTCTTACCTTTTGTGTCATACTATCATATTGAAAGCCGATTGTCAATAAATTTCCAATATTAAAACGCCCCGTAAAAACCGGGGCGTTTAACTGCTTTTCATATTATGTAAAATCGTTTTTTCGTATATTTTAAACCGTCAGGGCTTTATTTTTCAGACGTAAGTTGTCGGCTATCATGGCGATGAATTCGCTGTTGGTGGGCTTTCCCCTGGAATTCTGGACGGTGTAGCCGAAGAAGGAATTAAGCACATCCAGGTCCCCCCTGTCCCAGGCCACCTCGATGGCATGGCGTATCGCCCGTTCGACCCTTGAGGAGGTGGTGGAATACTGCTTCGCCACCGTGGGATATAACACTTTTGTTACGGAATTTATTATATCTGTATCGTTTATGGCCATTATAATCGCCGTGCGTAGGTACTGATACCCTTTTATATGGGCGGGAACCCCTATCTGATGAATGATTTTGGTCACCTGACTTTCAAGGTCGAAGTCCCCCGGCAGGCTTGCCATACCCCGCCGTTTACCCTTTTCCGCCAATCTTATAACCCTTTCGGCAAGAAAGGTGAAATCAAGAGGTTTGATCATGCAGTAAGCCGCTCCTGCTTCCACACATTCCTCAAAGAGGTTCTGGTTGTTGAAGGAAGCAAGCATAATAAAGGCGGGGAATGCGTCGCCGAGCTGTTTCTTACAGTTTCTTATAAGCTGGACGCCGTCGGACTTGCCTATGTACAGCTCGGATATCACCACCTGGGGTTTAAATCTTGCAATCTTTGCAAAGGCTTCGTTCTTTTCGCTGGCTTCCCCCACGATTTCAATACCGTGTTTGCGAAGCTGCGACGCGCATTGGGCGCGAAATTCGCTTGATGAATCCACTAAAACTACTTTTGCTTTTGTTTGATTGTTATCCATATCCTTACCCTTCCCTATTTGATTTAACCACATTTTACCACAACATTTTATAAAATGCAATAGAAAAATGCCATAAAAAGGAATAAATGGTAGTCATAATACTGTAGATTTCGACAAAATATTCCAAAAGCAAAAGCGTTTCGACATTTTAGGGCTTAACCCACCCAACTGATTATGTAAAGCAAAGAAACCGTGTTTGAAATCGGTTTCCTAAACTCCGAATTGCCTCCTTATATAATCCCCCGGACAAAACCCCATAAAAACCGAAAACCCCGCCGAAGCGGGGTTTTCAATTTTATTGTATTTATGAACCTAAAATCAAACCGAGATTGGATTCGCTGACTATCATAAAGATATAGTCGACTGCGGTTTTGTCGATACCGGTTTCAAGGTTTTTGCCGTAATAACGCTGGGCGTCGGTCATGTTGATTGTAAAATCTCCTGATTCAGCCAACAGCACCCGGTTGAACCTTTCGGCAAGGATGTCCGAAAAATTAACCGCATAATCGTCCCGGTAAACCAGAGCGCAGGGGAGGCTGGGACGGTTGGTGGCAAACAGCAGACGGGCAGCCAATGATTCCTTGCCGGTGGCAAGCATCATTGAATCGGCGCCGGCATATTTGGTAAAGTCCTTTATTTGTCCGCTGGGAGTGGTTATACCCGGGTCCTCTCTGCCTATATTCAGCCTGAAAGTGGGGGTGTAAAGGGTTGAGGTTTCCTTAACCACATTTACGTCAAGCCCCAAATGTCTTGCGGCGTTGCCTCCCTTTAACAAGCGGGTGGAGGAGGTGAAGTCGTTTTCCAGGCTTTTTGCCGCCGCTTCCGGGAATCTGACGGCCATATAATCGCAGATGGCTTCATAAACGAGGTATCCGCCGTATTCGGTAAGATGGTTGTCGGTGTTGTAGTAAATCTTTTCTCCCTTTTCCTTGGCATCTTTAAAGATGTCGGTCATGTCTATGACTACGGCCTTGGTTTCGGCAAGGGCTTCGGCAACCTGTTCATAACGGGTTTTATAGGTTTCCTTGTTTGTTCCCTCCGCTATCAGTTCGGGATAAATGGTTATACGGTTGGGTACAAGCACATACACCAGATTAACCGGGTTTGTTCCTGCCCGCTTTTCATAGGCGGTAACCCTTGAATTCACAAAGTCCTTGAATTTTTTTATCTGGGTCTGGGTAAGGAGGGTGCCTTTTCCCACATAATATGAAAGCTCGGTGTCATAGTAGAATTGAGAATCCTTCCCCATTGTCACTCCATAACCGTCGATCCGCTTCATGGCGGTGGAGTTGTAATCGGCGCGGAAGGAGGTTATGGCGCTCTTTTCAAGTTCTTCCGATTCGGCGGTGGCAGACAGTATGGTAAAAGCAGCGCTTGACGAGATGTAGAATTCCGCAACGAAATAACCCTCTATCGACTTAACCGTTACGTCCTTTTCCCCGTCGGTTATGGTTACGCTGCAGCCTTCGTCGCAGTTGCCGGTGATAATAACCTGAGTGGGGGTGACGTTGAACACATTGGTTATAACGGGCGGGGTCGCCTTGCCTTCGGGAACCGATATGTCTTCATCGGAGGATTCGTTAACGATTTCGCTGGAATTGTTGATATCATAGATTGAGTTTAGCAGATCGTCGCTGAACGAACCCTGGGGAGCACAGGCGATAAGGACGAACACCAACGCTAAGGAAAGTGTCAGCAGCATCGCCTTGCATATAAAACTAACTTTCATAATTATACCTCGCTTTGATTGGGTTAGACAGGATATATATTAAATTGTATAAAACGTCTTATTCTTCCTCGGCGTTCTTCTTGGCGGTTTCTATAACCTTTGCGGCAACTTCGGAGGGGGTTTCCTCATAGCGGGTGAATTCAAAGGTGTAGCTCCCCCGTCCCTGGGTCATTGCCCTGAGCTGGATGGCATAGGTAAGCATTTCGGCCATGGGCACTTCCGCTTCGATGACGGTGTAGCCCTTCTTGTCGGCTTCGTTCATACCCATTATTCTGCCGCGGCGTTTGTTAAGGTCCCCCATAATGTCGCCGGACATGGAGGTGGGAATAAGCACCTTAAGGCTTCCGATGGGTTCCAGCAATACGGGGTTGCACTGCTTCATGCCCTCCTTGAAGGCCATGTTGGCGGCAAGCTTAAAGGCCATTTCCGACGAGTCAACGGGATGATAGGAACCGTCGAAAAGGTTTGCCTTTATCCTGATAACCGGATATCCCGCAAGGATACCCTTTGCCATGGATTCCTGAAGTCCCTTTTCCACCGCAGGGAAGTAGTTTCTGGGAACGGCTCCGCCGAATACGGTTTCGGTGAATTCCAGTTCCTCTTTTTCACCGGGTGAAAATTCAATCTTGACGTGACCGTACTGGCCGTGACCGCCGGTCTGCTTTTTATGCTTGGCTTCAACCGAGCTCTTTTTCTTTATGGTTTCCCTGTATGCCACCTTGGGTGTTTCCAGGTCCACGGAAGCGCCGAAACGGCTTTTAAGCCTTGAGGTAATCACCGAAAGATGGGCTTCCCCTAAGCCGTAAAGACAAATCTGCTTGGTTTCCATACTGTTTTCGTACTTAATGGTGCGGTCTTCTTCCATAAGCTTGGCGATACCGGAGGAAATCTTGTCCTCATCGCCCTTGGCTTTGGGTACCATCGCCATGCAGAGATAGGGAACGGGATAATTTATTTCGGGGAATCTATAGGTAAATCCGTTGGAAGCAAGGGTGGCGCAGGTGTTGGTGTTTACCAGCTTTACTGTGTAGCCCATGTCGCCGTATGCCAGTTCATCGGTTTCGGTTTCCTTTTTGCCCACGCAGGTTAAAATGCGGGCGATTTTTTCCGACTGTCCCGAAGTTTTGTTAAGGAGAATAACATCCTTTTTAAGTGTGCCGTTCATGACCTTGAAAAAGGACTTCTTGCCGAAGTTGTCAACCGCCGTCTTGAACACGAACAGGGCGGTTTCCCCGCTTTCGGCGAGGGTGATTTCGGTAGCGTTACCCGAATCGTCTATTGCCGTGTGTTTTTCCCTGTCCACGGGGGACACGAAGGAGGAAGCTATCATATCCATAAGGGAGGAAACCCCCGCAAGGCTGGTGGCGGAGCCGGCAAACACCGGGGCTATGGTACCGGTGTAAAGGCCTTTGTTAAGGGCGTCGATCATTTCCTCATGGGTGAAGGGCTCTTCGGCAAAGAATTTTTCCATAAGGTCTTCGGAGGTTTCGGCAAGGGATTCGCTTATTATCTGCTTGAATTCCTCCATCTTGTCGGCAAATTTGCCGGGAAGCTCGCATTCGCTTGCCTTGCCGGCTTTATCAAATTTATATGCCTTTTCGGTAAGCAGGTTGTAAAATCCCATGTCGGGGGTTCCTTCGCCAAAGGGTACGAACACCGGGCAGACCGAAGAACCGAAGGTTTCCCTCAGGCTGTTGAATACGTTTTCAAAATGGGCGTTTTCGTCGTCGATCTTGTTTACGAAAACCGCTTTGGGGAGGTTCCCCGCATATTCCCAGCAGAGTTCGGTACCCACCTTAAGACCGGACTTGGCGTCAACCACGAAAATGCAGGAATCGGTGACCGAAATTGCCTGCTTTATTTCGCCGACAAAGTCAAGATATCCCGGTGTGTCGAGTATATTTATTTTTTTACCGTTCCATACGAAATTGGAAAGGGAGGTGGAAATTGAAATGCCGCGGGAAATTTCCTCCGGGTCAAAGTCGGAAACCGTATTGCCGTCTGATGTCTTTCCCAAACGGTCGGTCGCCTTCGCAAGATATAGCATTGCCTCGGTCAGGGAAGTTTTGCCGTCACCCCCGTGGCCGAGAAGGCAGATGTTTCTAATCTGGCTGGATTGGAATTTTGCCATGTAGTTTTCTCCTTGTTATCATATTAGTATAGAAAATATTTTTAACCCGTAAAAGGTTAGGAAATGCGTAATCAAACTATTATAAGTTATTCTGAAAAATTTATCAAGTATAAATTAGTGATTTTGACGTTACCGTTTTATAAAATTATTGCTGTCCGATTTGTGCAAATCATCTAAAAATACTACAGCAGGAAGGAAACAATGGAAACGGGGACAAGCCAGATAAGCTGGAACAGCACCGGATACCAGGAGGGCAAGCCCAACAGCTGTCCGGTAAAGGCAAGAAAATAGACCACAAAGAAGGCGATCGCAAGGCTTAACAGATTGATAATCCCGTTTGCCTTGGTGACATGGCGGATTTTGTCGCAGACGATAAACATTTTAAGGAAGGTATGTAACGAGGCGTTTACCACAATTCCCGAATCGGTCTTTTCGTTTTCCGCCTCCACATCCGCCACATCCCCCACTTTTAGTATTGAAATCGGGGTTTTCTTGTATTTTACCGACTGTTCTATAAGGGAATTGGTGATATTCGGGTCGGTTGTTTTAATTCCCACGCACATTCCCGCTTTGTACAGATCCCTTAACAGGGAATTGAACTGGGGGTTAAGGGTGTATTTTATATAAACCTTGGCGGTAAGGGTATCGTTTAAGGTAACATACATTATCGAGCCGTTTCGCTTTTCAAAGACGGCATCGGAATCGTCATAGGGGGCCTCGAACCGGTAACGGCGGAGGTAGTTCCTTTTTCCCAAAAACATTTCCCTTCCGTCAATAACCACGCATATGCCGTCGGAGGCGGATTCGATAAGCTTCGGGTTTTCGGGGACGGGAACCTCCCCGGCAATCATTCCGGCGGTTACCGCCTTTAGGGGGCCGCCCACAAAGGAAAATACGTTGGCAAGGTCATGGATTATCTTGTCTATGCGGTTTTCCCCGTATACCTTAATTGAAGTTATCTTAACCAGATTTGAAGGATAAACCTCGGTGTCGGAAAAGGATATGACCGAAGCGTCGGCGTATTCCTCCCCCACCGCATTGCCGATAAAAGCAGACCCGTTCTTTCTGCCTATCCGGTTTGCCGCGATAACCGGCAGGGAAATGATAAGGAAGGAAGAAAAGGGCAGCGCAAAGGCAAGGGTCTGGGTGAACATGGTGAAGGCATCATAAAAGCCGGAACTCTTGTACATGGTAAGTCCGAACAGCACCGCCGCCACGATTAGGGAAAGGGCTATGATAAACCCGTTTATGGATTCGCTTTCCGGCCTTGTGTTAAGCCTGCGGAAAAAGCCGTCGACAAAGTCGGTTTTTTTGGTGGTGTAGATTTCCGAATCGTCAAAGAGGTATTTATAAAATTCCTCGGCTTCCTTGGTGTTGCCGGTAAGCTTTTCGGCAACGTACTTGCTCCTTGTGGAAGCCAAAACCTTAAAGCAGTGGTAGTCCTTCCGGCACTGGAGGTATTTGATAAGGGCATATACCACACCTAAAACCCCGCAGGGGAGGCAGTACAATCCCTTTGAAATTTCCCAGTCAAGGAAGATGGTGAGGATACAGTGGATTGTGGAAGCGATGAAGGAAATGAAAAATATCGATTCGGCGTTGGGCTTGCCCGAAAACAAACCCTTCGCTCCCTTAATAAGCCCGTCAAAGAGGGTAATGGCAAGGAAAAACAAAAGCTGAAGGTCAACCAGGGGATAAAACAGAATGGTCCTTTCCGAAGGGTTAAGATTATAGAAGAAGTCATAGACACTGGTTACGTCGGCAAGCTCCATGTAAAGAATCCCTAAGCACCAAACCAGGGCCAAAATCAGCTTTATGAGGGATGACCTTATCGCCCTTGTAAGCAGTTCCTGAATTTCGCTGTTCTGCCCCCGGCTCACATACTCGTATGCCGGTACCGTTTGCTCTTCCTTTTCCTTCTTCTTGGATTTTTTAACCTTTGCGGTTGCCTTTTTGTTTTCTTCTATAAGCTCATCGGGGACGGGGGTTTCCTTGTCAAGCATATCGAACAGAAGGCGTAAATTAATGTCCTTGGTGTCCATGGAGGGCTTGGGCTTTTCCACCGCCGGCTCCTCGTTTACTAAGGCAATCTGCTTGTCGTCGGTTTCCTCGGTAAAGGAAATTTCCCCGCTTTCGATTTTTTTCGAAAGGACTTCGTAATCCTCGTCATACTCCGCCTTTCCCTTATCGGCTTGGGCGTCGTCCTTATCAAAAACCTGGGTTTCCCCGAAATCGTACAGTTTCTGCTGTTTGTTTTTTTCTTTCCGTATATTTTCGTTTTTATCGGGGTCGGTGAAATGGGGGACGGGGACTGAAGGGGAAATACCGCTTATCTTTGTGATTTCCTCCCGTTCCTCCAAATCCGACTGGGTGGCGGAATTTATAAGCTTGTACAGTTCCTCAACCCTTTTGGACTTTTTGCGGTTTTCGAAATTCCGGTAATAATTAAAAAGTTCCCTGTCGTTGGACATCTGGGAATTCAGCATTTCCCGAAGGGCGTCGGAGGAGGTTTTATCGTCGATATTGACTTTTGATTTCTGGGAATACTTTTTTATTATCTCGTCGGTTTCGGGCTTTACCTTTGAAGACTTTTCCGGCGGCTTTTTCACGTCAGCGGAACTTTCCGTCCTTTGGGGCTTTTCCTCCGGAACGGTATCTTTAGCCGGATATTCCGCCTTCCGCTGGGTTTCGTTGGCTTCAACGGCTTTATTCAATATATCGGTAATATTAAACTTGGGTTTTTGCATAATCTGCCCTGCACTCCAGTCAGCACTTTCTCTGTTTTGCCGCCTCAAACAGAATAATCGCGGCGGCGGACGATACATTCAGGGAGTTAAGCTTTCCGTACATGGGGATAGATATGATAAAGTCGCTTTTTTCACGGACAAGCCGGCTTACCCCTTCTCCTTCGCTGCCGAGGACCACGGCAACGGGACCGGTTAAGTCGGTGTCATATATGCTGGTGTTTCCCGCTTCGGCGGAATAAATCCAAACCCCCCGCTGTTTAAGCTCTTCGACTGCAAAGGTAATGTTTGAAACCTTACATACGGGGATATGAGCGTCCGCCCCGGCGGCGGCTTTGGAGGCGGTGGCGTTCAATGTGGCGGCGTTCCGTTTGGGTATAATAACCCCGTGGACGCCTGCGCATTCCGCCGAACGTATGACAGCCCCTAAATTATGGGGGTCGTTTATATGGTCAAGAATGACTATAAAGGGCTTTTCCCCCCTGCTTTCCGCTAAAGCGAATATATCCTCAAGGGAAGCATATTCCCTTTCGGGAACAAGGGCAACAACCCCCTGATGGTTTGGCGAATAGTCGTCAAGCTTTCTTTTGTCGGCTTCCACAACGGGGATGCCGAGGGAAATGGCCTTTGAAACTATAACCGAAAGGGGGGATTCCTTTGAGTCTTTTTTAACCAATATTTTATCTATGGGACGGTTGCTTTTTAAAAGCTCGCTGACGGCGTTTCTGCCGTAAACAACGCCGGTCAGATCTGGTTTTACGGGATATTCCTTCGGCATTGAACCGCCCTCCGGATGGCATAAAAAATAAAAAACGCATTTTACGAATAAGTATGCGTTCATTATATCATACAAAAGTCATTTTGTCATCATTTTTTATAAATTTTTTACGAATATTGCGAAACAACTTGTCATTTTGTAAAAATTAAGGCTGCCTTTGTTTGCTTTTTTATAATATGAAAGCGGGACGATGGGTTTCCCATTCGTCCCGCCCTTGCGTAAGGAGTATATAATATCGTGGCCGATATTATCGAAATTCAGTTCTGGACATAAAGCTGCTTATAGGGGTTTGACGAGTTGGGGGTGAGCTTCCAGTATTCCCCCGAAATAAGATTTTCAAGGTCGGTATTGAAGTAATCGCAGTAGTTTTTAATATATACCGAAATCGTTTTCATTTCCTCCTCCGTCACCCGGCTTAAGACCACCTGGGGAGGAAGGTCAAGGCCTTCATAATTTCCCCTTAAAACTATCATTCCCCCGTGCATACCCGTACCGGGGAAATTGCCGATGGCCCTTTCCTCTTGACATCCGATTCCGAGGACTATTATAAGCCCCCCTGCCTGATATTCCCCCAAAAAACTGCCGCAGGAACCGCCAATCACAACGATAGGGAAGTTTTCCTTAAAGGCCTTCATATGAATCCCCGAACGGTAGCCGGCATTACCCTTAACGTAAATTTCCCCGCCCCGCATGGCGTAGCCCACGGCGTCCCCTACGCTGCCGTGGATTATTATTTTTCCGGCATTCATGGTGTCGCCGGCGGCGTCCTGGGCGTTGCCGTTTATATTTATAACCGCCCCGTCAAGATAAGCCCCCACCGCATTCCCCGCCACGCCGTTTATTGTAATATTCCGGTTTCCGAGTCCTGCGCCGATATAACGCTGACCCAGGCAGTCTGTTATTTCAATATCCCCTTCATAGGATCTCACAAGGTTGTTTAGTTCCCGGTAGTCCATATTACCGGCGTTTATCCTGTATTGCATAACTTCAAACCACGCTTTCAAGGCATTTGAAATGATTTTCCCCTAAGGCATTCAGGCAGGGATTTTTGATTAATGCTTCAAAATCCACGCTGTCAAGGGGGATTTTATTTCTTATAAGATAGGTATATATCCCGGTTCTTGTAGGTTTTCCGATTATTATAAACCCCTTTAACAGGTTATCGCTTATATAAAACCTGCGGTATATTCCGTCCGCTTCATATTCCGTAACCTCACCGAGATAGGCTCCGGCGGTGGAAATCTCAAGACCGAGGAGTCCGATGGCGTTCACGGGAAGGGCGTTTTCAAAGCCGGCGTTCCCCCCCGTCATGTTGATTCCCGCCACCTCGCCCTGCATATAGGCGTTGGGCAAAAGAGCAAGGATACGCGACTGGCCGTAGCTTATATCAAAGGATTCGGTACAGTCGCCGGCAGCGTAGATGTCTTCGACACCGGTAAACATCCGGTTGTCGGTTAAAATCCCCCGGTTTACCTTTCCGCCGCATTCGGAAATCAAATGCGTATTCGGTCGTACCCCCACCGCAAGGACAAGAACGTCAAACTCCACCCTTAAATTGCTCTTCATTACGGCGGCGTTTTCCTCAAATAAATCCACCGTATCGCCTAATATGAAGTTTATCCCCTTGCCTTCCAGATGCTTCCGCACCTTTTTAGAAGTGTTTTCCTCAAGTATCGAAGACAGCACCAGCGGGCTTAAATCCGCAACCGTGATTGAGGAAACCCTGCCGTACAGCCCTTCGGCGCATTTCAGTCCTATAAGCCCCGCCCCTAAGATAAAGACCCGGGAAGATTTTGTTATTGCCTTATCAAGAAAAATCGCATCGTCTAGGGACATAAAGGAAAACTTCGTTTTAACCGTTTCCAGCCCGTTAAAGGGGGGGACAAAGGGTCTTGAGCCGGTACAGACACAAAGCCTGTCGTAAGGCACTTCGCCGTTGTCCTCAAGGATTACGGTTTTGTTTTCCCTGTTTATTTTTACCGCCGTTTTCCCCGCCAGAAGACGGCACCCGTTTTTGTCATAGAAATCATCGGGACGGTATTTTATTTTTTCCAGATCAGTCTTTCCCTGAAGAAAATAGGAAATAAGGGGGCGGGAATAAATATGGTGCTTTTCAGCCGATATTATTGTTATTTTATTGCTCAGGTCCTTGTCAAGAGTGCGTATTCCCTCAACAACCCCAATGGCGGCATGACCGTTGCCTATAATCACGTAGTTCATATCATTCCCTCTCCTCAAACACAATGGCTCCGTTGGGACACCCCGCAACACAGTAGGGTTCCCCCTTGGTCGTGCCGATACAAAGCTCGCATTTCCGCATTATGCCGTCCTCGTCCTTGGTTATTGCCCCGTAGGGGCAGACGGTTATGCAGGTAAAGCAGGCTATGCATTTGTCGTAATCGATTCTTACAACCCCGCCCTCCTTATGCAACGCCCCCGACACACAGCTTTTTACGCAAAGGGGCTCCTTGCAGTGCCGGCAGGAAAAGGCAAAGGGATTATCGGTGGACTCCTCAATCCTTATCCGCGGCCTGACGGGTTTATCCTTAAGGGCGGAAACCATTGTCTTTTCCCCCGAATTCGCAAAAGCGCAGTTGAATTCGCAGAGATGACAGCCTAAGCACCATTTTTTATTTATAAATATCCGTTTCATACTATTCCCCCGCATGTTTTATGCCCAACACGGAAAGCTCTTTTTCGTTCAGCCCCACGCCCCTAAGCATAAGGCGGTTTCCCTTGAGGGCCTCGACGGAGTTTATCCCCATTCCCCCCATAAGTTCCTTTATTTCATGCTCCCATGCGGTCATAAGATTTACCAGCCGCTTAAAGCCGATTTCGGGATTAAGCCGCTTTACAAGCGCAGGCTCCTGGGTGGCGATCCCCCAGTTGCAGCGGCCGGAATGNNCCCAGCGCCACCGCCTTCACCACATCGGCGGCGTTTCTGATACTCCCCCCCACCACCAGGGAAACATTGTTTCTTATGCCTTCCTCCCTCAGCCTTGTGTCAACGCTGGCAAGGGCAAGCTCGATGGGAATCCCCACATTGTCCCGGGTGCGGGTGGGGGCTGCCCCCGTTCCCCCCCGAAAGCCGTCGATGGCGATAATATCCGCCCCGCTTCGGGCTATGCCGGACGCTATGGCGGCTATGTTATGTACCGCCGCCACCTTGACGATTACCGGCTTTTTATATTCTGTTGCTTCCTTCAGCGAGCAAACCAGCTGCCTTAGGTCCTCTATCGAATAAATATCGTGGTGGGGCGCGGGGGAAATGGCGTCGGTGCCCTTTGGTATCATACGGGTCTGGGACACCGCGTCGGTGATTTTCGCCCCCGGTAGATGACCGCCGATTCCCGGCTTTGCCCCCTGTCCCATTTTTATTTCAACGGCCGCCCCCGCTTCAAGGTAGGCCTTATGGACGCCGAATCTTCCGGAAGCCACCTGAACTATGGTGTTTTTGCCGTATCTGTAAAAATCCCTGTGAAGTCCTCCCTCGCCGGTGTTGTAGTAGGTGCCCAGTTCGGTTGCCGCCCGGGCAAGACATTCGTGGGCATTGGAGCTTATAGACCCGTAGCTCATAGCCGAAAACATAACCGGCAGGGAAAGCATCAGCTGGGGGGTGTTTTCGGTGATAATTTCCCCGTTCTGACCCCGCTTTATCTCATTTGTCTTTTTCCCCAAAAACACCTTGGTTTCCATAGGTTCCCGCAGGGGGTCGATGGAGGGGTTGGTTACCTGGGAGGCGTTAAGCAGAATCTTGTCCCAGTAAACCGGCAGAGGTTCGGGGTTTCCCATTGAAGAAAGAAGTACGGCGGCGGTTTCCGCCTGCTTGAATATCTCCCGAAGAGAAGATTCCTGCCAGTTGTGGTTTTTACGGAACTCATTGTAGCTTTCGTGAATCTTTAAAGCCCGGGTGGGGCAGAGGGTAACGCACCGCTGGCAGTTTACGCATTTCGATTCGTCGGCAACCATGACTTTATGTTTTTCGTCAAAGCTGTGGACCTCGTTGGCGCACTGCCTTTCACAGACCCGGCAGCTTATGCAGCGGGTATTGTCCCTGATTATATCAAATATCGGTAGATTGTAATTCAATGCCATATTATTCACCTTTTTGCTTTTCAAGCCTTGCAATCACCGGCTGTCCCCCCATGGGGGCCCAGATTCTGTCAACATCCGGTGCCATCTGCCTGATGGCGCATTCCTCGCTTGCCGCATAAAACATATTTCCCTTTTCGGCAACCACCATTGACCTCAGTTTAAGCCGGTCATTCAGAGCCATAACCCCCCCTTCGAATCCCAGAAGGATCGAAAAAGGGCCTGTAATAAGCAGACTTGAAAAATTCGACCTTAAGAATGTAAGACGGTTTTGCTCCTCCTCATCCTTTTTGGCAATGGTTGACCAGAAGGGGGAGGCTATTACGCTTGCCGTCTCTTCAAGGGTCAGACCGCATTTTCTTATAAGATAATCTATAATGTAGGTTATAACCTCGGTATCGGTTAGAAGGGTGCATTTGTAGCCGAACATCTCCATAAACCGCCGGTTTGCGTCATAGGAGGAAATTTCCCCGTTATGCACCACCGAATATTCAAGCAGGGCAAAAGGATGGGCTCCCCCCCACCAGCCGGGGGTGTTGGTGGGATATCTCCCGTGGGCGGTCCAGGAGTAGCCTTCGTATTCCTCAAGACGGTAGAAAAAGCCCACATCCTCGGGAAAACCCACCGCTTTGAAGACCCCCATGTTTTTTCCGGATGAAAATACATAAGTTCCGTCAATCTTGGTGTTTATTTCCATAACCGCCCTGAAGACATATTCCTTTTCGTCAAGAAGGGAACCGTTCAGCAGATTATGGTCGGGGGTTAGGAAATACCGCCAGATAAGGGGGGGATCCTTTATTGTATTGCAGGGGCGGACGGGAATCTTCGACATATTGGCTATTTCGAATTTATAATTCAAATATTTTTCGCATTCTTCCCTTGAGTTCTGGCTGTTGTAAAATATATGAAAAGCATACAGCTCTTTATACTGGGGATAAATACCATAGCCGGCAAAGCCCCCGCCAAGACCGTTGGAACGTTCGTGCATGGGAATCATGGAATTTACAATCACCTCGCCGGAAATGTTCCTCCCGTCCTTAGCGAAAATTCCGGAAATGGCGCAACCCGAGGGTATGCGTATCTGACCCTCTTTAAGCATAACTTAATCTCCTTACGTTAGAAATAAAAAAATGTCCGGCTTCCTCCCTTGGAAACCGGACATCATTGCCCGTTTGCTACATTATATTTACGCCCTTTGATTTTGTCAAGAGTATTTAATGAAATTTGCATAATTTCTTTTATCTTCTTGCATTTTGATTAAAACCGTTATGCATTCAAGCAGAAAAAATGTAGAAAATACCAAACTGTAAAAAGAGGCTAAAAAATTTTTTACAAAGCTCTTGACAAGTAAAATCAAGGCGTGTATAATTACGCCATCAAAGGCAAAGGCGCCAAAGACGGCGCCTTTGCCTCTTTTTATTTATTAATCGGAGGAATTATTATGACAAACGTTCCCGAAATTTTTGCAAGCAGTGTGTTTAACGATGCGGTTATGCGCCAGAGGCTTCCCAAGGACACCTATGATGCCCTGTTAAGTACGATTAAGGAAGGGAAACGCCTTGATATAAGCGTCGCCAACGTGGTGGCAAACGCCATGAAGAACTGGGCGGTGGAAAAAGGAGCGACCCACTACACCCACTGGTTCCAGCCCATGACGGGGATTACCGCCGAAAAGCATGACTCTTTTATTTCCCCCACCTCCGACGGGCGGATAATCATGGAGTTTTCGGGTAAATCCCTGGTTCAGGGGGAACCGGACGCCTCCAGCTTTCCTTCCGGAGGGCTTCGCGCCACCTTCGAGGCAAGGGGCTATACGGCATGGGACCCCACCTCCTATGCCTTCATAAAGGGAAACACCCTCTGCATACCCACCGCCTTCTGTTCCTATTCCGGTCACGCCCTTGACAAGAAAACCCCTCTGTTAAGGTCAATGGAAGCGTTGAATAAACAGGCAATGCGGATAATGAAGCTGTTCGGTAAAAACGACGTGAAATGCGTCCGCCCCTGTGTGGGCCCCGAACAGGAATACTTCCTTATCGATAAGGAAATGTATGATAAAAGAAAGGACTTAATCTACACCGGGCGCACCCTTTTCGGTGCCAAGTCCCCCAAGGGGCAGGAGATGGAGGACCATTATTTCGGCTCCATAAAACCCAAGGTTGCCGCCTTTATGGAGGAGCTGAACGAGGAGCTGTGGAAATTAGGCATTCTTGCCAAGACCGAACACAACGAAGTTTCCCCCGCCCAGCACGAGCTTGCCCCGATTTACACCACCCTGAACATCGCCACCGACCACAACCAGCTAACCATGGAAATGCTTCAAAGAGTGGCGAAAAAGCACGGCCTTGTCTGTCTGCTTCACGAAAAGCCTTTTGCCGGGGTAAACGGTTCGGGTAAACACAACAACTGGTCCCTTGAAACCGATACGGGGATAAATCTGCTTTCCCCCGGGGACACCCCCTACCAGAATGCCAGATTTCTGCTGTTTTTATCCGCCGTAATCCAGGCGGTTGACGATTATCAGGACTTACTGAGGCTGTCGGTGGCCACCGCCGGAAACGACCACCGTCTGGGGGCAAACGAAGCTCCCCCCGCCGTGGTTTCGGTATTTTTAGGCGACGAGCTAACCGAAATCCTTGAAGCCCTTGAAAAGGATAAACCCTACAACGCCGCCGAAAAAACCCTCCTTCGCCTGGGCGTCCACGTCCTCCCCCGTCTCCCCAAAGACACCACCGACCGCAACCGTACCTCCCCCTTCGCCTTTACGGGGAACAAGTTTGAGTTCCGTATGCTTGGTTCCTCCAACTCCATCGCCTGCGCCAACATCATGCTGAATGCGGCGGTGGCGGAATCCTTGTGTCAGTATGCCGACAGGCTGGAAGGGGCGGAGGACTTCAACGGGGAACTCCAGAAGCTGATAAGGGAAACCATTAAGAATCACAAGCGGATAATCTTCAACGGCAACGGCTACGACGAAAAATGGATCGAAGAAGCCACCAAGGTACGGGGGCTTTTCAACTTCAAGACCACCCCCGACTGTATGCCCCGGCTGGTCTGTGAAAAGAACGTGTCCCTTCTGACAAAGCATAAGGTTTACTCGGTGGAGGAACTCCATTCCCGGTGCGATATTATGCTTGACAACTACTGCAAGACCGTAAACATCGAGGCTCTGACAATGATAGATATGGCAAGGAAGGATATCCTGCCGGCGGTAAGCGGTTATGTAAAGGATCTTTCCGAAACGGCACTTTCCAAAAAGGCCGCCTGCCCGGCTGCCTCCTGCGCCTTTGAAGAAAAGCTTATCGGACGCCTTTCCAAACTTACCGAGCTTATTGATATAAGAACCGAAGAACTTGAAAAAAAGCTTATCTACGCAAAGGGCAATGCCAATGTGGTATCCCTGTCTGCTGCCTACCGGGACGAGGTTATCCCCGCAATGCAGATACTGCGGGAGGTGGCGGACGAGGCCGAAACCCTGACCGCCGACAAATACTGGCCTTTCCCCGCCTACGGTCAGCTTCTGTTCGGCGTAAGGTAGGCAAAAAGGAAAAATTATGTGCACTATAATGGGAGTTTTCCAAAGCGGCATATCAACACAGGAATTTCTGCCCTTTCTCGAAAGGACAAAGTCAAGGGGTCCCGACGATACCGAAGTAATAAGCGGTAAGGATTTTATATTAGGCTTTCAGCGGCTTGCCATAATGGGGCTTACCCCGGAGGGAATGCAGCCCTTTGAATTGAATGGCAAATATCTTGTCTGCAACGGGGAAATCTACGGGTTCCGCAAAATAAGGGAATTGCTTGATGGCGAATATTCCTTTAAAAGCGATTCCGACTGCGAGGTACTGTTGCCCCTGTATGAAAAATACGGAACGAATATGTTTGCCCTGCTTGATGCCGAATATGCCCTTATAATCGCCGACACCGAAAACAACCGGGTTATTGCCGCGAGGGACCCCGTCGGGATCCGCCCTTTGTTTTACGGCTATCTTGACGACGGGGGGATTGCCTATGCCAGCGAAGCCAAGAACCTTATTGAGCTGTGTAAAAAAGTAATCCCCTTTCCCCCCGGCCACTACTGCGTAAACGGCGTTTTTCATCAATACCGGGATATAAGCAGACCTTCCGGATGGCATTTCGGGAATACGGATGATATCTGTAATAACATAAGGGAAAAGCTTATTTCGGGTATAGAAAAGCGGCTTGATTCGGACGTCCCCCTGGGCTTTCTGCTGTCCGGGGGGCTGGATTCCTCCATTGTATGCGCGGTGGCGGCGAAACTGCTTAAAAAGCCCATATCCACCTTTTCGGTGGGAATGAACACCGACGCCATAGACCTAAAGTACGCAAAAATAGTTGCCGACCATATAGGCAGCCGTCATACCGAGGTTATAATAACCAAAGAGGACGTGTTAAACTCCCTTGAAACGGTTATATACACCCTTGCCACCTATGACATAACCACCATAAGGGCAAGCATAGGCATGTACCTTATCTGTAAATGGATACATGAAAACACCGACATTAGGGTTATTTTAACCGGGGAGGTGTCCGACGAGCTGTTCGGCTACAAATACACAGATTTCGCCCCTGACCCGGTGGCATTTCAGAAGGAGGCGGAAAAGCGGCTTAAGGAACTGTACATGTATGACGTCCTGAGGGCCGACCGGTGTATTTCGGTAAACTCCCTTGAGGCAAGGGTGCCCTTCGGCGACCTTGACTTTGCCGATTATGTCATGGGAATAGACCCGGCAGTTAAAATGAACACCTACGGCACGGGGAAGTACCTTTTAAGAAAAGCCTTTGAGGGCGACTGGCTGCCGGATGTCATTCTCTGGCGGGAAAAGGCGGCCTTTTCTGACGCGGTGGGACATTCCATGGTGGATTATCTTAAGGCATATGCCGAAAGCCTTTATACCGATAAGGAATTTACCGAAAAATGCAAAAGCTACACCCATGCGCCCCCATTTACAAAAGAATCCCTATTATACAGGGAGATTTTTGAAAAGTATTACCCCGGTCAGGGGGAAATGGTTGCGGATTTCTGGATGCCCAACAAAAGCTGGGCAGGCTGTGATGTCAACGACCCCTCCGCAAGGGTGTTATCCAACTACGGAAACAGCGGGAAATAGGAATTTCTATAAGGTTGGTGTAATAAATAGAATCCGCTTCGGCGGAATAAACAAGGCAGAGCAAAATGCTCTGCCTTATACTTAACACTCGAATTTATCCTTGCTTTCCCCGCCGTACAGCGCCGTGGGATAATTCCCGTCAAAGCAGGCGCGGCAGATGGGGTGGTCAATGTCATCGCTTATAAGCAAGGGTAAATAATCTTTATTCAGATACCCTAAGCTGTCCGCTCCGATAATTTTACAGATTTCCTCAATGCTGTGGTTGCTTGCAATCAGCTTTCCCGCCGAATCGATGTCGGTGCCGTAATAGCAGGGGTGTAAAAACGGCGGTGAGGTTATTCTTACATGTATCTCGATTGCCCCCGCATCCCTTAAAAGCCCTACGATATAGGCCATGGTGGTACCCCTGACTATGGAATCGTCAATCATAACCACCCGCTTTCCCTTAACCGTCCGGGTTATGGGATTCAGCTTTATCCTTACCATCTGCTCCCTTGCGCTCTGAACCGGAGCGATAAAGGTTCTGCCGATGTATTTATTCTTTATAAATCCTATCCCATAGGGAATACCCGANNCGGGCGGCGTAGCCTATTGCCCCGTCTATCCCCGAATCGGGAACGCCTATTACGATATCCGCCTCAACGGGATGTTCCATGGCTAAAAATTTTCCGGCGTTTATTCTTGCCTGCTGTACGGATTTCCCCTCCAAAACCGAATCGGGACGGGCAAAGTATATATATTCGAAAATACAGGGGGAAGGGGTTGCCTGGTTGCAGTGGGTGGTGTTTGACCTAACCCCGTTTTCGTCGAATATCACCATTTCCCCGGGGAGGATATCCCTTATATGATAAGCGTTTACCGAATCAAGGGCACAGCTTTCGGAGGCGATTATATAGTCCCCCGACGGGGTTTTACCGTAACACAACGGTCTGAACCCCCTTTTGTCCCGTATGGCGATAATCCGGTCGCAAAACATTAAAATAATGGAATAAGCCCCCTCTAAAATTTCCATGGCCTTTTCCACCGCTTTTTCGGTGTCCCCGTATTTTATGCAGCAGCCTGCTATGATATGTGAAATCATTTCGGTATCGCTGGTGGTGTTGAAGATTGCCCCCTTGCTTTCAAGCTCCCGCCTTAAAACAAGAGCGTTTACAAGGTTGCCATTATGCACCAGAGCCATGGTGCAGGCGGGATGTTTGGTCAGTATGGGCTGGGCGTTGTCCCGGTCATTGCTTCCGGTGGTGCCGTACCGGACATGGCCTATCGCCATTTTCCCCTGATTGATGGTGTCCAGCGCTTTCTGGGTAAAAACCTCCCCCACCAGTCCCACGTCCTTGTGAAGACCTATCCTTCCGCCGCTGCAGACGGCAATCCCGCAGGACTCCTGCCCCCGGTGCTGAAGGGCGTACAGACCGGTGTAAACCACCCCCGCCACGTCCTGATTTGTGGCGGAATATATGCCGAAAACGCCGCATTCCTCGTTAATTTCTCTTTTCATATACCCATCAGTCTTTTTCTTATTTCAATATAGGCATCTTCCACGTTACCCAGGTCCCGTCTGAAACGGTCCTTGTCAAGCTTTGTATTGGTTGCTTTATCCCAGAAACGGCAGGTGTCGGGGGAAATTTCGTCGGCAAGCACGATTGAACCGTCACCTGTTTTGCCGAATTCGATTTTAAAGTCCACCAGGGTGATGCCAATGCCGTCAAAGCGTTGCTTAAGATATTCGTTTATCCCGAAAGCATAGCCTGCCATTATGTCCAGTTCCTCTTTGGCGGCGATATTCATGGCCATGATGTGATAATCGTTTACCATGGGGTCTCCGAGGGAATCGTTTTTAAAGCAGTATTCCAGAACCGGGCTTGAAAGCACTGTCCCCTCGTCAAGCCCTAACCGTTTTGAAAGGGAACCGGCGGCGATATTCCTGACAATAACCTCAAGGGGTATTATTTTCACCCGCTTTACAAGGGTTTCCCGTTCCGACAGCTCCTTTACAAAGTGGGTGGGAATCCCCTGATTTTCCAGCTCCGCCATAAGAAAATTGGTCATCTGATTGTTGATTACCCCTTTTCCGGCAATGGTACCCTTCTTCAAGCCGTTAAAGGCGGTGGCGTCGTCCTTATAGGACACAATCAGATATCCAAAATCAGCGGTTTCGAAAACCTTTTTTGCCTTGCCTTCGTATAAAAGCCTTGTCTTTTCCATAAAAACCCCCGTTTTTACATTACAAAGTATTCGTTGCGGCCTGCGCCCACGGATACATATTTTATATTACATCCCACTTTTTCCTTGATGAAAAGTATATATTCCTTTGCCTTCTGAGGCAGTTCCTCGAAGCTGCGGCAGGAGGAAACGCTGCAGTTCCAGCCGTCGAGATACTCATACACCGGTTTTGCCCTGAACAATGCTTCTCCGGTGGGGAATTGGTCGGAAATTTTCCCGTCAATATCATAAGCGACGCAAACCGGAATTTTTTCCAGATAGGAAAGCACGTCCAGCTTGGTAAGGGCAATTTCGTTTGCCCCCTGTAAAACCACTCCGTATTTTGAGGCGGGCATGTCAAAACCCCCCACCCTTCTGGGCCTTCCCGTGGCGGCGCCGTACTCCCCTCCGGCTTCCCGGAGGGCGTCTCCCTCCCTGTCGAAAAGTTCGCTTACAAAGGGGCCTTCCCCCACGCAGCTGGAATAGGCCTTCATTATGCCTATCACATTGTCCAGCTTTCTTGAGGGAATGCCCGCCCCGATGGGGGCGTAGGAGGCAAGGGTTGAGGAGGAGGAAGTGTAGGGATAAATTCCGAAATCGATATCCCGCAATGCCCCCAGCTGGGCTTCAAACATAACCGACTTGCCTTCATTCACGGCATTGTCAAGATATCGGGTCGTGTCGGTTATATAGTCCGAAAAGGGAAGTCCGTATTTTTCCAGCCACAGTATCATTTCATCCGCGTCTATGGGTTTTGCTCTGTAACCGCCTTCAACCGTAAGGTTTTTCCATTCCACAACGGAGGGGACTTTCTTCTTTAAGGTGTCAAAATATATCAAATCCGCCATTCTGAAGGCTTTTTTCATATATTTGTCCGCATAGACAGGGGCTATCCCTCTCCTTGTGGAGCCGAACTTTGCTTCCCCTAGCCGGTCCTCCTCAAGGTTGTCAAGGAGCTTGTGGTAGGGCATACAGATAACGGCCTTGTCGCTGATTTTTAGGTTTTCCCTTGTTATGGCTATGCCGGCGGACTTTAACTTTTCAACCTCGTTATACAAATGCTCAAGGTCGATGACCATACCGGGTCCCAACACGTTTACCGTGTTTTCCCGCAGTATGCCGGAGGGAAGGAGGTTTAAAATAAACTTCCCCCTTTCGTTGATAACCGTATGGCCGGCATTGTTCCCCCCCTGATAGCGGACAACAATGTCATAGTTTTCGGAAAGAAGGTCAACCATTCTCCCCTTGCCTTCGTCTCCCCAGTTTATTCCGGCGATAGCTGTAAGCATATTAATCAATCCTTTATATAAAATTTAGAAAAAAGCATTTTGTATTTTTTGTTCAAGCCGTTTATGTAAGTCTTCAAGGCTTTGAAATTCTTCATTATTTCCCAGATGGTTTACCACTATATCACCGCCGAAATCATGAATTAAAAGCCCTTCAAAACAGATGCCGGTAATTTCCTTTGGTGTATATCCTTCAAAATAGCCCTTAATAAGCCAACTGTCGAAATCGAAAAGTTCAACCGCCACAAGGGAATGTTCGTAGGAAAGCGGAGCAAGGACAGCATCGGCAAAGTCGATAATATATAAATTACCGCCGGGGGTTATGATTATGTTATCACCGCAAAGGTCGCCGTGGACAAACACTTTGTTTTTACAGTCCATCGACTTTATATATTCAAGCCGTTGGGTTTTGAAATTATCGGGGAATTTTTCCCACCGGCGGTAATGCCCGGTATCGTTAATCACATCAATTTGATTGAAAGCCTTGCAGGGGGTGTTCATTTTATCGGTTATATGACGCAGCTTTTTTGCCGCTTCAACCTTTTCGCCGGAAGTCATTTTCAAAACTGCCTTTGAAAACTCCGCCCCCTCGATATATTCGGTTATCATATAGGCAAAGTGATATTTGTCGTCAATATAACCGTTTGCAATTAACTTTGGCGATGAAATCCCCATTTCATTCGCCCTGCGGGTGGCGAACAGTTCTGTTTTAAGGTCAGGGGTCTGGTCGATTCCGCTTTCCAAAGGGGCGAAAATTTTAATCACATATTTTCCCACCCTGAATACTCCGTTGGTGCCGGGGGTAAGGTTTGTAATTTCACAAACCGGCAGATTTTCTTTTTCTAAAATATACTCGACAAGAGGACGAAAAGCGGTAGTCGACTGGAAAACTCTTCCCCAGTCATCCCAGCAGGAAATTTTTTCGTTAAATAATGGCATGTTAGAAATTTATCTTTTCCAGAATCATTTCAGCGCAGTCAATCTGGTTGGGGATATTCCCGTTTTTGTCCTTTATCCGCCAGATGTCGGGGGTAATTTCGTCGGCAACATAGATTTTTCCGTCGCCGTCATAGCCTATTTCGATTTTAAAGTCAATAAGTGTATAACCCATGGAGGCAAGCTCTGCTTTAAGCGCTTCCCCCACCCTTGACAGAAGCTCAAGGGCTTCATTATACTGTCCGGGTCTAAGCAGTCCCTTAATAAGGCAGATTCTTTCGCTGATAAGAGGGTCGCCGTTGGCGTCGTCCTTTAAGGTGACTTCGGTGTAGGGAGGGTCAAAGGCAATGCCTTCGGTAAGGGAAAAACGCCTGCACATGCTTCCGGCGGTAAAGTAGCGGAGGACAAACTCAAGGGGAGGAACGGTAAGCTTTTTTACCTCCATAAGTCCCTTTTCGATGTCGGCGTTGATATAGTGGGTGGGAATCCCCTTTTTTTCAAGTATTTCAAAGAAATGGCGGGTAATTGCAAGGCCGGTTTTGCCCTTTCCCTCCACGCTTCCCCCCACGGTGTTGGAGCCGGGGTCGAAAACTCCCTTTTCCCCGGTGGCGGAGTCCTTGAACAAAAGGTACACCTTACCGGTGTTTTCGTCAGTCAACACGTTTTTTGTTTTGCCCTGATATACGGTTTTCATAAACAAACCTCGCTTTTTTTAGTCTTAAACCAAAAAATCCGCCGGAAAAACCGACGATATATTCTACCATAAAACCGCTTTGTTTTCAATAAATATTTTACATTAATATTTATATAATTCACCCCGCAAAACGCCGATGTTTTAATGATTATAACAAATTTACAAAATTTTGTTTTATAAAGCTCCGGACAACAAAATATATTAATCCTTCTGCGTTGTCAACCTTATTATTTTCTATGACTATTTTACGAAAATTTCATAATAAATGCCCGATAAAATGCATTAAAATAAGCTGTGCAACGCCGAGCATTTTCGGTATTGTACAGCCTATTTGGT
>DBQR01000047.1 GCA_002305335.1 Clostridiales bacterium UBA1389
TGGTACATACGATATTGCGAATGCCTTGAAGAAGTATAACAACGGCACGGCAGGCGTTAAGAATCAAGCAACGCCAATCACCAATAATGCCATTCAAGGCATGACCGTCAATGGTCTTTATCTCGATGAGTTCATGATTGCAGTGGCTGATACCTATCAGTATTACGGATCTGCAGATGGCCCTACCGACTCCACTGCAGCAGGTACGGCATTGCTCGGCGGATACAAAACCAACTACCTTATGTGCGGTGTTGACAATCAAGCAAATGCAAGAGCAAATCTTCTTGAAGTGTGTCGCCTCGCAGGTAAATCAACCGGCTTTGTTACAACAAAGTGCCTGATTGATGCTACTCCTTGTGCCGGAAACGTTCATCTACTTCGTCGTCCGGACCAAAACTTAAGCTATCAAGAAGACGCTAATGAGCAGTACATGGTAAATGGTATAGATGTTCTTCTTTGTTATGGATCCGATGGTGGATATTACAGTAAAACCGGTACAGAATACACAACATGGAAAAAAGCAAGAGATTATGGATACTCTTTGGTTTCCAATCTAACGTCTCTTAATTCCGTTGTGAATTCAGGTGCAACAAAAGTCTTCTCTAATATCCATATTTCCGAAATGGGAAATAACGATAATCAAGCCAACCATATCAAATATGACAACGATGCAACGCTTGGTACTGACCTTACTTTAATGGATATGGCGAAGGGTGCGTTAAAAGTTCTTTCTCAAAACATTGATAACGAAAATGGATTCTGTCTTGTCATAGAGGGTGGTGCCATTGATAACGCTATGGAAAGTATGAAAATTAAAGACGGCGTTGGTGAATATCTTGCTTTTGACGAGGTTTTCGCATATTGCGTTAACTGGGCAATGAATGACGGCCACACGATTGTTGTTGCATGTCCTGACCATGATTCCGGCGCCATCAAAGATCCTGCGTGCGGAAGTAACGCAGAGCAATGGAATACAATTGATAAAGTTGTTGCCGGTCTGAGCGACGGAACCCTAACAAGTAGTGTAACACTTGCCGGTACTAGTGGACATTCCGGTCAAAATGTTCCCGTTTGGCTCTATGCTCCAGCAAAAGTTAGAACACAAATATTGACTGCTCTCGGAGTACCGCAGGATACAAATGCTTCCAAGGTCAGAACCGGCAAATACTATGACGGCACTGTAATTAACGACGCTTATAAGATTAACAACAGTGATATTTCTCCTGCCATCGTATCGGTACTCGGTCTCGGCTCATTTGACGAAGCAACCGAAGAATTGTTCTATCAGGTCAACAAAGACACCACAACGTTTGGTACATACGATACGGCGACGGAAACCTTCACCTTCAAAAACGGTGAAACTGTCAAGCGTAATAGCACCTATTGGACTGATAAAGATGGAATAACAATACATTATTTTGATTGCGGTTATTCTTTGTATCTTACCAATAAAGACGACACTTACGGTGGAACTTCGGGAACCACCAATCCAAAATTGCACGTAAATCCCGCCGCAGAGCCCGGCACTTATCCCAACCGCTTCTACGTTCCCAAATCAGCACTTGTCGAAATGGGATACATTAGTGCAAACTAAAGAAGCTATATAAACTTTAATAACAACACCCCCTCCTCACACCCTCCTTGGATGCCTGAGACGGGGACAAACTTTATTTCATACCTAAGCCGGAGCAATCCGGTTCTTTCTTTTTATTCACACATAAGTTACAATTAGAGTGATTGACAGACGAACAGATGTTCGTTATAATATATAGTATAAAAGACCGTGCGGTCTAATTAAATCCAAGGACATATTATATGAGAGTACACCGGTTGATTAACCCCAGATCCCAAACACCACAAAGCTGTTGGTTTGCTTTGCAGATATCTGCAAGATCATTCCGGCGGCTTTTTATCCGAATTTTAAATCCCTGCTATCATTTTTAAATTAAATTACATTTACAGGCAAAGAACGTCCGCAGGGCGGCATTAAAGCAGCATTTTTTTAGTATATATTGATTTATTATGGATCATATGTTATCATTGGTAATAATAACTTGAAAAGGATGAAACAAATGGAAAAAATCCTTATTGTGGAGGACCTGAAAAAGTACTACGGCGAAATAAAAGCCGTTGACGGGATTTCCTTTTACCTTGAAAAAGGAAAGCTATTTGCCTTTTTGGGTCCCAACGGGTCGGGGAAATCCACCACCATCGACACAATCTGCACCTACCTTAAACCCGACGGGGGAAGAGTGGAAATCGACGGCCATATTTTGGGGAAGGACGACGACGCCATACGCAAAACCATAGGGGTGGTCTTTCAGGAAGGGATGCTGGACAAAATGCTTACGGTGGAGGAAAACCTCCGCTGCCGGGGTTATTTATACGGTCTTAAGGGCAAAGCCCTTGACACGGCGGTCAAAAAGGCGTCAAGACTTGCCGGCACCGACGAGCTTTTGAAAAGGAGATACGGCAAGCTGTCCGGCGGTCAGCGGCGGAGATGCGATATAGCCCGGGCTCTGGTAAACAGACCGAAGGTGCTGTTTCTTGACGAGCCCACCACCGGTCTTGACCCTCAGACGCGAAAAAACATCTGGGAAACCATAACCTCCCTTCAGAAGGAGGCGGGAATGACGGTATTCCTAACCACCCACTACATGGAGGAAGCCGCCAACGCCGATTATGTGACCGTAATCGACAAGGGTAAGGTGGTGGCAAAGGGCACTCCCCCCGAACTCCGGGAAAAGTACTCCAGAGACCGGATCACGCTGATTTGCACCGATGCGGACAAAGTAAAGGAAATTCTTGATAACAAACAAACCGAATACACCCAAAACGGGAACCGGATTGTTATAAACCTGAAGCAAACCATCGACGCTCTGCCCTACATAAAAGCACTTGAGGGGCTGTTTTCGGCTTTTGAGGTTACCTCGGGCACCATGGACGATGCCTTTATAAATATAACCGGAAAGGAGCTGAAGGAAGAATGACGGGCATTATAAAAAGAAATCTTCTTGTGTTTTTCCGTGACAGGACTTCCATATTCTTTTCAATGCTTGCCCCTTTTATCATAATCGGGGTATATGTGCTGTTTTTAGGCAACGTCTATTCCTCCGGCTACGGGGAAAATTCCAAGGTCTTTATGGATACATGGATTATGGCCGGGTTATTGGCGGTGACCTCCATAACCACTACCATGGGGGCATTTGGCATAATGGTCAGCGACAGAAGCAGGCATTTACTTAAGGATTTTTATTCCTCCCCCGTAAGCCGTTCCCAGCTTACCGGCGGATATGTCATTTCCTCTTATATAATAGGCATTATCCTAACTTTAATAACCTTTGTGCTTGCGGAAGTTTATATCGTGGCCGGGGGCGGGGAAATTCTCGGAATAATCCCCCTGCTGAAAACCTTGGGGTTGCTTATCATCACCAACTTTTGCAACACCGCCATTCTGTTTTTTATGGTTTCCCTGCTTTCCAGCGAAAACGCCTTCGCCACCGCCAGCTCGATTGTGAGTACGCTGCTGGGCTTTATAACCGGAATCTACCTGCCCGTAGGCAACCTGCCTGAGGCGGTACAATGGATTATAAAGGTCTTTCCCCCCGCCCACTCGGTTTCCCTGTTCAGACAGGTTATGATGGAAAAGCCCCTTGCCAAAGCCTTTGAGGGGGATACTGCGGGCAAGCTGGTAAAGGTCAAGGAGGAATTAGGGGTGGTGTTGAAGTTCGGCACCTATGAGGTACCGCCGGTTGTCAGCCTTTTGATTATCATCGGCTGCGGAGCGGTGTTTTTCCTGCTTTCGATCTATACGGTATCAAGAAAGAAAAAACAATAAAATAATACCGGATAAGCCAAAAGGGTTTATCCGGCATTTTATTTACCAAAGTGAAAATAAGCTATAGTTTTTCAAAGGCATCCGCGCCGTGCTTGCATATGGGACAGATATAGTCCGGCGGGAGTTCTTCCCCTTCGTAAATATATCCGCAGACCTTGCAGCGCCAGCCCTTTTTTGCCTGGGTTTTGTCCGGCTTGGGTTTAATGTTGGAATGATAATAGGAATAAGTAACCGATTCTTCGCCGGAAAGGTTTTTGCCGTCCGTAACATCGGCGATAAACAGGGTGTGGGTGCCCAGATCCAGCGCCGACACCACCTTGCAGGAAAGATAGGCATTGGTATGCTCGGTAAGATAAATCAGCCCGTTCTGGCTGTAGGCAGTATCGGTTCTGCCTGCGAATTTGTCTTCATCCTTACCGGAACGGAAGCCAAAATCCTTAAACAGCTGATAGGGGGCGGAGGTGGTTAACACAGAGATATTAAACTCCCCGGTATGCCATATCATGCCGTGGGTGAAATTGCTTTTGCTTACGCAGATGGAAATACGGTTGGGGTTGTCGGTAACCTGAACGGTGGTATTGATTATGCAGCCGTTATGCCTTTCCCCCTCCTTTGCCGTAAGCACGTAAAGACCGTATCCGATTTTAAACATCGCTGTTATGTCCATGTTTTCCCCTCCTTATAATACTTTCGGTTAATTCGTCAAGCCAGTTGCCTTCAAACAGCTCAATGGCTCCTTTGTCGCAGGCATTTGCCAGCTTGGGGTTTACGGGTATGCGGGAAATTACGGGTATGCTGTATTTTGAAGCGGTTTCCTCAAGACGGCTTTCCCCGAAGATAAAATGGCGGCTTTTACAGTCGGGACATTCGAAATAGGACAGGTTCTCGACTATTCCCAGCACCGGAATATTCATAAGGGATGCCATGTTTACGGCTTTTTCCACAATCATGGTAACCAGCTCCTGGGGGGAGGTTACCACCACGATTCCCTTAACCGGCAGGGACTGAAATACGGTTAGTGGAACGTCCCCGGTTCCGGGGGGCATATCAACATACATAAAGTCCACGTCGTTCCAAATGACTTCGGACCAGAACTGCTTGACCGTTCCGGCGATGACGGGTCCCCGCCATACGACGGGGTCGGTTTCGTTGTTCAGCAGCAGATTCAAGCTCATTACCTGAATTCCGGTCTTTGTAACCGCGGGATAAAGCCCGTATTCGCTGCCGGTGGCTTTTCCGTTCAGGCCGAAGGCTTTGGGTATGGAAGGTCCGGTTAAGTCGGCGTCAAGTATTGCGGCGTTCAGCCCCGCCCGCTGGGTGTTTACGGCAAGCATTGAGGTGACGAGGGATTTCCCCACTCCCCCCTTGCCGGAAAGGATTGCGATTACGTTTCTTACTATTGACATATCGTTAAGCTTTTCAAGCATTGACTGCCTGTCGCCGGAGTTTTTCCGGTCGGAGCAGTTTGCCTTACAGCTTGAACAGTCGTGATTACATTGTTGGGACATTGGGGTTTTCCTTTCGTGTATAAAAGTTATTTTTTATTCGATTGAGTTAATTACTACCCTACACCTCATATTCCGGATTAGGTATTCCGTGGTTCTGGCAGGATTCGCAGATTTTTTGAATTCCCCGTCCCCAGGTTTCAACATGACCTGCCCGGAAAAAAGTATTTGCAATATCCGGATTATAGGGTAAAAGAGCAAAACCGCATATCCATTTTAGATATTCATCACGCCATATCTCTTTAAACTCAACATTTTGGCTTTCTGTCATCACCGTCAACTCCGATTTTCAATATAATAATCATTGTCAACCAGTAAATATTTTATCTTTAGTTGCTAAACATTAAACCTGAACAGCACCACGTCGCCGTCTTTCATTATATAGTCCTTGCCTTCGCTGCGGACGAGCCCCGCTTCCCTGGCGGCGTTGAAGGAGCCCTTTTGGATAAGGTCGTCGTATGCCACCACTTCTGCCCGGATAAAGCCCCGTTCAAAGTCGGTGTGGATCTTTCCCGCGGCGGCAGGCGCTTTAGTGCCGATGGGGATTGTCCAGGCTCTGACCTCTTTGGGTCCGGCAGTCAGGAAGGACATAAGACCCAAAAGTTTATAGGATGCCCGTATAAGACGGTTCAGGCCGGTATCCTCAAGCCCCATTCCGCCGTAGATTTCCTTAAGATATAGCTCCCTTTCCTCATCGTCGAGTTCCGAAAGTTCGGCTTCGATGCGGGCGCAGATGGCGATTATTTCGGCACCCTCTTTTTCTGCCCTTTCCGCCATGGCGGCATAGAGGGGATTGCCGTTTAAACCGTTTCTTAAGCTGTCCTCGTCCACATTGGCGGCGTATATCACCGGCTTTGCCGAAAGAAGGGGTACTTCCTTAAGTATTTTTTGCTCCTCTTCGGAAAGCTCAACCTCCCTGGCGGAAATTCCTTCGCTTAATTTATTATACACCTTTTCAAGGACGTCCAGCTCGCTTTTCAGGCTTTGGTCCCCCTTTAACAGCTTTCTGGTCCTGTCAATCCGCCGTTCCATTACTTCGATGTCGGACAGAATAAGCTCGGTGTTCACCGTATCCGCGTCCCGGACGGGGCTAACGGTGTTTTCCACATGGATAATGTCGGTGTCCTCAAAGCACCTCACCACGTGAACCACGGCGTCAACCTCCCTTATATGGGAAAGGAATTTGTTTCCCAAACCCTCCCCCTTGGAGGCTCCCTTTACAAGACCGGCTATATCCACGAACTCCACGGTGGCGGGGGTTATCTTTTCGGGGTCGTATATTTTTGCAAGGGTATCAAGACGGCTGTCGGGAACGGATACCACCCCGACGTTGGGGTTGATGGTACAGAAGGCGTAATTTGCCGCCTCGGCGCCTGCCTTGGTAAGGGCGTTGAACAGGGTGGATTTTCCCACGTTGGGAAGCCCTACTATTCCAAGTTTCATAAATTTTACCTCTTATAATGCTTTTATATTGCATTCATTATACAACCGTTTGAGCTGCCTTTGCAATATATAAGTTTAATACATAATTTATACTTCCGATATTTTAATAAAAATATATAATAATTAAACTTTTTTTGCAAAAAGGTATTGACATTATGGATTTTATATGATATAGTGATGTCAGAAAGCAAAACATGTGTTAATTTTTTAATTGTAAATTCAAATGACATTTAGGAGGATATTGCAATGATGACGAAAATATTGGTTGTTGACGACGACAGCAACATCTGCGAACTTTTAAGAATGTATCTCGAAAAAGAGGGATATGAGGTTAAAACCGCTTCCGACGGCGTTGAGGGGGTAACCGCCTTCCGCATGTACGAACCCGATTTAGTGCTTTTGGACATAATGCTCCCCAAAAAGGACGGCTGGCAGGTCTGCCGGGAAATAAGGGAACATTCCTCAAAGCCCATAATCATGATTACCGCCAAGGGCGAAACCATCGACAAGGTTTTGGGTCTGGAACTGGGCGCCGACGACTTTATTGTAAAACCCCTTGACATGAAAGAGGTTTTCGCAAGAATCAAAGCCGTTTTACGCCGGTACGCCAAGCACGACACCGCCGACGGCGAGCTTATCAAGTTTGAAAACATAGAAATATCCCTTCAGAAGTATGAGCTTAAAATCAAAGGCAAGGTGGTTGACCTTCCCCCCAAGGAACTTGAACTTATCTACTTCCTTGCCGCCAACTACAACCGGGTGTTCACCCGGGACCAGCTCCTTGACAAGGTTTGGGGCTTTGACTATCTGGGCGACTCAAGAACCGTTGACGTTCACATTAAGCGTCTGCGTGAAAAGCTTGAAGGCGCCAGCGACAAGTGGTCACTTAAAACCGTCTGGGGAGTGGGCTACAAGTTTGAGGTCCTTTCGGAATAATTAAGAATATTTCTCAGAAGATAGCTTTTTCATGTATTCTTCCTTTCATAATAAATGCCGGGTGTTTTACCCGGTATTTATTATTAAAATACCTATTGGNNTTAATGCCTCAAGCAGGCTTTCTTTTAAGGCAAGCTGTTTGGAAAGCTTCTCCCTTTCGTTTTCCACAACTCTTGCGGGGGCTTTGGAAACAAACTCGTCATTGTTAAGCTTACGGCTTATGAATTCGATTTCCTTTTCGCACTTATCAAGTTCCTTTTTAAGCCTTTCCTTTTCGGCCCGGGTGTCAACCATATCCCCCAACGGGATATAAATTGTTGCCGCATGGGTTATTGCCTGGGTGCTGTCGGGAAGAACAAAGTCGTCTTTAATAAATTCCACCGACGAAGCCGACGCAAGGGAGGTGAAATACCTTTCCGAATTGCCGAAAACGTCTTCCCTGTCGGTCTTTATATAAAGCCGTGTCTTTCTTGACGGGGGAACGTTCCGTTCGGCGCGGCAGTTTCTTATTGCCCTTATGACATTAATTATTTCGTTCATAACCGCTTCTTCGGTATTGAAATCAAGCTTTTCGTTATAAACGGGGTAGGAGGAAATCATAATGCTTTCTTCCTTCTGGGGCAGCGACTGCCAAATTTCCTCGGTTATAAAGGGCATAAAGGGGTGCAACAGCTTCATGGTGTTTGACAACACATAGGTAAGCACCCTCCGGGCGGCAGCGGAACCTTCGCTGCCCTTTTGGTTTAGGCGGCTTTTTACCAGCTCGATATACCAGTCGCAAAAAATATCCCAAATAAAGTCATACAGCTTCTGAACGGCAATACCCAGCTCGAATTTTTCAAGGTTTTCGGTTGCTTCCTTAACAAGGGTGTTGTACAACGAAAGTACCCATTTGTCCTCTGTTTCAAGGCCGGTTAAATCAATTTCATCGGTGGGGTAATCCCCTTCAAGATTCATTAACACAAACCTGGCGGCGTTCCAGATTTTATTGGCGAAATTCCGGGAGGCTTCCACTTTTTCATCGGAAAACCGCATATCATTCCCCGGAGAATTGCCGGTGGCAAGGGCGAACCGCAGGGCGTCGGCGCCGTATTTGTCTATGATTTCAAGGGGATCGATTCCGTTGCCTAAGGATTTTGACATCTTTCTCCCCAAAGCGTCCCTTACAAGGCCGTGGATAAGGACGGTGGAGAAGGGTCTTTCCTCCATACACTCCATACCCATGGTAATCATTCTTGCCACCCAGAAGGGGATAATGTCATAACCGGTAACAAGGACGGAAGTGGGATAATAAAATTTAAGGTCTTCGGTGTTTTCCGGCCAGCCAAGGGTGGAAAAAGGCCAGAGACCGGAGGAAAACCAGGTGTCAAGCACGTCCTCATCCTGCCGCATGGGGGCGCCGCAGTCGGGGCATTTTTCCACCTTATCCTTTGAAACCACCATCCTGCCGCAGCAGTCGCAGTAGTAGGCGGGAATCCTGTGTCCCCACCAAAGCTGACGGGAAATGCACCAGTCTCTTATATTCTTCATCCAGTTAAGGTATATTTTCGCAAACCTTTCGGGGATAAATTTTATATCCCCCTTTTCAACGACTTCGATAGCCTTTTTAGCCAAAGGCTCCATTTTAACAAACCACTGGTCGGAAGTCAGAGGTTCGATAACCGTGCCGCAGCGGTAGCATTTACCCACATTGTGGACATGGGGTACCACTTTTACAAGGAAACCCTGTTCCTCAAGGTCTTTGACGATTGCCTTGCGGGCGGTGTACCTGTCCATACCTCCGTATTTTCCGCCGTTGGAGTTTATGGCGCCGTCCCCGTTCATGACAACTATCTGCTCAAGGTTATGACGCTGGCCCACCACAAAGTCGTTGGGGTCGTGGGCGGGGGTTATCTTAACGCAGCCGGTACCGAAATCCTTGTCCACATATTCGTCGGCAATTACGGGTATTTCCCTCCCCACAAGGGGCAAAATCAGGGTTTTGCCTATAAGCCGGGAATACCTTTCGTCCTCGGGGTTTACCGCCACTGCGGTATCCCCGAGCATGGTTTCGGGACGGGTGGTGGCGATTTCCACAAAACCCTCCTCCCCCTTGACGGGGTAGCGGATATGCCAGAAATGACCCTCCATTTCGTCGTATTCCACCTCGGCGTCCGACAGGGCGGTGGTACAGTCGGGGCACCAGTTGATGATCCGGTGGCCTCTGTATATCAGCCCCTTTTCATATAGGCTGACGAAGGTTTCCAGAACCGCCTTTGAGCAGCCTTCGTCCATGGTAAACCGTTCCCTTGTCCAGTCGCAGGAGGAACCTAACTTCTTAAGCTGGTTTATTATTCTTGATCCGTACCGGTTTTTCCATTCCCAGACCCTGTTTAAAAATTCCTCCCTGCCAAGGTCGTATTTGGTTTTTCCCTCGGTTTTGCGGATATGTTCCTCCACCTTTATCTGGGTGGCGATTCCCGCATGGTCGGTGCCGGGTACCCAGAGGGTGTCGTTTCCCTGCATACGCTTAAAGCGGATTAGAATGTCCTGAAGCGTTTCGTCGAGGGCGTGTCCCATGTGTAATTGTCCGGTTACATTCGGGGGAGGAATTACTATTGTAAATGGGGTTTTGGTTTTATCCCCCTTTGGGGTGAAAAAGCCCTTTTCGCTCCAGAAGGCGTATAATTTATCCTCCACCTGAGAAGGGTTGTATTTTTTATCAAGCTCTTTCATACTCTATTAACTCCTTTTTTGCCCTTCCCCGAACTGGTTTATTACAAGCCCGGTTATAAGTTTGGGGTAAAAATAGGTTGATTTCTGGGGCATTTTCTTTCCCGCGGCGGCCACCGCTTTAATCTGGCCTACCCTGGTGGGGTTGAGAATAAAGGCGGCGGAGGCTTTTTGGGTATCCACATACTCCTTTGCTTCGTTGATGCTGCGGGTATATATTAAGTTCTTCTGGCTTGCCATATTGGCTTTGTCTATTCCTAAATGCTTTTCAAGAACAAGGTCGTGAAGCACCGAAACATCCAGATCGTTTATTACGCTTGCTTTGAGATACTGTTCGTTTTTCAGGACAAACAGCCAAAATCCCCCCTTGCCGGTGTAAAGGGCAAAGGCTTTTCTGTCGGAAAAGGTGTTTAAAGTTTCCTCAACTTTATTAAAATCGTTATAAAAGCTTATGTCGAAATCTTGGTCTGCGGCAGATGCCAGTTTCTCCGCGTCCACATCCATATTCACTATCACCCGGTGGGTGGGGAGCACCGTAAGACCGGGGCTGTCCATATCCACAATCGTCATAAGCACATAGCCGCTGTCGGCCTCTATATTGTTTTCGACACAATACTTGTTAAACTGGTTGGCCGTTTCATAGCGGTGATGGCCGTCGGCGATGAAAAGCTGTTTGCCGGCAAAGAAGGAAACAATATCGTTAATGGTGTTTTTGTCGGAAATTTTCCAGAGCCGATGGGTTATGTCTTCGCCGTCGGTGAATTCCGTCAGGGGGATATCTTTTTTATATTCGTCAATAATATTCTGAATATACCCCTTTTCGTCATTAAACAGGGAATAAACCGAGGAAAAGTTGCAAAAGGTTTCGCTCATCAGGTCGAAGCGGTCCTTTTTGGCTTTGGAAAGGGTTTCTTCGTGGGGGAGTACGATTTGTTCGGAAAAATCATAGGTTTTGCAAAGGCAGACCAACCCGTCGAAAAGATGAGTTTTCCCCTTCAGGGTAAACTCCTCTTCGTATATGAAAATGCCCTCCCTCTGATCCTTTTCCAGAATCCCCTTGGAAACGAATTCGTCCAGCAGCCTTTTGGCTTCCCTGTACTTGACGTTGTCGTCCCCTTCGGGGAGTTCGAGGCGAATAAGGTTATAGGGGGATTTTTCGCATAATTCCCTTCTTAATTCGCTGTTTACAATGTCGTAGGGGGGGCAGACGTTGTTTTGAATCCTTCCCGCTTTCCGGGTGTACCGGAGGGGTTTGAATGCTTTGATTTCAGCCATAATCCGCCTATGCCGAAGGGCATAGGTTTCACCTTCCTTTTTGTTTATAGTTTTCCTTTATTGCTTTTCCAGCTTGGCAAAGGAGGCCATAAGCTTTTTTACTGTTCCGTTTTCGAATTCAACTTCGATTAAAGCGTCGCTTCCCATGCTTTCACAGGAAAGCACAACCCCTTTTCCGAAAAATTTGTGTTCCACCCGGTCCCCTGCCCTGAAGTCGAAGGCTTTCTTGCTTTCCTTTTCGGCAGGTTTGTAAAAGGGGGAGCTTTCTTTTCCGGAATTTTTCAGGGGCTTTTCATTAATATACTTAGGTTCTGAAAACTTTGTTTTTTCGCCGTAATCGAGAAGGTTTTTCGGTATTTCCTCCAGAAAGTCCGAAACCCTTGTATGGGAGGTAAAGCCGTAAAGGGTGCGGCTCTGGGTGTGGGTGATGTATAGTTTCTCCTTTGCCCGGGTTATCGCCACATAGCAAAGGCGGCGTTCTTCTTCAATGTTGCCTTCCTGAATCGACATGGCGGAGGGGAAAACCCCCTCCTCGAAGGCGGCGATGAACACCACCGGAAATTCCAGCCCCTTTGCCGAATGGACCGTCATCAACGATACCGATTCGCTGTTTTCGTCATAGTCGTCGGTGTCGGAATACAGAGAAATTTCCTCAAGGAATCCCTCAAGGGTGGGATTTTCGGCAGACTGTTCGTAAAGCAGACCGGTGGAGGCAAATTCCTTTACAATTTCAAGCCTTTCCTTTTCCCCTTCGGCTATAAGCTCCTCCTCATAGCCGGTTCTTGAAATAACCTCGTTTATAAGGTCGGAAACCCCGTTTTGGCCGGCAAAATCCTTGAGTTCGGCAATAAGGGAATAGAATTTTTCCAGTCTTGGGTAAACCCGGCTTAATTCGGGGTATTTTGAAGCATTTTTGGCGATTTCCATCATGGAAATGCCTTCCCTTGCCGATAGGGCGGAAAGGGCATCCACCGTGGCGTCCCCTATCTGCCGTTTCGGAACATTTATTATTCTGCGCAATCTGGTTTCGTCGTTGGGGTTGGAAATAACCGAAAGGTAGGCGACAATATCTTTAATTTCTTTTCTGTCCAAAAAGCTTATCCCGCCGAAAACCCTGTAGGGAATGCCGTTTCTCCTCAAAGCCATTTCAAGGGAGTTGGCTATTGCGTTTATCCTGTACAGCACCGCAATGTTTTTTAAGGAGGTGCCGTAGGCTTTAAGCTTCATAATTTCGCCGCAGATAAATTCGGCTTCCTCATACTGGGTGTAAAGGCATCTCAGGGTTATTTTCTCCCCTTCGTTCCCCGCAGACCAGAGATTTTTGCCTTTACGCCCCCTGTTGTTGGAAATAACCGCATTTGCCGCGTCAAGGATAACCCTGGTGGAACGGTAGTTCTGCTCTAATTTGATAATTTCCGCTTCCCTAAAGGAACGGTCGAAATTAAGAATATTTTCAACGGTGGCGCCCCTGAAGGAATAAATCGACTGGTCGTCGTCCCCCACCACGCAGACATTTCCCCTTCCCTTTCCCAGTAAAATCACAAGACGGTTCTGGGATGGGTTGGTGTCCTGATATTCATCCACAAGTATGTATTCAAACTGCCTTTGATAATAGTGCAGCACTTCCGGGTATTTTTCAAAGAGAATGAGCGTATAAAGGATGATATCGTCAAAGTCAAGAGCGTTGTATTCCTTCAGGGCTTTCTGGTATTTTTCATAGATTTCCGCAATCTGCCTTGCCCGCAAATCCCTGTAATCGTATTCCGCGTCTTCGGGAAGGGTCCGGTTTTCCTTGTAATTCGATATTGCGGAGGTAACCGCCTTCACCGGAAGGTATTTTTCGTCGATTTTATTGTCCTTCATTATCCGGCTTACCAGACGCTTTGAATCCTCGGCGTCATATATGGTAAAACTATTGGAAAAGCCGATCAAATGGATATGTTTCCGTAAAATCCGTGCGCATACCGAATGGAAGGTGCCCGCCCAGATGGATTTCGCCTCGTCCCCTAACATAGTCATAAGCCGGCTTTTAAATTCCTCCGCCGCTTTGTTGGTGAAGGTTATGCAAAGGACGTTTTCGGGGCAGGCAGGCCGGCAGGAAATGCTTTTCAGCGCTTCTTCAAGGTCTTTCCTTGTCCCGTTCAGGGCGGTTTTCATTTTTTCGAGAATTTCGTTTGCGTTTTCAGGAAGAGTGCTGTCGTTTAAAATATCGCCGAATTTTATTATATTATATATCCGGTTTACCAGGACGGTGGTTTTTCCGCTCCCCGCCCCCGCCAGCACAAGCAAGGGTCCTTTAACCGTACAGACGGCTTTCCGCTGCATTTCATTAAGGCCCGAATAAAGCCGGTTTATGCACATTTTTTTATATTCAAAAAAGGTTCTGCCGTCCGTCATTCTTTTTTCTCCAATACAAACCCGTTACGCCGGCGGCAAAAAGGGGAAGCCGGAAACCGCCGGGCAATAAATTATTATATAATGAAGGGGGAAAAAAATCAATGCTTTTTTCAAATAAGGTCCAAACCGGTATTTAAGCAATTTTATGTTGATTTTTTACGCATCTGAGAGTATAATTTTGAAGACGGAGGTGTTTTTATGTTTAAAAGCGTTTTTTCAAGGTATATTGCCTTTATAACCCTCCTTATGGCTTTTTCCATAGCCCTGCTGGTGCTTACCGTTTCCACAATGCTTGCCAGCTATTCCGCCGATTCCAAAACGGACTTAATGAATAAAACCGCCGACAGTGTCCTAATGGCCACCGAAACCTATTTTCATTTTTCCGACGGTAACGAAGTTTCGGAACTGTTTATCGACGACATTAAGGGGATTGCCGAAATTTCCGACTCCCTTGTGTATATTTTGGATAAAGACGGCATACTCCTTGTTACTAACGATAAGAACTTAACCATAGGGAATATTTTACTTGACAGCGCAACACTGGAAAACATTAAGGCAAACCCCAATTCCTATTCCATGAGCCGAATAAACAATACCTTCGGCCAGCAGCGCTATAATATTTTCAGGACAATTACCATTGACGGCGGGGACGCGGGGATTGTAATACTCTCCTCCCTCACCAACCTTGACTCCTCCCTTACGGGGCCCATGATACGGACAATACTTGTGGCCTCCATATGGATTCTCCTTGCCTCCTGCATAACCGTGTTCATCCTCTTCCAGCGGATTGTGGACCCCCTTAAGAAGCTGAGCGAGGCGGCAAAGGCCTTTGCCAAGGGGGATTTCAAAAAGCGGGTTTACGTTACGGGGAACGACGAAGTGGCGGAGCTTGCCAACGCCTTCAACAATATGGCCGCCGTCCTTGAAAAGAACGAGGAACTCAGGAATTCCTTTTTGGGTTCGGTAAGCCACGACCTTAAAACACCCATGACGGTTATTCAGGGGTTTGTGGACGGTATACGGGACGGCACCATACCCATGGAAAAACAGGATTATTACCTTGGCATAATCTCCTCCGAGGTCAGACGGCTTACCCGCCTTGTAAACTCACTGCTGGAAATTTCACGGATGCAGTCGGGGGAAAGAAAGCTGAACTACACCTACTTCAACGTTTCGGAAAAGGCAAGGCAGGTGCTTTTGACCTTTGAAAAGCGGATTGACGAAAAACGGCTGGAAGTGGAGTTCAACTGTCCCGAGGAAATAACCGTCCACGCCGACACCGACGCAATTCATCAGGTGCTGTATAATCTTATGGACAATGCGGTGAAATTCGTAAACAAGGGCGGAAAATTAACGGTGACCCTCGAGCAGAGGAACAAAAAGGTGCGTATTGCCGTAAGAAACACCGGCGAAGGCATACCCGCCGACGAACTTCCCCATGTGTTTGACCGCTTTTACAAATCCGACCGGTCAAGGGGTCTTGACAAAACCGGAACCGGTCTTGGGCTTTATATCGCCAAAACCAACATAAACATGCACAACGGGGAAATTTCCGTCCAGTCGAAGCAGGGGGAATACACCGAATTTGTCTTTACCCTCCCTCTTTAAGGGTTTTTTAAGGAATATAAAGCATTATTGTGTTACTCCAATCGAAAGGATGAGCTTAATGGAAGAAAGAAACGATTTGAATAATCAGACCGGAAATCAGGAAGAGATAAACACCCCCGTTTATTCGGAACCGAATAACCAAAGCAGCGGATATTCGAAAAATTACTATTATGTCTGGGACGGGGAGAATTTCGTAAAGCAAAAAAAGAGAAGGGCGATAAGAGCCCTTGCCCTCACCGTGGTGGTGGCGCTAATCGTTTCGGTAATAGGCCTTTCCGCCGCTGTGTATTCCCTTCAGGACAAGAACGGGAAGGATGTTTCAGATAATTCGGAATATTCCGAAAGCAATTTTTCCGAAAGTAATACCAGCATAAGCGAAAACAACGGCAAATTCGTTAATTCCGGAAATATTAAAATAAAACCCAAGCCCGAAGATGAGATAACAACCATAACGGAGCTTTACGAACAGGTTTCCCCAAGCTGCTGCTCGATTTACATACCCATAGGGACGGGGTACACCTTAGGCAGCGGCTTTGTGGTGGACGCCGAGGAGGGCTATATAGTCACCAACAACCATGTGGTTGAGGACAACGACGGCACCATTCAGGTGAAATTCTATGACGGCACCACCTATGAAGCAACTTTAGTGGGGGGTGACGAGCTAACCGACATTGCCGTTTTGAAAATCGAAGCCGAAGACCTTAAGGCTATCGAACTGGGGGACAGTTCCCAGGTTAAGGTGGGGGACCACGTCATCGCCATAGGCACCCCCTATGATTTATCCCTTGCGGGAACCCTCACCAACGGGGTTATTTCCGGCGTTGACAGAAATATCGAGCTTAGGGACGATTACGGAACCATCGTTAAGACCATGAAGCTGTTACAGACCAACTCATCCATAAACCCCGGCAACTCCGGCGGCCCCCTTATAAATATGTACGGTCAGGTTGTGGGCATAAACACCCTGAAACTGATGGACGAATACGAGGGGCTGGGTTTTGCCATACCCATGTCCTATGCGGTTGTGGTCATTAACAACCTTATCGACTACGGCGAGGTGCGGGACGAAACCGGGCTTGTAAAGGCCACCGCCAAGCTTAACATTAAGGTCTGCACCTACCCCACCACCGACGAATTCACCAAAGAAACATATGAACTCCCCGATAATGTCCCCGAAGGGATTTTGGTTATCGAGGTTTCACGGAACACCGCCATATACAAAGCGGGACTTGAGGTTTACGATATCATAACCGAATTCAACGGGGTTAGAATAAAAACCTATTCCGACCTTTCTGCCCAGCTTGCCAAGTATGCCGCCGGGGACCAGGTGACCCTTAAGATATACCGAATTAACCGTAAGGGAACCGGAACCTATCACGAAATCACCTTTAAGCTGGAATCGGCGAAGTAGCACGATGGAAGGCAGAATTCTTACAAAGGAATATTTCCTGAATCCCGCCACAGTGATTGCTTCCGATCTGGTGGGTAAATATCTTTGCGTCTGCATAAACGGCCAAACCCAAAAGCGGATGATTACCGAAACCGAATGCTATTTCGGGGAGGAGGACACCGCCTGCCATGCCTCAAAGGGGAAAACCAACCGGACAAAAATCCTGTTTGAGGATGGAGGTATAGCCTATATCTACCTTTGCTACGGCATACACTCCCTATTAAACGTGGTGACGGGGGAAAAGGATCATCCCGAAGCGGTGCTTATAAGAGGAATCGAGGGGGCATATGGCCCCGGAAAGCTTACCAAGGAACTGGGGATAACCACCCTGCTAAACGGAATTTCCCTTATTGACAGCGGCATTATGTGGATTGAGGACTGGAATATTAAACCGAAGATTATTGCCTCAAAGCGGATAGGTATTGATTACGCCTTGGAAAAGGACAGAAACAGGCTGTGGCGTTACACAATCGAAAAATAAGAAAAGAGCCGGAAA
>DBQR01000030.1 GCA_002305335.1 Clostridiales bacterium UBA1389
CCTTGAGGGGAAGGTGTCAGCCGAAGGCTGACGGATGAGGGGTAGAATTATATATCTGTATAAGATTTACATCTAAATACTGCCCAACACATTCTCCGCGGCCTTCAGCACTCCGTATTTACCGCTTTCGTATGTCAGCCCCCCCTGCAGATAAACGCAGTAGGGAGGGCGCAGGGGAGCGTCCGCCGACAGCTCTATGGATGACCCCTGGGTAAAGGCTCCCGCCGCCATAATCACATCGTCCTTATAACCCGGCATATAGGCGGGAACGGGAGCGACATAGGAATCCACGGGGGAACCTGACTGAATACCCTTGCAGAAGGCAATCAGCTTTTCCGGACTTCCCAGGAAAACCACCTGCACGATATCCTCCCTCATATCAAAGGGGTCGGGAGTAACCTCAAACCCCAACTTCCGAAATAACAGGCCGGCAAAATGGCTTGTCTTTTTAGCGTTCGCCACCGAATGAGGGGAATAAAAAATCCCCTTTATTATCCCTTTTGTGTTACCAAGAGAAGCCCCTGCTTCGGTGCCAATGCCGGGGACGGAATACCTTTCGGCGGCAAGCCTTACCGCTTCGTTCGTTCCCACAAGATAACCGCCGGTTTCAGCCATCCCCCCGCCGGGATTTTTTATCAGTGACCCCGCCAAAAGGTCGGCTTTGGGTTCGGTGATATTGGTAAACTCCCCGTAGCAGTTATCAACATAGACAAAAGCATCAGATACCGACTTGACAAGGTGATAAAGCCCTGTAATTTCCTCCGCCGTAAGGGTTTTACGGGAGGAATACCCCTTGGAACGCTGGATATAAACCACCTTTACGGTTTTATCCTCCTTTAAAACCCGTATAATTTCGTCGGTATTAAAGGTTTTGCCGTCAGAAAGTTCGGTCTGACGGTATTTTATATTGAAGTCGGCAAGAGAGCCGGACTCCCCCTTAAGACCTATGACCCCAAGCAGGGTGTCATAGGGTTTTCCGGTCACGCAGTACAGAGTGTCTCCGGGACGGAGAAGGCCGAACAGCCCGACGGTTATGGCATGGGTGCCGGAGATGATATTATGTCTTACAAATCCTGCTTCGCAGCCGAACACCTTAGCATATATATCGTCCGCCGCCTGACGGCCGTCGTCGTTGTAGCCGTAGCCGGTGGAGGGGTTGAAGTGCCTTTCGGAAAGCCTGATTTCCGAAAAAGCGTTTAACACCTTTTCGGTGTTGTACTGACAGATTTCGTCAATTTGCGCAAATACGCCGGAAAGCTCCCTTTCGCATTCGGCGGCAAGGTTACGGAGTTTGGGTGAAATCATTATTTTAAGCCTTCTTCGATAAACGCTTCAAACAGCTTTACGCAGTTTTCGATATCCTTTAAGTCCACAATCTCAACGGGAGAGTGGACGTAGCGGCAGGGAACGGATATGCACCCGGCAAAGCTGCCGCCCCCGGCAGTCTGCATGGAGGCGGTGTCGGTGCCCCCCGCCACAAGGACTTCGTACTGATATTTTATTTTTCTGTCTTCGGCAAGCGCGGTAAGACGGTCAACAATGGCCTTTGAGCAGATTACCGAGGAATCCTTTATTTTAATGGCCGCGCCGCCGCCCAGCTTAACCTCACCGGGGGTTGCTCCCACCGTGTCATAGGTGAGAGTGACGTCGCAGGCAACGGAATAGTCGGGGAGAATGACGTTGCTGACCGCCTTTGAACCCCTGAGCCCCACTTCCTCCTGAACGGTGAATACAAAATAGGTGTCGTGCTTAAACTTTTTAGCGTTTTTGGCGGCTTCCGCAAGGACGGCGCAGCCTATCCGGTCGTCGAAGGCTTTTGCGGCGTAACGCCGGTTGGCAAGACGGGTGACCCGCTGGGACAGGGAAAGATAATCCCCCACCTTAACCTTCTTTTCGGCGTCCTTTTTGTTTTTCGCCCCTATATCCACCAGCATCTTTTTAATATTTATATCGGCGGGCTGGATATTTTCCTCAAGGACAATAACCCCTTTTGTGCCGTTTTTGAATATAACTTCGTTATATGCCGAATTTATGGGTCTTATTCCCCCCACGTTGGAAACCCGGATAAGTCCGGATTTTTCAATAAAGGTGACCACAAAGCCTATCTCGTCCATATGGGCGGCAAGCATTGTCTTTTTGGTTGAATCCTCCCCCTTCTTAAAGCAGATAAGGTTTCCCATGGGGTCGGTTTCCACCGAATCCACATAAGGCTTAATGTCCTGTTCGATTAACTTTGCCAGCTCCTCCTCGTTTCCGGTCACCGAAAAGGGGGTGATGTATCTTTTAATATCCATAACACAAATGTCCTTTCTTTAATATTATGCTATACCTTCTGAAGCAATAAGCATAAGCAGCTTCTGTATTTCCTCAAAGTCCCGTTCGTCGGCCACGGAGGTTGCCGAATGGATATATCTGACGGGGGCGGATACCGCCGCCACCCTGGCGGGGTAGTAGGTACGCTGGTAGGCGGAGGCGTCGTTGCCGCCTGCCACAAGATTCTTAATCTGGTAATTTATATTGTTGCCTTCGCAGAGGGATATCAGCTTCTTAAGCACCTCCGGGGAATAGACGGTGCCGTTATCCATAAAGGAAATGACCGCCCCTTTCCCTAATTCGCAGGCCTTGCCCGAATCGGGGGAGCCGTGGATATCCCCGGCGGTGGTGCCTTCCACCACAACTACCTGGTCTGCTTTTTCGGAAAACGCCACGTTCATAGCCCCCCGGCAGCCTTCTTCTTCCATTATTACAAAGGCGAAATAAGTGTCGTATTCAAGTTCCTGCTTTATCATTTCGCAAAGCATATAGCAGCCGAATCTGTCGTCAATGGCTTTGGACTTTATTTTATTTTCGCCGAATCTTTCGAAATTCGGCTTAAATACCGCCAGATCTCCGATTTTAACATACTTCAGGGTGTCCTCCCGGCTGATGCTGCCGATATCTATAAACAGCTTTTCAACCGGCGGGACGATACCCCTTTCCTCGGGCTTTTGAATATGGATTGCCTTGCCGGATATTACCCCGGGGATACGGTTTTCGCCGATAACCACCCGCTTTCCCGAAATAACCCTCCGGTCAAGACCGCCGACGGTGCCGAAATAAATAAATCCGTCCTCGTCGATATGCCTTACCATAAAGCCCACTTCGTCCATATGGGCGGAAAAAAGCAGCTTGCTTTGCCGCTCCTTTTTGCCCTTCTTAAAGACAATCAGGTTGCCCGTCTTATCCACACGATAGCTTGTGGCATAAGGCTTTATTTCATCAATGATAATGTTTCTGACTTCATCCTCCATGGAGGAAGGGCCGAAGGCGTTGCATAGCCTTTTAAACAGTTCGCTCATTATTCATCCCTCCCTAAGCTTTCCGCAAAGCGGGCGATTATTTCCGCGCCGGTTCTGACGTCGGAAAGATTTATTACCTCGACCCCGGTATGCATATACCTTAAGGGTACCGAAAGGTTGGTACAGGGAATCCCCGAACGGGAAATCTGAATATAATGGGCGTTTGTCCCGGTACGACCGGGTTCCCCCTTTAGCTGGTGCTTTATGCCGTTGCTTTCGGCACATTCAACCAGCCTGCGGGTAAGGGAACGGCTGGTGGTGGAGGAATAGGCGATAACGCTGCCCTCCCCTAACTTTATGTTTTCAAGGTAATTTAAGCCCTCCGGCATACGGCAGTTACAGACGTCAAGGGCAACGGCATAATCCCCGTCAATAACATAGCAGGCGGTGGTTGCCCCCTTCCCCCCGATTTCCTCCCCGCCGGAAAAAACGCAGTAAATATCTACATTCAGCCTGTCCCGGTCGATAAGTTCAACTGCCCTCAGTATCTGGGCGATACAGATTTTATCGTCCATTGACTTGGCGCAGGCGAAGTCGTTTTGAAGGCGGAAAATGGGGGAATACATCTCCGCATAGTCGCCTATTCCGACGATGTTTTTAATCTCCTCGCCGGAATAGCCGGTATCGATGTAAACGTCCTTAAGTTCCAGCTTTTTGTCCGCCTCCCCCGGGGACTGAAGGTGGGGGGGCTTTGAGGTGAAAATACCCCTTATGACTTCTTTTCCGTAAACGGTAACCTCGGAGGCGGGCAGCACCCGGGTGTCAACCCCGCCGGCGTTCACCACCGAAAGAAAGCCGTCGTCGTGAACTTGGGAAATAATAAAGCCGATTTCGTCAAGGTGGGCGTCGAGAACAAGTGTTTTAGCTTTTTCCTTTTTACACCTTACCACCCCCACAAAGCTGCCTGCGGGATTGGTGAAGGTTTCGTCGAACATACCCTTACAGATTTCCGACAGCCCCTCAAAGGCCGCCTCCTCATACCCCGAAACCGAAGGCAGGGAAGTCAGCCCCGACACAAGTTCAAATACTCTTTCCATTCCGTTTGCCTGTCAGGTCTGCCACGCATTTGGCAAACCTTTCTCCTCTCTCCTCAAAGTTTTTAAACATATCAAAGCTTGCCGCCGCCGGGGATAAAACCACGATATCCCCCGCCTTGGCAAGTTGTCCGGCAGTCGTAACCGCCTCATCCATGGAGGAAACGGTTTTGATTTCCCCGGTGAAGCCTGTTTTTTCAAGGATTTCCTTAATTTTCTCCCCCGTATGTCCCATCAGGATCACATGCTTGGCTTTGTTCTTAAACAGCTCTCCTAAGGGTTCAAGGGGGATTTTTTTATCATATCCTCCGGCGATGACGATAACCTTCCGATTAAAGGAATTCAAAGCCGCCGCCGTTCTGGTGGGGGAGGAATCTATCGAGGAATCGTAGAATTTAACCCCGTCGGCTTCCCCCACAAGCTGAATCCGGTGCTTTACCCCCTTAAAGGTTGAAGCTACCTTTTCGATTATATATTTCGTGGTGTAGCCGTAGGCGGCGGCAATGGCCTGGGAATAGTTATATACATTATGTAAACCGGGGATGTTAATATCGTTTATATTCAGTATTTTTGCATTGTTATAGTAAATCGCTTCTTTATCGAAGTAAACCCCTTCCTTTAATTCCTGCTTACCCGAAACAAAAACTGTTTTAACGGGGATTTCGTTAAAAAAAGACATGGAAGTCGGGTCGTCGGCGTTTATTACACAGAAACCCTTTTTCATAAATTTAAAAATGTGCTTTTTGGCGTTAATGTATTCCTCCATATTTTTATGCCAGTCAAGATGGTTGGGGGAAAGGTTGGTTATTACCGCCGCATCCGGCGGATATGAGGTTTTCATAAGCTGAAAGGAGGACAGCTCGCATACCGTAACCGTGTTTTCGTCCTCGTTTTCAAGATTTACAAGCAAATTGCTTCCGATATTTCCCCCCAAAAGGGTTTTAACGCCGGAATTTTTAAGAATCTCATGTATAATCGTGGTGGTGGTGGTCTTGCCGTCGCTGCCGGTTACGGCTATGACTTTGCCCTTTCTGAGTCTTAAAAATTCGTTTATTTCGCTGGTCAGAATAACTCCTTTTTCCTTAGCGTCAACAAGCCCGGGTATGTCCGGTCTTACGGCGGGAGCCAAAAACAATATATCCTCAAAAATATTGTCTAAATAGTTTTCCCCGAAAAAACATTCGAATCCTAAAATTTCCGGCTGTTCCTTTTTGTCCCGCAGGGAAACAGAGTAACCTTTGTCTTTAAGCAATTCCGCCACCGGCGTGTTGGATATGCCCAGCCCCACAAAGCCGACTTTTTTATTTTTAGGAATATTCAGTATATTTTCAGGCATAAAACATGCTCCTTATGACGATAATCAGTATATATCAATTATATATTTGATTTTGGAAATAATCAACATCAAAATATAAAAAATTAGGATTTACAAAAGCCTTTATATATGCTATAATTACTTCGACCGACCGTCCTGAACGATCGCGCGGCAGCATACCGAAAGGTCCTGCCGTGAGGAAAGTCCGGGCTCCGCAGAGCAGGATAACGGATAACATCCGCCGAAGGTGACTTTAGGGCAAGTGCAACAGAAATAAACCGCCGCGGTAAGCGGCAAGGGTGGAAAGGCGAGGTAAGAGCTCACCGGACGTACGGGCGACCGTATGACCCTGTAAACCCTATCCGGAGCAACACCGCATAAAGGGGCGTTAATGTCTGCTCGGCAGCCCCTACAGGTGGCAAGGATGTGCGTGGCAACACGTACACAAGATAGATGGTCGTTTTTAACAGAACCCGGCTTACAGGGACGATCGGTCATTGTTTTTCGGCAATACTTTTATTAACGAAAATTATACAAAAGTGTATCAACCCGGTTTTCCGCCGGGTTTGCGTAAATATATTATTTTGTAAATTGCCTTATAAATTCAGTGAAAAAGGCATTTATTTACCGTATATTTAATTGTTTTTGACAATTTTGTCCTTGACAATTATTCGCCGCATCTATATAATGTAGTAAAGGCAGAAGGAGAATTACTTCGTGTTAATAAAGCTTGAACAGAATATGCCACGGGTAAAGGCTCTTGAGGAAAATATATACTCCCTTGGCGATTCACTGAATACAGACGAACTGGCAGGCCAGATTCAAAGCCTTGAGGATAAAACCTCAACCGAAGGCTTCTGGAACGACATTGACAGCTCCAAAAAAATCCTTGCCGAACTCAAGCGGAAAAAGGGAATACTCAACGACTTTTTAAAGCTTAAAAAGGATTTCGAGGACCTGAAAGAACTTATCGATTTAGCGTCGGAATCCCAGGACGAAGCCCTTGCCGACGAAATCATCCCCGAACTCAACGAACTTGAAAAAGGCTACCAGTCCCAGCGGATTTCTCTTATGCTTTCGGGGGAATACGATAAAAATAACGCAATATTAACCATCCACCCCGGTGCGGGGGGTACCGAAGCCCAGGACTGGGCGGAAATGCTGTACCGAATGTACTGCCGGTTTGCCGAAAGAGACAGGTTTAAAGTCAAGGTGCTTGACTACCTTGAAGGGGAGGAAGCCGGAATAAAATCCGTTTCCATTCTCGTTTCCGGGGAAAATGCTTACGGTTATCTTAAGGGCGAAGCGGGGGTTCACCGGCTGGTGAGGGTTTCCCCCTTCGATGCCTCCGGCAGGCGGCATACCTCCTTTGCGGCGGTTGACGTAATCCCCGAAATGAACGACGATATAAAAATCGACATAAACGAAAACGATTTGAAAGTCGAAACCCACCGTTCCTCCGGTGCGGGGGGGCAGCACATTAACAAGACCGATTCGGCGGTACGGATAATCCATATCCCCACGGGAATCGTGGTGGGCTGCCAGACCGAACGCAGTCAGATGCAGAACCGGGAAACCGCCATGAGAATGCTGAAATCCAAACTCCTTGAAATTAAGGAACGGGAACATTTTGAAAAGATAGAGGATATCAAGGGTGTTAAGATGAACATCGAATGGGGCAGCCAGATAAGGTCATATGTATTCATGCCCTACACTCTTGTAAAAGACAACCGCACCGGCTACGAAACCGGAAACATCGACGCCGTAATGGACGGCGACCTGAACGGGTTTATCGACGCATATCTTAAGACCCAGGTAAAAAAGTAACTACATAGATAACCCCACAATTTCAGCTTTCAAACACCACCAGATTGAAAGGAATGATTACATTATGAAAAACAAAAAGACAAAGTTTATCGCGGGTATATGCCTTATAATTCAGGCAGCGGCGTTCTTTTTACTCTTTCTTATTTATATGAATAAAAAAAGAAGCCTTGCAAACGCTTTTGCCGCCGTTGCGGCGGTAGGCGGCGTTGCCGGCGCGGCTCTGCTGTTTTCGGCTAAGAAAGAAGCCAAAAAACACTCCGAAGCCATTGAAGATTCCCCCGAAGAAGACGATTTCGAAGCCGCCTTCGACGAGGACGACATATTCTGCGCTTTTGAAGACGGCGAACCCCAACCCGCCGCAGAATAAGTATTTTAACAACGAATATCCCGGAAAAATACAGTGAAAGCTGTATTTTTTCTGCGAATAGAGAAAAACGGGTAAGAAAGGATGATTTTTAAATGGAAAAAGGCGGAATAAGCGTTCAGACAGAGAATATTTTTCCGGTAATCAAGCGCTGGCTTTATTCGGACAAGGACATTTTTTTGAGGGAAGTGATTTCCAATTCCTGCGACGCCATTTCAAAGCATAAACGGCTTATCTCCTTAGGCGAAGCCGCCGACGAGGAAAAGGAATACAAAATAACCGTAAAGGCCGACAAGGATTCTAAAACCCTTACCGTAAGCGACAACGGTATCGGCATGACCGCCGAGGAGGTTAAGAAGTATATCAACCAGATTGCCCTGTCGGGGGCTCTTGAGTTTATCGACAAATACGAATCAAAAGAGGGCAATTCATCCGGTATTATCGGCCATTTCGGTCTCGGCTTCTATTCGGTGTTTATGGTTTCGGAAAAAGCCGAGATTATAACAAAATCCTATGACGGCTCTCCGGCGGTAAAGTGGATATGCGACGAAAACGGACAGTATGAAATGGATGAATGTGAACGCAGCGGAAGGGGCACCGACGTTATACTTCATATTTCCGAAGACGCATTAAGCTATCTTGACAATGTGCGTCTTAAGGAGATATTGAAAAAATACTGTTCCTTTATGCCCTATCCCGTGTTTTTCGCCGAAGACGATAAAACCGAACAGATTAACGACACAAACCCTCTCTGGCAGAAAAACGGCAGGGATGTGACCGACGAGGAATACGGCGAATTCTACAAAAAGCTGACCGGGGACTACGAAGACCCTTTGATGTATATCCATATAAACGCCGATTATCCTTTGAATTTCAAGGGTATTCTGTATATTCCGAAAATAAAGAACGACTATGAAACCCTTGAACCTAAGGTGAATTTATACTACAATCAGGTCTTTGTTTCGGATAATATAAAAGAGGTTCTGCCGGAGTTTCTCATAAACGTCAGGGGGATTCTTGACTGCCCCGAACTTCCGCTTAACGTTTCCCGCAGCTACCTTCAGACCAACACCTATGTGGACAAGGTGGCAAAGCATATCGCCAAAAAGGTGGCGGACAGGTATAACTACGTCTTTTCGAACGAGCGGGAAAAGCTTGAGAAGGTGTATGACAATTTGTCCCTCTTTATCGAATACGGCAGCATACGGGACGATAAATTCTATGACCGTATCAAGGACAATATTTTGCTTAAAAAGACCGACGGTAGGTTCGCAACCATTGCCGAATGTCTTGACAACAAAGAGGAAGGCACGATTTACTACACCACCGATGCCGACGCCCAAAGCTATTATGTGTCGGCATACAACGCCGGGGGAATCGGCGTTATCGAGGCAAAACGGCTGGTTGACACCCAGTTTATACAGTTTGCGGAACGGAAGAACGACAAGGTTAAATTCCGCCGCATAGATTCCGAACTGGACGCCATCGGGGAAAAAGCAGAGGAGGACAAGGAGCTGAAAACCCTGTTTACCGATATTTCCGGCAAGAAGGAGGAAAATATCAAGTTTGTATCCTTGGGAGAGGATGCCGCCCCCGCCCTTATTACCGTCAACGAGGAGTCAAGGCGTCTCGGGGACATGATGAAAATGTACGGCATGAAGGATACCCTCAACAAAGACGAAGAAAGTCTGACTATAAACCTTCGGAGCAGAGCCCTGACCCACCTAAGCAAACTCCCCGGGGAGGTTAAGAAGTTAGCCGCCAAGCAGATTTATATGTCGGCTTTACTCCTCTCCCGCCCCTTTAATAAAGAAGAAATCGAGGAATTCGTCAAGCTTAACTCGGAAATTATCGGTTTATTACCCTCAGACAAGGAGATATAAAAAAAGCCTTCCCCTTGAGGGGAAGGTGCAGACTGAAGACAAAGTTCGTCC
>DBQR01000050.1:0-7780 GCA_002305335.1 Clostridiales bacterium UBA1389
TGGTCGGAGCGAGAGGATTTGAACCTCCGGCCTCTTGGTCCCGAACCAAGCACTCTACCAAACTGAGCCACGCCCCGACATATTTCAGTGTTAAAACACCATTACGCAGATAGTCATTATATTATATTTAAAAACCAAAGTCAAGGGTTTAAATGAATTTTCCCTTACCGGATATACAGCTTTGCCACCACTTCCCCGTTGTCGGTTTTTTCCCCGGTTTCAACAAAGCCGCAGCAGGTGTACAGCTTCCTTGCCACCTCGTTGTTTTCGTTGTAGGACAGACGGATTACAAGGGGTCTTACACCGGTATTCACTATTATCCATTCGATACAAAGCTTCAAAAGCTCCCTGCCGTAGCCCTTTCCCTGACGGTCTTTGTCTATCATAAACCGGCAGATATAAAACTCGTTTTCCTCTGAAACTCTGCCGTCCTCATCTGTGGTCCCTTTTTCCTCAAATGCCATAAGCACAAAGCCGATACATTCATCATCATCGAACGCCGCAAAGGGATAGGGTTTTTCCCCGTTTGAAAGGGCAACATAGCTCTGGGCAAGACTGTACAGGTTGTCGGCGATAAAATCCTCCTGTTCGGGGGTAACCTTAAGGGAAATAACCTTTTTGAAATTGTACCATGTGATTTTCTGTAGAGTAACCATTGCTAACCTCGTTAAAGTATTTATGAATGCATTATAGCAAATATCCCTACATAAATCAATAAAAACTTCCGGCTTTTGCCGGAAGTTTCGGTTTTATTTATTGCTTTCGATATACGCTCCGAGGCATCTGTACCGGTTATAGCGGGTTTCGGTAAGCTCCTCCGGCGTAAGCGTTGACAGGGCTTTGAAGTCGGAAATCAACCTTGCTTTCAAATTGTCGCATATGTCTTCAAAGCCTCTCCCTTCGGGGATAACCTCGTCGGCAACGCCGAAATGCTTCATGTCCTCGGCGGTGATGCGAAGGCATTCCACCGCTTCGGCAACCCGGGAAGGGTCTTTCCATAAAATCGATGCGCAGCCGTCGGGGGTGATAACCGAAAACACCGCGTTTTCCAGCATATACACCTTATCCGCCACCGCCAGCGCCAGTGCTCCGCCGCTTCCCCCCTCGCCGGCGATGATGGATATAACCGGGGTGCGAAGCGTCATCATTTCCATTAGGTTTTCGGCAATCGACTGCCCCTGCCCCCGCTCCTCCCCGTCCGCGCCGCAGTAAGCGCCAAGGGTGTCAACGATGCACAGCACGGGAAGACCGAACTTTTCCGCCTGCTTCATAAGGCGGAGAGCTTTTCTGTATCCTTCGGGTTTCGGGCAGCCGAAATTCTTGCGTATCCTTTCGTCAAGGCTTTTTCCCTTGTCGATGGCGATAAAGGTAAGGGGCTGATTTTCAAGATAGCCCACCCCCGCCACAATGGCCTCGTCGTCGCCGAAGCGGCGGTCACCGTGGAGTTCGATTTTATTTTCAATTAAAGCGTTGATATAGGCCGCCCCGGTGGGACGGTGGTTGGAACGCACTATTTTAAGTCTGTCATAGGCTGTCATAACTAAAAACCTGCCTTTCTGAATATAGAATTAGCGTCTGTCATACATTCGCATTAAGGATGAAATCACCTTTTTTTGCTCTGCCCGTTCCACAATACGGTCGATAAAACCGTGTTCCAGCATGAATTCGGCGGTCTGGAAGTCCTCCGGCAGTTTTGAACCGGTGGTCTGCTCGATGACCCGCCGTCCAGCAAAGCCGATTAAAGCCTTGGGCTCGGCAAGGATAACATCCCCCTCCATGGCAAAAGAGGCGGTTACCCCGCCGGTGGTGGGGTCGGTAAGCACCGCAATATAGAGATTACCGGTGTCGGAATGACGTTTAACCGCTCCGGAGCACTTTGCCATCTGCATAAGGGAAAAAATCCCCTCCTGCATTCTCGCTCCGCCGGAGGCGGTAAACCCCACAACCGGTATATTCCGCAAAGTGGCATACTCAAAGGCACGAGTGATTTTTTCCCCCACCGCGCCGCCTAAGCTTGCCATGATGAACCTTGCGTCCATTACAAACAAGACGCATTCAGCCCCTTCGATTTCCGCCAGGCCGCAGACCACCGCTTCCTTTTCTCCGGTTACCTCCCTTGCCTTTTCAAGCTTTTCCCGGTACATGGGGAAATTCAGAGTATCCACCGACTCGATGTTTTCATAAATTTCCCGAAAGGAACCGTCATCCGCCAGCAGGGCAATCCGTTCCCGGGGGGGCATTCTGAGATAGGTATTGCATTTGGGGCAGATAAACAGATTTTCCCTCATACCGCACAGGGAAAACTCATCTTTACAGCAGGTACAGTTTACCGTAAAATCAAGGGAGGCTTTATTTTGCATATTTTTATTATCAAAACCCGTCATTTGCCATCACCTCCGTCATCAACAAGGGCAAAAGAAAATTCGGCGACAACGCACAACTTTCCGCCTACACTTCCCTTCCCCTTGGCAAAGTTAAAATGGCCGCTTGTCTTTACTATTTCACATTCGGTTAAAAATATGTCTCCGGGACGGACAGGATATTTAAACCTGACCTTGTCAAGACCGGTAAAATAGGTCGTGACGTTTTTCCCCGCCTTATCCGCCACCAGGGCGCAGGCGGACTGGGCTAATATTTCACAGAGTATTACCCCCGGAACCACCGGGTTGCCGGGAAAATGCCCGTCAAGGAAAAATTCGTCACCCCTTATTTCCCTTTTACCGTAGGATATTCCTTCCTCCACCCGTACTTCGTCGATAAGCAGCATATTTCCCCGGTGGGGGAGGATATTCATAATTTGATTTTTGTCAAGTACCTTAGCCATGGCTATATTTTTTTAAAGGCAACGCAGGCGTTGTGTCCGCCGAAGCCCAAGGACGTTGAGATTGCCACATCCACCGGATGTTCGACGGCGGTATTTGGGACGTAGTCAAGGTCGCATTCCGGGTCGGGTTCGTTAAGGTTTACGGTGGGGGGGATTATGCCGGTGTTCAGCGCCATAACGCAGGCTAAAGCCTCGGCAACCCCGGCAGCCCCCATCATATGGCCGGTCATCGACTTTGTGGAGCTGATTTTTAATTTATAGGCATCGTCGCCGAAGACAAGCTTTACGGCTTTGGTTTCGACTGTATCGTTTTTCGGCGTGCCGGTGCCGTGGGCGTTCATATACATCCTTGAGGGGTTGTAATCCACCCCTTCCAGGGACATGGCTATTGCCCTTGCGGTCTGGGCGGCGGAGGGTTCGGGAGCGGTTATATGGAAAGCGTCGCAGGTGGAGCCGTAGCCGCAGACCTCGGCATAGATTTTCGCCCCCCGCTTTATGGCGTGTTCGTATTCCTCAAGAATCATGCTGGCTCCCCCTTCCCCCAAGACAAACCCTCCCCGCCTTTTGTCAAAGGGAAGGGATGCGGCGTTGGGGTCTTCGGACTGGGACATCGCCATACAGTTGATAAATCCCGCAAAGGTGAGGGGATTCACCGCTGCTTCGGTGCCGGCGCAGACGGCAATATTAAGATAGCCGTCCTTTATCGCCCGGCAGGCTTCCCCAATGGCGTCGGAACCGGAGGCGCAGGCGGTGGAAAGCTGTTTTGCCGTGCCGTGTGCCTTCAGCCGGATGGCAATATGGCCTGCCGCCATGTTTATGATCATCTTGGGGACAAAATGGGAGGATACTTTCAAGGGACCTCCCTCTTTTAATTTATCCTCCTCCTCGCAGGTGGTGTTGATTCCCCCCACACCGGTTGCGGCAATAACCCCCATATCGTTCCGGTCGGTAAGCTCTAAGCCGGAGTCATTGAAAGCTTCCGTTGCGGCGGCAACCGCATATTTAACGTTCAGGTCGACTTTCTTTTCAAGGATTTTGTCGAATAATGCGGAACAATCGAAATTTTTAACCTCCGCCACCACCTTTGTCTTGAAGGCGGAAGCGTCAAAGCGGGTGACAAAGCCTATCCCGCATACTCCTTTCTGAAGGGAGTCGAAGTATTCCTTTATATTGTTGCCTATCGGGGTCACCGCCCCGATGCCGGTTATGACCACTCTTTTCATTATGATTACATTGCCAGTCCGCCGTCGATGCGGATGACTTCTCCCGTTATATAATTTGAATCAGACGATGAAAGAAAGACTGCAAGGCGGGCTATTTCCGCCGGTTTGGCAAAGCGCTTAAGGGGTATGGACTGCAATATTTTTTCATTGTCGCTAAAGGAATTTGTCATATCCGTTTCCACAAAACCCGGACAGACGGCGTTGCAGGTAATCCCCTTAGAAGCGTACTCCTTGGCTATGGTTTTGGTAAGGCCGATAAGAGCTGCCTTTGAGGCGGAATAGTTTGCCTGCCCCGGATTCCCCGTAAGGCCCGAAACCGAGGATATGTTTATTATTTTACCGCTTTTATTTTTAAGCATAACCGGAAGCGTCTGCCGGATGCAGTTAAAAGTCCCCTTTAGGTTTACGTCTATTACTTCTGCGAATTCCTCCGGGGACATCATAACCGCCAGCTTATCCCGGGTTATTCCCGCATTGTTTATCAGAATATCAATGCTGACAAATTCCGAAATAATTGCGGCAAATGCTTTTTTGACTTCATCCGGGTCGTTTACCGGGCATTTATATGCCTTAAACTTATCGCTTTTATTTATTTCCTGCATTTCCGAAAGGGTTTCGTTCGCTTTCTCGGTGTTTCCGGCGTAAAGGAAGGCTACATTCGCCCCCGCTTTGGCAAGTTCGATACAGATGGCTTTGCCGATTCCTCTTGATCCGCCGGTAACCACTGCGGTTTTTCCTTTAAGGTTCATTTTTCCACCTCTTTTGCCACTTCCTCAGATTGTTCGGCGTTTTCGACACAGAAGGTCCTGCAGCCGGGGGCGATTTTCAGAATCAGCTTCTGTAAAACCCCGCCGATACCGCATTCGATAAAGGTGTCGATGCCGACTGAAACCATATTTTTTATGGTTTCCTCCCATCTGACGCTTCCCGTTATCTGCCTGACGAGCAGTTCTCTGGGGTTACCTTCATAGGGATTTGAAGTGAAGTTTGAAAAAGTAGGAATTTTTGGGAGGGTTATTTCAAAGTTTTCAAGCTCCTTTGAAAAGCCCTTCGCTGCTTCTTCCATAAAGGGGGAGTGAAACCCGCCGGAAACGTTAAGCATTATCGTCCTTCCGCCGGCGGCCTTTACATCCTCGCAAAAGGAGGGCATTATGTCGGCAGCGCCCGAAACCACCACCTGCCCCGGACAGTTGCAGTTGGCGGGGTAAATTCCTTTATATTTTGAACAGATATCCTCTACTTCGTTGTTTTCCAGCTTCAGCACCGCCGCCATTGTTGCGGGATTGCTTTCGGCTGCCTGTGCCATAAGCTTTCCCCTGAGGGTTGCGATTTTAAAGCCCTCTTCATAGGAAAAAGCTCCGCCGAAGGCCAAAGCGGGTATTTCCCCAAGGGAAAAGCCGGCAAGAGCGTTCGGCTGTACGCCGGCGACCGACAGGGCAAGAGCCGGAGCAATATCCGCAAGGTAAAGACAGGGCTGGGTGTTTCGGGTTTGTCTTAATTCCTCGTCGCTGCCTTCAAACATCTGTCCCAGCGTTCCGGGGCGGATTTTTTCGGCGTTGTCGTAAAGCTCCCTGACTTCAGGGTACTTTTCATAAAAGGAATACCCCATCCCCACCTTCTGGGCACCCTGCCCCGAAAACACAAAGGCTATATTACCCATTTTACAGCCCCCTTCATCAGTTCTTCGCATCCGGCAATAATTTCCGCAATTATTTCTGCGGCGGGCTGTTCCCTGTTTATCATGCCGGAAATCTGACCGGCAAGAAAGCAGCCCTCATTCAGATTTCCCTCGATTGCCGCTCTGCGTAACGCGCCAATTCCTAAATCCGCCACATCCTGCGGAGTGGTTTCTGGGGAATATTCGATTTTCAGAAAATTTCTGGCAAAGGAGTTCTTTATACATCTGCAGGTGTTCCCCCCGAACCGCCTGCCGGTGGTGACGGTGGAGATATCGGTGGCTTTAAGTATCAAATCCTTGTAATTCTGGTGGACGGAGCATTCCTTGGCAACAAGGAAGCGGGTACCCATCTGGACACCGCAGGCGCCCAACATAAGGGCAGCCGCCATACCCCTGCCGTCGGCGATGCCGCCGGCGGCGATAACCGGGATATTGACCGCCGACGCCACCTGGGGGACTATCGCCATGGTGGTGAGTTCCCCGATATGTCCGCCGGATTCCTGCCCTTCGGCGATGACGGCGTCCGCCCCGGCGCGCTCGACGCTTTTTGCCATTGCTACCGAAGCAATGACGGGGATTACGGTGATGCCAGCGTTTTTCCACATTTCGATAAATTTATTAGGACTTCCCGCACCGGTGGTGACCACCTTGACTTTTTCCTCCGCCACCACTTTAGCAACTTCCTCCACATGGGGGGACATAAGCATTATGTTAACCCCGAAGGGCTTGTCGGTAAGCAAGCGGGCTGTTTTTATCTGCTCCCGCAGATATTCCTCTCCGGCGTTCATCGCGGAAATTATGCCCAGCCCTCCCCCTTCGGAAACGGCGGCGGCCAGTCTTCCGTCGGCAATCCAGGCCATACCCCCCTGAAAAATCGGGTATTTTATGCCTAACTTTTCACAGATAACCGAATTAATCATAATTTATTGCTTTTCCGCCAATGCGGTTTCAACCTTATTTACCAGGTCGCTTACCGAAATAATGTCGGGACCTGCCTGTATGGAAACGCCGAAGGCTTCCTCTATCCCCAAAAGCATTTCGGCTATGTCCAAGGAATCCAGCCCCATTTCCGCGAAGATGGTTTCGCCGGTTATTTCGGATTTGTCAACTCCGGTTTTTTCGGAAAGCATGTCGGTAATTTTTTCAAAAATCATTATGGTTTCTCCTTATATTGTTTAATTATATTATTTAAGTTTTCCCGTTCTAACATTCGTTGGCGGCGTCGTCAAGTTTGTCGAAGAAGGTCTTAAGCACCTTGTAAAAGGTGGTTATGTCCTCCTCGCTGTGGGCTTTTCTGATTTCCTCCTGGATCCGGCCCGCAAAGTCGGAATATTTGCCGGCAAGCTCCCTTCCCTTTTCGGTAAGGTAGATTTTCCTTACGAATTTGGAATCTTCCAGCTTGATGTCGCACCTTATTAAGCCGTTCTGCTCCATAGGGACCAGCTCCCTTGAGATAAGGGACTTGTCGACAAGGCATTTCATGGCAAGCTCACTGGCGGTTAAACCCTCCGGTTCGTTCCTGAGCTGTAACAGCCACATCGTGTTAACCGTTTTGATTCCGTCCTCGCTTGCCTTCCCGCTGCGGATACGCTGTATGTTTTTGTAAATTCCGGACACCAGATATATAAACATATCATATCTGTCCTGTGTTTGCTTTTCCATTGTCACACCTCCTTTGTGTATTCGGGTTTAGTCATCAACGAGTTTACTTGTCAACCGTTCCTTCATGACGGATTTTACCATATGGCGGATAAATCAATCAATGGGGGGAGAATTAATTTTTTATTTTCAAACTATGAACGCGGGATAAACGATAGTTAATAATTATGTTTTCCCGCTGTTTGATTTTTATAACATTACACTTATGAATGTACATCAAAATAAGCCTTCCTTGTGTAAAGGGAGACGGCAAAGCGAAACCGAGCCGGAGGGATTGTCGCCCACCGCAGGCGGATTTCATCCAAAATGTAGTTGAGGATTACATTGTAATTCTTTCCCGCTTTTGCGGTACTGCCCCTCATCCGTCAGCCTTCGGCTGACACCTTCCCCTCAAGG
>DBQR01000050.1:7833-23628 GCA_002305335.1 Clostridiales bacterium UBA1389
TGTTCAAGGCAGACCTTCCAGTCGGTGTCGGGGGAAACATTGGTGAAGTGGTCGCAGGAATTCTTTTCAGCAATGTCAAGCAGGCTCCCCTTAATAGGGCTTTCGGCGTTCACCGCATCGGCGCAGGCCTGGTCTATTGCCACCGGGTCAAAGGAGGCGAACATCCCTATATCCTGAACAATGGGAAGGTCGTTGCGGTTATAGCAGTCGCAGTAGGGGGAAACCTCATTCACCAGGGAAATGTGAAAATGAGGTCTGCCGTCCAGGACGGCTTTTGAATATTCGGCGATTTTTTTACAGAGAATGCTGTTTCTTTCGCCGCTGCCGGGGACTATGGCGTCAAAGTTGCATTCCCCTATGCATCTGCCGCAGCCGGTACAGATATCGTGGTTTATATGCGCCTTCTTGTCTATATAGGTGATGGCGTTATGGGCGCAGCTTTTTAAGCATATTTTGCAATAAACACAGTTTTGAGTATTAACCACCGGCTTTCCGGAGGAGTGCATTTCCATCTTGCCTCCCCGTGAGCCGCAGCCCATGCCGATATTTTTAAGTGAACCGCCGAACCCCGTCGCCTCATGGCCTTTGAAGTGGTTTAAGGATATAAAAATATCCGCATCCATAACCGCCCGTCCTATTTTGGCGGTTTTGACGCATTCTCCGCCGGTGACGGGTACTTCCACATCGTCGGTTCCCTTCAGCCCGTCGCTGATAATAACGTGAACGCCGGTGCAGAAGGGATTATAGCCGTTTACATAAGCGGAATCAAGGTGCTCAAGGGCGTTTTTCCGTCTTCCGGGGTAAAGGGTATTGCAGTCGGTCAAAAAGGGCTTTCCTCCCAGATGCTTCACATAATCGCAGACGGCTTTGGCATAATTGGGGCGTATGTAGGCAAGGTTGCCGGGTTCGCCGAAATGAACCTTTATAGCGGTAAACTTGTTGTGAAAATCAATGTTTTCGATACCCGCAGCCTTCATAAGCTTTTTCAGCTTATCCGTCAGATTGCTTTTACGGGCGGTAAAGTCGCAGAAATAAACCTTTGCTTTTTCCATAATGCTATCACCTCCTACATATATTAGCATAGCATCAGAACGTTGTCAATCATAAGGATAAGCAAATAAAGCAATAATGAAAATATAATATAAACGGCAGTTGATAAATCGCCCAAACCATTGACGTATGGTGTATTTTCTGATATTATTAGACGTAATATTTTTCAAATATAAATAATTTGCAAATATTAACTATTCATCCTTTTTTGCCCTACCGGAGGTGCCGTAATGGATAATATAAAACGCTTCGATTTTCAAAAGAAGCCCCGTAAAGCAAACAAGCTGCTGCTTGTTGTCATTTTGCTGGTGGCATTTCCAAGAATGTGGTGGCGCCGTCTTAAGCTCAGAAAAACCAACATGAAAAAGCTGAAGCCCCCCTATCTGCTGTTGTGCAACCACGGGTCGATGATAGACTTTTACATAATGTATACCGCCATATTCCCCCGTCTGACCAATCCGGTGGTTGCCCTTGACGGTTTCCACGACATGGGGGAAGGGATGATGAGATTTGTCGGCTGTATCGGCAAGCGGAAATTCACCAGGGACCCTTATTTGCTTAAAAACCTCCGCTACTGCGCCGACAAGCTGAAATCCATAATAACCATTTACCCCGAGGCAAGGTATTCCTTTGACGGGGCTACCTCCTATCTTTCCCCCACAACGGGGATGCTTGCAAAGCGGCTGGGGGTTCCGGTGGCGGTGCTTAACTTAAAGGGCAACTTCTTAAGTTGTCCCCAGTGGAACAAGGAAAACAAACACAACCGCCTGGAAGCGGACATCAAGCTTATCCTTACCGCCGATGAACTTAAGGAATATTCGGTAAAAAAGATAAACGAGGTAATAAAAGAAAATTTCGACTATGACGATTTCGCCTGGCAGAAGCGGGAAAAGGTAAAGATAGCTCATCCCCGCAGGGCTTTGGGCTTAAACCGTATTCTGTACAAATGCTCCTCCTGCAAAACCGAGGGCGAAATGGTGGGGGAAGGCACCACACTGCGGTGCGAGCACTGCGGTAAGGTGTGGGAAATGACCGAATACGGGGAACTCAAAGCAAAGGACGGGGTTGAAACCTTCACCCATATCCCCGACTGGTATAAATGGCAGCGGGAATGCGTGCGGGAGGAAATCATAAACGGCTCCTATTACTTTGAGGATGAAATTTTCGTGGAAACCCTCCCCTGGGCAAAGGAATTTATCCCCCAGGGTACGGGCAGGCTGAAACAAAGCTGCGAGGGGCTTACCATCGACTGCGTCGCCTACGGCGAACCGGTTCACCTCTTTTTACCTCCCCTGATGCTGGAAAGCGTTCATGTGGAATTCAATTACCGGAAAATCGGNNGGTTATGAAAATCGCCCTTGCCACCGAGGAGCTGTTTGCGCTGGAGTATGAAAAGGTGCTGGAAAAGCGTAAAGCCGCAAAAGTAGGGGTAACGGCGGGGGATATTGAGGTTTAGGATAAACCTAATAGAAGTTTAGAACAAATCTAATAGAGCAATACAACAGCCGGCTTTTTGCCGGCTGTTTTGTCTTTATTGGTTTATCTTGTTTTATACTGCTTTCTGCGGATGAGGGGTAGTGCCGTACATACATTTATACTAATCTGCTTTCCAGCTTGCCAGATATTCCTTCTGGGTTTCGGTGAGGGTGTCAATCTCAACCCCCCGGAAATTCAATATCATTTCGGCGACTTTGTTATCGATTTCAGCCGGGACCTCCACGGTGCCGGAAAGTTTTCCTTTATTTTTAACCAGATACTCCGCCGAGAGAGCCTGGATGGCAAAGGACATATCCATAATTTCCGCCGGATGACCGTCGGCGCAGGCAAGGTTGACAAGCCTGCCTTCCCCCAAAACAAACAGGGTGTTGCCGTTTTCAAGGGTGTAACCGGTTATGTTGTTTCTTGCGGTAAATTCTTTAACCGCCATCTTTTTAAGGCCGGCAACATCCACCTCAATGTCAAAGTGGCCGGCGTTGCAGAGGATTGCTCCGTCCTTCATGTTAACAAAGCTGTCGGCGGTGATAACGTCCCGGCAGCCGGTAACGGTAACGAATATGTCCCCCGCCTTGGCGGCGTCGGTCATTTTCATAACCGAAAAGCCGTCCATAACCGCCTCCATGGCCTTTATGGGGTCCACTTCGGTGACAATAACCGATGCTCCGTTCCCCTTTGCCCTCATGGCCACCCCCTTGCCGCACCAGCCGTAACCGGCGACAACCACGGTTTTCCCCGCCACGATAAGGTTGGTGGTACGGTTTATGCCGTCCCACACCGACTGCCCGGTCCCGTAACGGTTGTCAAAGAGATGCTTGCACATGGCGTTGTTCACCAGCATAACGGGGAATTTTAAAGCTCCCGCTTTTTCCATGGCCTTAAGGCGGATAATGCCGGTGGTGGTTTCCTCGCAGCCGCCGATAACATTCCTTATAAGCTGAGGATATCCGGTGTGGATAAGGTTTACAAGATCGCCGCCGTCGTCGATTATAATATTCGGTCCGGCTTCAACGACCTTGGAAATATGGCCATTATACTCTTCGCCTGTGGCGTTATACCAGGCATAAACGTTCAGACCCTCATGAACCAGCGCGGCGGCAACATCGTCCTGGGTGGAAAGGGGGTTGCTGCCGGTAATATACATGGTGGCGCCGCCGGCGGCAAGCACCTTGCAGAGGTAGGCGGTTTTTGCTTCAAGATGCACCGAAAGGGCGATTTTCAAATTTTCAAAGGGCTTTTCTTTTATAAAAGCTTCCTCAATGGCGTTAAGGAGGGGCATATTGCGCTTGACCCATTCGATTTTGGTCCTGCCGGATTCCCAAAGATTTATGTTTCTTATTTCACTCATTTTTATTTCTTGCCTTTCGCTTGTTATGGCTTATTATAGGCGTTTGGCGTATGGATGTCAATGTTATTCGGCTATCATCCCTACTGAATGCCCAATATTCTTAACCTTAAACCGATATAGTCGGTAACGGTGATTTTACCGTCGTCGTTGAAGTCGGCGGCCGTAAGATAATCGCCGCTAAGGGATTCTATTCCTAAGATATAAAGCCGCAGAGGTATATAATCCCTGACATCCAAAGTGCCGTCGGGGGTTATGTCCCCCTTGACAATCGCCTGCTTTTCAAACATCAGGGTATTTCCGCTGTAAGCCTTTACTACGTCGCCGGTGGCGATATTCCCGCTGACGGCGGTGCTGTTCCGGTAGATATCAACCCGGCTGTTTTGCTTGAAGACATCGGTCTTTTTGCCGGCGGTTTTTAAGATAAGATTACTGCCGTAAATATATGCTTCGGCTTCAATTGTTAAGATATCCGATAAATTCTGGGGGGTGATTTTACCTTCGATATATTTGCAGTAGCCGAGATTACACCAGCCCTCGGCTCCTTTGAAGCTGGCCTTTCCCCAGGTTTCCCCCGACACGGTCACCTTTTCGGAAATTTGTATTTCCGTCAGATAGGGCATTATGGCAATCGACGAATAATTTCCACCCGCGCCGCTTCTTAAATTAAGTCCGCTTGAGGGTTTTACCCGCCACAGCTCATACCCCAAAGGGGTTCCTTCATATTTGGTATAAGCGGGGATCCCGTAGCAAAGTATGTAGGGAGAATTTAAGGGATAGGTGTTTGAAACAACCCCGTCGGAGGCGTTTCCCTCAATGGTTACAACATGAGTACCGGTGGTGTACCACACAATCCCTACATGGTCCCACAAACTGGAGGTGGACCAGTGAAAAAAGATTAAATCACCCGGAAGGGGGTTGTAGTTGTTGGGGTATTTCCAGTCCACATGGAAGTTGTACCATCCCCCCACTTCGGAGGGAGAGTCCGCCTTTGCCCTGACGGCGTTTGCGATTATGGATTCGGGGATTCCCGCCTGCCTTGCGCACCAGGACACGAACATGGCGCACCAGGCGTCGAAATAGCCCTGTCCCCAATCTAAAATTTCGGTGCCGATCCAGTAGCCGTATTCAGAGTAATTGCCGCTGCCGTTTTTGTTTGAGCCGTTCAGCTCGGAAAAGCTGTTGCCCTCGTGATAGCCCAACTGGGACTTCGCCACATTCACCAGATTGGTACGCATATCCGAAGTCAGCTTTATGTCCATAAGACGCTGATAATACACCGACTGGACATAAGGGGCCGAATAGGGATATCCCCCCCTAAGAGCCTGGGTGCTGAGCGAAAGCACCGAAAAAATAAAAATAAATACCAAAACAAAGGAGATTGTTTTTTTCATTGATAACATACCTTTCAACCCGTCTATATATAGAATATAATGTATATAGGGTTATTTTGTCAAGGGAAACAGCCGTCTTTTCGTTATTTGTTACAAATATGGGTTTTAAATACAAAATATCGGTTTCATTGTTACGAAATTTTGCCGTAACCCTTGACAACATTGGTTTTTTATGATATTATGCGACACAAGATAGAGGCGCGTCAAGCGAACAGTAACCGGGTCAAAAAGGCCGCAGCCTTCCGGTGAAAGGCGCTGACGCCGAAGACGGAAAATTTTGCGGATATTTTCCGGTCTGGGCGACGGCAGAATATGCCTTCGACTGTCGCAATTAATTGCGGAGAGCTATCATAAATAAGCAATACTTTTTATTGTCGTATTGTATTTATGGTGGCCGCCGTCAGCGGCTTTTTTGTTTATATAAGAAAGGAGATTTCATTATGGAAAAGAAAAGAGTTTTCAAAGGCGTTGCCACCGCAGTCATTACCCCCTTTAACGAAAACGGGGTGGATTATGATGCTTTTGCTAAAATAATCGACTGGCAGATTGATTCCGGCATTGACGGGCTGGTGGTTTGCGGTACCACCGGTGAAGCCTCCACCCTGACCGACGAGGAACACCGGCAGGTTATCGACTTTGCGGTAAAACAGGTTGCGGGGAGGGTACCTGTTATTGCGGGCACCGGCTCAAACGATACGGCATATGCCATCGAGCTTACCAAGCATGCCTGCGAATCGGGGGCTGACGCGGTGCTTCTGGTTACCCCCTACTACAATAAATGCACCCAGAAGGGACTTGTTGCCCTCTTTACCGAACTTGCCGATATTTCCGCCAAGCCGGTTATTCTTTACAACGTGCCCTCAAGGACCGGGATAAACATCGAACCCAAAACCTACGCCGAGCTTGCCGAACATCCCAATATTTCGGGATTCAAGGAGGCAAACGGCAATATTTCAAAGATAGTCGAAACCATGTCCTATGTTCAGGGAAAACTGGATATGTATTCGGGAAACGACGACCAGATTGTCCCCCTTATGGCACTGGGGGGTGTGGGGGTTATTTCGGTGCTTTCCAACATTATGCCCTCCCGGACGAGGGAAATCTGCAATTCCTTCTTTGAAGGGGATATCGAAAGGGCGGCAAAGCTTCAGTACAGGTACCACGCCATAATCGACGCCCTGTTCAGCGAGGTAAACCCCATTCCCGTAAAGGCGGCAATGAACGAAATGGGCTTTTGTAAGGACATTATAAGACTGCCCTTGTCCAATATGGAAAAACCCAACCGTCAGAAACTGGTTGAGCTGATGAAAGGATTCGGTCTGGTATGAAAATTATTTTAAACGGCGCTTTAGGGCGGATGGGAGAAGAAGTTGACAATTTAATAAAAAAAGGTTATAAAGGAATTACCGTAGCGGCATACTGCGATGTTTCCTCCCTGACACCTGAGGTATACAATAAGCTTTCCGCTATAACCGTCGAGGCGGACGCCGTTGTGGATTTTTCCCACCATTCGGCAACCGAAACCCTGTGCGGTTATGCTATTGCAAGGAATATCCCCCTTGTCATTGCCACAACGGGGCAAACCGGGGAGGAAATGACTGTTATCCAGACCGCCGCCAAGGCTGTTCCCATATTCCTTTCCCCCAATATGTCGGCAGGGGTTGCCTTTTTGAATGCGGTGGTAAGAAAGGCGGCGGCCTTCTTTTCCGATGCGGATATCGAAATCGTGGAACGCCACCATAATAGGAAAGTCGATTCCCCCAGCGGCACGGCAAAGCTCCTTGCCGAAACCGTAAGCAGTGCCACCGGCGGTGAGATTGTCTACGGCAGAAACGGGCTTTCCCCAAGGAAAAAGGGGGAAATAGGCATTTCCGCCGTCAGGGGGGGTAATGTAAAGGGGATCCACGAAGTTACCTTTTATTCGGAAAACGAAACCTTTACCATAACCCACTCCGCCGAAAGCCGGGGGATGTTCGCCGAAGGGGCGTTAACCGCCGCATTGTTTTTGCAGGGGAAAAAACCGGGTTTATACACCATGAAGGATTTGTTCGGGGATTTGTAATGAAAATCGAATTTGTTAAAATGCAGGCCACCGGCAACGATTATATTTATATCGACTGCTTCAAGCAGAATATCGGAAACCCTTCCGAACTTGCCGTCAAAATGTCGGTCAGACAGTTTTCGGTGGGAAGCGACGGGGTTATACTGGTTATGCCCTCAAAAATCGCCGACGGCAGGATGAGAATGTTCAATGCCGACGGCAGCGAGGGAAAAATGTGCGGAAACGGAATCCGCTGCGTGGCAAAGTTTTTATATGACGAAGGCTACGTCAAAAAGGATACGCTGACGGTCGAAACCGCCTCCGGTGTCAAAGCCGTTAAGCTGGATATAAAATACGGAAAATGCGTGGGGGCAACGGTGGATATGGGGTATGCCTCCTTCAACCCCAAGGATATTCCCGTTTTGTTTGAAAACGAGGTTATCCGGCAAAAAATCGGCGATTTTGAATATACCTGCGTTTCCATGGGAAATCCCCATGGGGTATGTTTTACTGAGGGTATTGACAATATGGATATTCAAACGCCGGGGAACCTGCTTCAGAATTCCCCCCTGTTCCCCCAAAGCGTCAATGCGGAATTTTGTGAGGTTGACGGCGAAAACCTTAAAATGCGGGTCTGGGAAAGGGGTTCCGGGGAAACCCTTGCCTGCGGCACGGGTGCCTGCGCTTCGGTGGCGGCGGCGGTAAAAACCGGAAGGCTTCCCTACGGAAAGGAAATAAAAGTCAGCCTTAAAGGCGGGGACTTATATATAAAATGCGACAGCGACTACCATATCACCATGACGGGGGAGGCTAAACGGGTTTACCGGGGAATTTATGAGCTTAAAGATTAAAATTAACGACAATTATAAAAATTTAAAGCCCAGCTATTTGTTTTCGGATATCGGAAAACGGGTCAGAACATTTACATCAAATAACCCCGATGCGGATATTATCCGTCTCGGCATTGGGGACGTTACCCTTCCTCTGCCGGAATGTGCCGTCAAAGCCATGGAACGGGCATCAGGGGAAATGGGAAACGCCGAAACTTTCAGGGGTTATCCCCCCGAATACGGCTATGATTTTCTCAGAGAGGCTATTGCGGAAAGGTATAAAACCTTCGGCGTAAGTCTTAAGGTAAATGAGATTTTCGTTTCCGACGGGGCGAAGAGCGACGTGGGGAACATTACCGATATTTTAGGAAATACCCCCGTCTGCATACCCGACCCGGTTTATCCGGTGTATTACGATTCCAACCTGATGGAGGGGCGGGAAATTGTTTTAGTAAAAGGGAACACCGGAAATTCCTTTCTCCCCACCCCGGAAGGACTTGAAAAAAGAGCGTTTGTCATTTATCTTTGTTCCCCCAACAACCCCACCGGCGCGGCGTATGACAAAGCAGGGCTTAAAGAATGGGTGGACTTTGCTTACGATACCGGCTCGTTGATTGTGTTTGACGCGGCATACGAGGCCTTTATCGACGGCGGCGATTACCCCCATTCCATTTATGAAATCGAAAAAGCCGGAGATGTTGCCGTTGAAATCTGCTCTTTTTCCAAATTTGCCGGCTTTACCGGTACCCGGTGCGCCTGGTGCGTCTTCCCGGAGGAACTGAAATGCAACGGTATAAGCCTTAACTTCCTTTGGTCAAGGCGGCAGGCCACCAAATTCAACGGGGTTTCCTATATCGTCCAGCGGGGGGCGGAAGCTTCCCTTACCGGCGAGGGGATAAAGCAGTGTATGGAAAATATCGCATATTATCGGCGGAATGCTAAAATTATTGCCGATTGTCTTGAAAAGGCGGGCATATGGTTTACCGGCGGAAAGCACTCCCCTTATCTGTGGCTGAAATGTCCGGGGGATATGGGGTCATGGGAATTTTTCGATTTGCTCCTTGAAAAGGCCTTCATTGTGGGTACCCCCGGGGAGGGTTTCGGAGAATGCGGCAGGGGCTTTTTCAGGCTTACATCCTTCGGGTCCTATGAAAATACCCGGAAAGCTGCCGAAAGGCTGGAAAGGTTCTTCAAAGAAAACTTTTAGGAAGGGTTTTATGCTGTACAAAAATCTTAATGTGAATGAAAAGGGGCATCTTACCATAGGCGGAATAGATGCGGTTGAGCTGGCAAAAGAGTTCGGCACCCCCCTGTATGTCCTTGACGAGGATGTTTTACGGGAAAACGCAAGAGAATATGTAAATTCCCTGCGGGAGTATGCGCCGGAAGGGTCAATGCCCTATTTTGCTTCAAAATCCCTGTCCTTTAAGGAAATCTACCGGATTATCGCAAGCGAGGAGATGGGGACGGATCTGGTTTCCCCCGGCGAGATTTACACCGCCGAAAGCGTGGGCTTTGATATGGCAAAAACCATCTTCCACGGCAACAACAAAACCGATTCCGACATTGAGTATGCCATGAAAAGCGGGGTCGGCTGCTTTTGTACCGACACCTTTGAGGAAATCGAAGCGGTTGACCTTATTGCCGGAAGACTTGGAATCAGGCAGGATATTCTACTCCGCATAACTCCGGGGGTGGACGCCCATACCCACAAGGCGGTTACCACCGGGAACGTGGATTCCAAGTTCGGATTTCCCGTGTTTTCGGGGGATGCGGCTGTGGCGGTTAGGCTTGTCCTTTCAAAGCAAAACCTGGTCCTTAAGGGGATACACTGTCATATAGGCTCCCAGATTACAGATATCAAGCCTTTCCTTGATACCTCCGATATTATGCTTGACTTTATAAAGCAAACCGGGTTCGACTGCGAGGTTCTTAACTTAGGCGGGGGTTTCGGCATTGCCTACAAAGAAGGCAGCGGCAGTCTGAATATTACCGAAGGGGTTAAAACACTCTGCGGGTATATCGGGGAAAAATGCAATAAACTAAATATAAAAATGCCGAAAATATTTATGGAGCCGGGCAGGTCGGTGGCGGCAGCCGCCGGCGTAACCCTTTATACCGTCGGGTCGGTTAAAATCATACCCGATGTTAAAAATTATGTTTCCGTTGACGGCGGGATGACCGACAACCCCCGCTATGCTTTGTATAAGTCGGCATACACCTGCCTTCTGGCAAATAAAATGAACGGAAAGGCGGATTTTACCTGCTCCGTTGCCGGACGCTGCTGCGAAAGCGGCGACCTTATTCAGGAAGACGTAATTATCCCCAGGCCGGTACGGGGGGATATTCTCGGAGTGCTGGGGACGGGGGCATATAATTTTTCGATGTCGTCAAATTACAACCGTCTCTGCCGTCCCGCAACGGTTATAATATCCGGCGGTAAAGCGAGAATTGCAATTAAGCGGGAAACCTTTGAGCATTTAACCGCCCTTGAAGTTTAGAGAGGTTAAAAGTGAGCCATTATTTTATCGAGGACAAAAACTTAAAGCACAACATTAAAAAAATAATCTATTACTACACCGACAAAAGGTTTGTGTTTACCACCGATTCGGGGCTTTTTTCTAAAGACCATGTGGACGAGGCCACGGATATCCTGCTTAAAAACATCCCTCCCCTGTCGGGTTCCCTTCTGGATATGGGGTGCGGCTACGGCTGTATAGGCATCGTTCTGGCGAAAATGTATAACCTTAAGCTTACCCAGTGCGACATCAACGAAGCCGCCCTTGACATGACAAAAATCAACTGCAGGGAAAACGATGTTGAGTCGGAAATCATCAAGTCGGACTGCTTTGAAAATATCGGCGGCACTTTCGACACCATAGTCATAAATCCCCCCATCCACGCCGGAAAAGCGGTCACCTATAAAATGTTTGAGGATTCGGTAAACCACCTTAACCCCGGGGGAAAGCTGTTTATCGTAAACTTTAAAAAGCACGGGGCCGAATCAACCCAGGAAAAACTGACNNAATATTACGAAAATACCCAAATTTCGGGTATTTTTATTAAATATCCACTGTATTTTAATCCGCCAATCTGCATATTTAGGTATATCGAATATTGACAAAAAACCTTGTTGGTGTAAAATATCATTAAGTTAATCTCACCGGAAGAAAGGGGATTTTATGAAAAACATACCCGAATTCTTCGGCTGCATGGTTTTCAATGACGCCGTAATGAAGGAAAGGCTGAAGCCCGAGGATTACGATGCCTTTAAGAAAACCACCGTCGAGGGAAGGCCCCTGAAAGCCAATATCGCCGACGTCATCGCCGTCGCCATGAAGGAATGGGCGGTGGAAAAGGGGGCTACCCATTTCACCCACTGGTTCCAGCCCATGACCGGCTTTACGGCGGAAAAACACGATTCCTTTTTAACCCCCCTGCCCGACGGCAGGGCTATAATGGAGTTTTCGGGGAAAGAGTTGATTTCCGGCGAATCCGACGCCTCCTCCTTCCCTTCCGGGGGACTGAGAGCCACCTTCGAGGCAAGGGGCTATACGGCGTGGGACCCCACCTCCAACGCTTTTATAAAGGACAACGTGCTTTGCATACCCACCGCCTTCTGTTCCTACGGCGGTCACGCTCTGGATAAAAAAACCCCCCTGCTCCGTTCCATGGAGGCCTTGAACCGGCAGGCGCTGCGAATACTCCGCCTGTTCGGCAACACCGACGTTAAATTCGTTATCCCCAATGTGGGGGCGGAACAGGAATACTTTTTAATAGATAAGGATCTTTACCGCCGCCGGGAGGACCTTATGTTCACCGGACGCACCCTCTTCGGCGCCATGCCCCCCAAGGGTCAGGAACTGGACGACCATTATTACGGAGCGATAAACCTCAGGGTTTCGGCTTTCTTCAAGGAACTTGACGAGGAACTGTGGAAACTGGGGATTCCCGTACGCACCGAGCATAACGAGGTGGCCCCCGGTCAGCACGAACTGGCGCCGGTTTACGCCAAAGCCAACGTTTCCACCGACCAGAACCAGCTTATAATGGAAATAATGCAGAATGTGGCGAAGAAAAACGGCTTTATCTGCCTGCTGCATGAAAAACCCTTCAAGGGGGTAAACGGGTCCGGCAAGCATAACAACTGGTCGGTTTCCACCGATACCGGGGTTAATCTCTTCACCCCAGGGGACACCCCCCATCAGAACGCCCGGTTTTTGCTCTTCTTATGCGCCGTCATAAAGGCGGTGGACGAGCATCAGGATTTGCTGAGAATATCGGTGGCCTCAGCCGGAAACGACCGGCGTTTAGGGCAGAACGAAGCTCCCCCCGCAGTTATTTCGCTGTATCTGGGGGACGAGCTCACCGCAATCCTTGATTCCATTGAAAACGATACCGCCTACGACACCAAGGAAAAAACCCTGATAAAGTTAGGCGTTCACGCCATCCCCCGCTTCCCCAGGGATTCCACCGACCGCAACCGCACCTCCCCCTTTGCCTTTACGGGGAACAAGTTTGAATTCCGTATGTTGGGCTCAAAGGATTCCATCGCCTGCGCCAATATGATGATTAACACCGCCGTGGCAGAATCCTTAAGGGTTTTCGCCGACGAGCTTGAACAATCCCCCGACTTCAATTCCGCTTTGCAGAAGCTGATTAAGGAAACCTACCGCAAACATAAAAGGATTATCTTTAACGGCAACGGTTACGACGAAAACTGGATAAGGGAGGCCACCGAGGTGAGGGGGTTACTCAACCTCCGTTCAACGCCGGACTGTCTTCCCCACTACTACCGCCCCGAAAACACAAGGCTGTTTGAAACCCACAGGGTTCTGACCGAGGCGGAAATAAGGTCAAGAAGCGAAATTATCCTTGAAAACTATTGCAAAATAATTAACATCGAAGCCAAAACCATGTCGGACATGGTAAGGCGGTCAATTCTCCCCGCCATAAGCAGATATGCCGGCAGACTGTGCGAGATCGCCAATGCAAAGCGGGATGCCTTGCCGGATTTGCACATCCCCTTTGAGGAGGAAACCGTTGAAAAGCTGAATAACCTTGCCACCGAAATCTACAACCGGAACAAGGAGCTTATGAGTGTCCTTGCCAGCACGGTATGCTTACCTAACGTGGTTGACAAGGCCTACGCTTTCAAAAAAAGCGTTATCCCCCTTATGGACGGGCTCAGGAATGTGGTTGACGAAGCGGAAGGCCTTACCGCCAGCGATTACTGGCCTTATCCCGGCTATTCGGAACTGCTTTTCGGTGTGACTTAAGTATTTATATGCCTTGCAAAAAGTTGCAAGGCATATTTTTATTTCGTTATGTTTTTTGATAAATAGTATAAAAATCCAAATAAAGCATTGATTACTAAGTTTATTTATGATATACTTCCCATAAATCCGAAACCGGGGGGATACCGATGAAAAAATCAAAAATTTTCCTGAAATTTTTATTTTCAATGCTTTCCGCCTCCTTTATTTTACCTCTCTGTGCCGTAACGGCAGACAATCCGCCCCAGACAAAAAATATAATTAAGGGACTTTCTTATACGGTGGAAACCGGAATTGACATCACATATTCCATCGGCCAGTTCGGGAGAGAAACCGACCCGGCAAAGAAGGCGCTGACCGACGGGATAAGATCCTTTTCCCCCAACCATGAAAACACTTCCTGGCATGTATTCTACCGGGGGCTGTCAAGGACGGTAACCTTCGAGCTGCCGGAAGTCAGGGCGGTAACCGGCTTTAAGTTTTGTACTTTAAAAAATAATTCCTACGGGATTAATCTTTCCGACTACTATGACCTGTTCGTTTCGGAAAACGGTACCGACTGGATGTTAGCTTTCTCCTACGACAACTCCGACAATGTGGGGGGAGACGATACCGGGCAGTACACCATATCGGCTACGGATATAGGCAGATTCAGGGCCAAATATGTAAGGCTTAAATTCCGGGTTGAGGGCTACACCTACTGTGACGAGATTGAAATATTCGGCACCGACATTGACGGCACCGAGGCGGAATTCGTAAAATACACGGATGATTATAACTATAAAAACGCCTATAACCCCGGAGTCGAGGGCTGCAGGGATATTGCCCTCCTTTACTGCGGCTACAAGGGCAGCTATGACAAAAGCTATGTGGAAAACACCGAAGAAGAAATGCTGTACTACTGCGGTTATATATCCGAAACCGGCGAAATTCTTGACACCATGTTCGATTCGGTTATGTTTTCCGCCATCGGCAACACCCTTCCTTCCGGCAGAAACTTCAAACGGGGGTTCGACCCGCCTCTTATGTCCGACTGGCAGTTTTTCATTGATTCCGTTTTCGATGAAGAATTCAACTGCGGGGCAATAGAACGGGCTCTGGATAAAGTAAAACAAGCCACCGGAAAACCCGATTACACCATGAAACTCATTGTAAATATGCCCTACCCCAACATTTCCCCAAGCGAGCCCTTCGGGGACATAGACGGGGACGGCAAAGAGGAATACTGCCGCAACCGGGAGGAACAGCTTAAAATTTTCGCCTGGTTTATGGATGCGGTTATCGCAAAGCTGGAGGAAAGGAATTATAAAAATATCCGCCTGGGAGGTTTTTACTGGGAATCCGAAAGTATAAAACCCGCCTGGGGCAAGGAGGAAAGTGTCCTTATAAAAGGGGTGGCGGATTTAATCCACGAAAGAAAGCTTCACTTTTTCTGGATTCCCCTCCTGTTTGCCACCGGAATGGATAAGGTGGAGGAGTTGGGCTTTGACGTTGCAATGATGCAGCCCAACATTCCCTGGACGGGCTTCGAAAAAATGAAATATGAAATGTTTTACGGCTTTACCGAGGCCTTGAAGAAATACGGTCTTGGGGTGGAAATCGAAGCTTCCTGGGGGATATACAACATAACCAGCCCGGATTCCGACTTAAGAATAAAGCAGTTTTATTCCTATCTTGACGCGGGATATGCTTTAGGATTTATGGAGGAAGCCGCCCATGCTTATTATCAGGACGCCAACCCCGGTATTTTCTATTATCTTGCCAAGGGCAAAGAGGGTAAGCAGCGGCAGATATACGACGATATTCACGCCTTTATAAAACATACCTATAAACCCCATGTTACCCTGTCCGCAAAGCCCCACGAAGCTGTCGCCGGCGAAAAATGCTACGGCTATGTGGGTATAAGGAAGGGGGCATACGCCAATGTCCAGCACGGGAATATTTATCTTGAGGTGGTGTCTCCCCCCGCCCACGGGACGGTGGACATAACGGCAAGCGGGGATTTTACCTACACCGCCGAACCGGGCTTCGAAGGTATGGATTCCTTTACCGTGGTGGCAAGAAACGAATTTGTGCTGACCGAACCGCTGGAGGTAACAATAAGCGTTGCCAAAAAAGAAGACACCGGTTCCGCCGATGAATCGGCTGAAAGCCAGGAACAAGACAACAGTTCAACGACGGCCGAATCAAGCGAAAATACGAAGGAAAACGATAAAAATAAAAACGGCTTTGTTATTCCAGCCGTTGTCGGCGGAGCGGTGGTCGCCGGCGGGATAACGGCAGCCGTGGCGGCAAACAATAAAAAGAAAAAGGGTAAAAAGCAACGGTAAAATCCGTAATCCGGCAACGGATTAATAAGGGAAAG
>DBQR01000011.1 GCA_002305335.1 Clostridiales bacterium UBA1389
GGGAAATCAGGTATTACCGAGGGGTTTGTCTTGCTCTCGACGCCGCTTCTTATAAGGGTGCCGGTTTTTTCGTCGATTTTTACTTTGGTTGTGTCCGGAACCTGTTTGATACATACCGCAATCTTTATGCTTTTACCACCGATCATCAATATAATATACGGAAAAAGCGTAATAAATCAAGGAAAATCTGCCGGATTCCGAGAAAATTAGGGTTGATACCGACTATTTAGTTATTTGATTATTATTTATTTTACTTTAAAGGCGTAATTAACAAGGCGGGCAAACTCTGATATTAATATTAAATTTCCTTTAATTATATACGAATAAAGGAATACTTTCAACCTTTTTCGACATATCATTTTTTATTTTGTTTCTCGGTTATTTTCCGAATATGCTTTCGAATAAAGAGGGCTTTTTGACAAACATCAAAAAACCCTTAATGGAATTTATTTTATACAGCAAACTGAAATTTTATTAAAAATCACAGCTTTGATTTATCATAATTGTAGGGGATGCTTGTCCCCGCCAGCACATCCTCGATTTTTTCGATTATCAGCCAGTCGTCCATATTGGACTGCTTTTCAAAGGCTAAAGGCGGGTCGATTTTTTCGACACCGGCAAACTCGATAAGGCAGATGCACTTGTTATGCCACCTTTCCCTTTGCTTCGGCGTAAGGGACAGTTTACTTTCATTTTCGGAAAATACCCTGTTTATTTCCTCTTCCGTCAGTTTTACGAAGTTCTGTACAGAAGTAACAACCCCTTTTGCGGATATTTGCGATCTTCCCTTTTCCATGAAATAGAGGGATTCTCCCCCGAAAACACGGCTGTGGGGTATCTTCCGCCCCGCCGCGCTCCGGATTATCATGGTTTTTTCGCCGGACAGAATCTTATCCAGAATCCGTTCACCCTTTTTGCCGGTATTGTCGCAGTAAACCACATGAACCATGTATTCACCTCTGATATCTTCTTTTTTTGTTAAACCTTCTTATCTGTCGGCTTATTCATTATCGAATTCGTAAAGTCCAAGCCCGTCTTTACCGCTATATGCAATATAGTAATATTTTTCGTTTCCGTCTTGGTCTTTGAATATAATTCCCCGGTTGGACGGAGGTATTTCAGGAATATTGGTATTGTTAATAACCAGCGGTTTTTCGGGGGTCAGGTTATCGACAGTAAAGAGTATCTGATCTACCGAGGGGCCGGACTTTTCGAAAACGTCCTCGGTTTCCCATTCAATAGACACAAAGGAGAAACTGCCCTTTTCTTCGTCGGCGATAAAGATCAGTTTTTCGGTACCGATATTGTCGGCGTAATCATATACAGAATCATATTGTTCCAGAATTTCATTGTTGCAGTAGGTAATTCTGAGCTTGATTTCGTCCGGATCGGCAGGGTCACGATATTCTAAGGATGATTCCGAGCTTGAAACATCGGAAACGCCGCTTTCCGAGCCGTCGCCTTCGCTGACATCAGCTTCCGAATGATTACTTGTTTCCGGGTTTTCGGTGGTCGTGCAGGATACAATCAATAAAAGTACCGCTAAAATGGATAAAACGAATGCCAGTTTTTTCATTAATAATACTCCTTTCGTTTGGTTGCCGATATTATATATTTTTTAATTAGGCTCAGTGTTGAAATTTGCCTTTTTTAATGATAATTACAGCAAACACCGCAACCAGGGCGGCGGCAATCAAAACAAACAAGACTGTTTTTACTGTGTTGCCGGATTTATTTTTTGGCTGACCGCTTGTATCGGAGGATGATTCCGGAAGGGATGAACCGGGTTCGCCGGCGCTTTCGTTTACCGATTCGTCAGAAGGCTCACCGGAAATTTCTCCGGAAGGCTCTTCGGATGTTTCCTCATCGGGCTTCTTTTCGGCGCCGTAAACCGCAATCTCACTGGACCAGCAGTAATTTCCGGGTATGGAATACTCAACCCTTACATACCTTGCGTTTTTTGCTTCGCTTAACGTAAGGGTGAGATAACGGTTTAACCATTGCCCGGACGCGGTTGTGTCCCCCGTCAGATTATCTATCTTTTCGAATTTTTTCCCGTCTTTTGAAAGGTACAGTGAAACAACCGCCTCGGTCGGGTCGGGAACTCCCCAGGAGCTATTGCCGTACAGGTCGGTAGCCAAACGCTTAACGGCCTTTTCCTCCCCCAGGTCAATGGTGATACTCGTTACGCTTCCTTTATAGCAGCCCACATTCGTTTCATCCCCCGATGAGGCGAATATGCCGTCGGTGAGCTTGCCTAAGGGTTTGCCGTCTTCCCCTGTATCCGTCCATTTATCGTTGTATCTTTCGCCGGAAGGCGTATAGGGTTTGCCCGTGGAAATATTCTGATATGTAACGTCCCCTTCGGTAAAGGTATCCTCCTTTACAAAAAGCCTGTCGGGGTCGTCGCAGCCCTTCACCGCAGTGTTCTGGAGCTTTGTTGCTGTTGTGCTGTCCAGGGTGGCGATATATCCGTTTCCCACGGGGGAAATATCAAACAGGCTGTACAGCCAGGTGCAGGCGGCAAGGTAACTGCCGGCATGGGAATGATGGCCGCCGTCGTCGGCGTATAAGTTGATGCTCTTATTATCCTTAAGACTGTAAGCAAAAGCCTGGGCGGAGGGCATTACCGTAATGTCATACTTACTGCCGACCTGACCGTAAATCCGGACATATTTATAAGTCCCCTCAACGGAGGTGGAATACCGCATATACAAAACCGGGGTGGCTCCGTTGGCGTTGATAAGTTCAAGGATTGTCGACACGGAACTGTCCGTATCACTTAAGCTGCTTCCCGCAGCGTCCTGCAGCACCACATAATCGTATTTGCCGGTATTAAGCTTATTTCTCAAAGCTTTGCCGTAGTCGTGATTGGGGTCGGCAAACTGCCCTAAATTGGAGGAACCGTAGGTGCAGTAATACACCTTGACGTCCAGCCCCGCAGCCCGGCAAAGGCCTTCGAAAACAATGGGGGTGCCGCTGTAATAGGTGGAGCTGTTTCCCACGAACAAAATTTTTACGGTTTCGTCGGTGGGTTCGACCGGGTCGCCGAATCTCACCGACAGCTTTTTTGTCTGACGGTCAACGGCTGCCGACATATCGTAAATAAGGGGCATGGTGCCGTTATATATCATAACGCCGTTGAAAATTTTATTATAATATTTCATCAACACGCTGTTCTGGGAATCGAAAACCGCCGCAAATCCCCCCGCCGGGACCTTTACGGCAAGCTGGGGACTGTTTGAATCGGCAAGGAGATTAAGCCCGCCTTCTATAAGCTTTCCGTTTTTGTCGAAGGTTAAAATATAGGCATACCGGAGACTGAATTCGGCGGAGGTAAAGGTCCTGCCGCTTTCCCCGCCTTCCAAAACCATGGTTTTTCCGCTTTTAAAGGCAACGTTAAAATCATCAATGTCAGTAACCATATTTTCCTCCGCCCCGGCAGAAATCGGAAACAAGCCGGTTATCAGTATCATAATTATTAAAAGAATCAGTATTCGTTTCAATTAACAGTCCTCCGGAATAATTTTATGTATTATAACATATAAGAACAAAAAATAAAAGTGTTTTTTTATGAAAAGTGCTTGAGTATATTTATATCTTTGCAAAGTAAGACCGTCCGTTGAAACGGTATAATTAAAGGTGCAAAGCGAAAGTAAAAAAAGCACCCTATACATATTTGCATAGAGTGCCTTGTCATAGTTTATGTTCTTTCTTACCGGACTATTTCCTGTAGCCGCATTTGGGGCATACGCCGTTTTCCTTAAGCGTAACACCGCATAAAGGGCAGCGGTCGATTTCCTTTTTGGGTTCGTATTCCTCGGTAGCGCCGTTTACTCCGCTGGTAAAGGTAAGCTTAACGATGTTCAGCTTGTCCTTAAGCAGGTCGTACACGATTTTAATCATTCCCTCGACGGTCATGGTTTCTTTGGTGACCACCAGACGGCATTCGGGATAAGCGGTTGCAAGCTCGGTTTTAAAAGCGGGGCCTTTCTGCTTGTTGGTGGGGGCGCCGTTTCTGATACCCTGCGCTTCGTAAACCCCGAGAATCGCGGGAAGCAGGGGGTCGTCCTCCCTTAAAATCAGCGCATGGTCAAAGTTCTGCAATACCTCCCAGGCGGTTTTTTTGATTTCGTTACAGGGGAACACCATATTGACTCCCATGTTGACATCGTCCTCAACCTCAATCGTCAGTATTCCCGTATGTCCGTGGAGGTACTGGGCTTCGCCCTTGAAGCCATAGAATCTGTGTGCATATTGCAAGTCCAATGTTGTAAAACTTCTCATGATGTTTCTCCTTTTTTTATATTTACGGGGGTGACGTTCCCGTATGAGCCCATAATCAGATTGCCGAATTACCGGTTTTGATTATTTGCTTTTTATCCGGGCTGATTTCTTACAAGTATTATATCATATTTTTTTACAAAAAGCAATTAACTGGTAATGAACAATAAAGGGGACGGGGGGCAATTCATATCAGTTTTAACCTTATCTGACAGGGATTTTGATTTATCCTATCCTGAGAAGGGTGTCCCCCAGTTCGTCGGCAAGGCTTTCCAGGGTATAACCCAGGGAACCCAGTCCCCTTTCCAGGTCGGACAGGCAGAAGCTTTCCAGATTATCGAAATGGAACTTTATCATCTCCACCGCCGAACGGAGCTTTCCAGAAATTTTACTTGCTCCGTCGCCGGTGCTTCTCGCTATGTCCCGCAGGTTAATGATATTGTCGAATTGCTTGGTTGCCATGCGGCCTCCCTCGATTATCTCTCCGGCGGCTTTGCCGAGGGCAAGCTGCCGCGAAGCTTCGTCGGGAATCGCTCTTGCTTCCGCCATCATTTCTTTGGCGTGATTCAGCCGGTCCTTAATCTTATAGGTAACGGCGTTCTTTGCCTTGACGGGGTCGTCCAGGGCTATATGCTGTTGTGCCCGGTTCATCATCTTTTCCAGATTGCCCTTTGAGCCATAGCTTTCGCTGTGTCCCAAAACATCCTCTATTACCGTCTGGTCGTTGCTCAGCCCGAAGCGGCGGGACATTTCGGCGGACTTGTTCTTGAAACCCTGCGTGGACTCATAGAAGCTGTCGTAGTAGATCTGTTCGGTCAGGTTCTGATCGAAATAGACTACTTCCCCCTTGGAATTCGTGTAATAGGCGGTCCAGTCCCGGTCATAGGTTATTTTTCTGCCGCTTTTCAGCGCTTTCTTTGAGGAGGAGCCGGCGTTCATTATCTTAATCTGATCCGCCGGAATGCCGGTGACGGAGGAAAGCTTATTTTTGGCGATTATATCGGCGTTACTATTAAAGCCTTCCAGGGTTTCGTTAAAGACCTTCCGGGTGGCGTCTATATCGGGCTTTTTGCAAAGCTCGTACATTGCCAGCTTATCCTGCTGAACTTTCAGGACAAGATCATCCAGCAGCTTGCGGTTTGCCTTGGTGGGGTTAAGTTCATACTGCCATGCGGCTGCCTGAAGGTTTTCCACCTGTTCCTTGGCGAATTTTTTGCCGGCGTCAAAGGCTTCGTCCAGCTCGATATGTTCCGCCGCATCCCTTAGTCCCTTTTTCCCTGCGTTCAACACCTGTTTCGCCTGATTGGCAGCCTGTTTTGTGGCATT
>DBQR01000013.1 GCA_002305335.1 Clostridiales bacterium UBA1389
ACAATGCCGCTGTCGCCGGTGGGGGTGGTGCCGGAGGTTTCTTCGGAGGATTCGTCGGGGTCTTCGGTGGTTTCACCGCCGGCTTCGCTGGTCTGGTCAGCTTCGCTGGTTTCTTCGGAAACATCGGGAATTTCCAGTGTATTTGCTTCGATTATTTCGATTTCGTTAAGGAATACGAACACGCCTAATTGCGACCAGCAGAATTTAAGCCTTACGTACTGGGAGGTGATGTCCTGAGCAAATTCCTTTTCAGCCCAATAGATTAAGCCCGGTTGCTCAAGTTCCTGATCGGTAAGGAGAAGGTCGCCGGCTTCTTCCCAGTTTTCGCCGTCGTCGGAATAGTACACAAGAATCAGTTCATGGCTTCCTATTCCGGAATATCCGGCAGCGTCCCAGATATTTGCCCGTACCTTGTTCCAGGTCTTGGCTTCGCCGAAGTCAAAGTCAACGGTGCCTACCCTGTAGTCTTTACCTTCGATGTTTTCAATAGTGGTGTTGTTATTGGGGTTGGTATCGCCGTTCCAGTAGAAGCCGAACCAGTTGGCATATGTTTTGTCCTGAGCGGCAACGCCGTCGTTAAGGGAAACGTTATAGTCACCGAAACCTGCGTTATGGCTTATTTCGGCATCGAGAGCTAAATTGCCCTGAGTATCGGTTGTGGGAATAACGACGTCCCAGTTTGTGCCCTTCTTGTCTTCGGGGAGGTTGGCATACTGAACCAAGGTATCGTCTTCGGGGTCAAGACCTTCGGAAAAGGATCTTGTCCAGACGGCTGTGCCGGTTCCGACTTCGTTGATAAGGATGGAAGCAACCTTAATGGTGCCGGTGGCTTCATAGAAGCCTATGCCTACGGAGAGCAGGCCTACGTTTTTGGCAAAGTTGCCTTCTTTTTCAACGTTTGTCCCGCCGCTGTAAAGAGCTTCAAAGGGATTGAATGCGAAGGTATAGCTTGCCCATTTGCCTAACTCGACACCTTCGCCGTTATGAGTGGCAAAATCCTTAAACTGAATGAGATGGGAGTAATCGGCGTATTTGCTGGGGTCGTCATAGCTGTAGTAGTTTACAAAAGCTACGCCGCTGCCCTGGCAGTCATCGCCGAAGTATACGTTTGCGATAATGTTATAGGACTTGTTGGTGAAAAGACTGCCGTCAACCTTAAAGATAAGACTGGGTTGAAAGCTCGCGTCGGCTTTCAGCCATATGTATGCGGAGGGTTCTTCTTCTTCTGCGGTGGCAAATAACACGCACAGGGAGAATATAAGTACCAGAGCGAGGGCTAACGATAGTAATTTCTTTAATTTCATTTGTTACCATACCTCCAATAAATTATGAATTGCTAGTTAAAGAATATCATACAAAAACAACAAAGTCAATAGCTTTTTTAAGATTTTAAGTACAAATTTAATAATAAAAGTTAATAATCGGCTATATTTTAATTGAATCAGACGAATTATCTTTAATCCTTTATCCGTTTTCCCAACACATTTATCTTTTCTCTTTTAAACATGGCAAAATCGGAGTTTTCGATATGTTTTCGTATCTCCTCCATAAGAGTATTGTAAAAATAAAGGTTGTGGTAAACGCAAAGCCGAAGCCCCAGCACCTCTTTGGCTTTCAACAGATGGCGGATATAGGAACGGGAATGGTGTTTACATATTTCGCAGTTACAGTCATCGTCGATGGGATTTGAATCGTACATATATTTCTGATTGTTAAGATTTATAATCCCCTTTGAGGTAAACAGATGACCGTGTCTGGCGTTGCGGGCGGGGAGGACGCAGTCGAAAAAGTCAATCCCTCTTTCCACCGCCTCAAGTATATCCACCGGGGTGCCCACCCCCATAAGATAGCGGGGTCTGTCGGCAAGCATAAAGGGTTCGGTTTCCTCGATTATTTCATACATTTTTTCGTTGGGTTCTCCCACCGCCAGCCCTCCGATGGCATAGCCGTCAAGGTCGAATTCGTTTATCCGCTTTATATGCTCAATCCTTAAGTCTTTGTATATTCCTCCCTGGTTTATCCCGAAGAGCAACTGTCTATTGTTTATGGTTTCCTCAAGGGAATTAAGCTGTTTTATTTCATCCCTGCAGCGGACAAGCCAGCGGGTGGTTCTTTCGCAGCTTCTTTTCACATAGGAATATTCGGCAACCGACGGGGGGCACTCGTCAAAGGCCATGGCAATAGTGGAGGCAAGCTTTGACTGGATCTGGATTGACTTTTCCGGCGACATAAAAATTTTCGCCCCGTCTATATGGGACTGAAAGGCAACCCCTTCTTCGGTAATGTTTCTTAAACTGGAAAGGGAAAACACCTGAAATCCCCCCGAATCGGTGAGGACGGGACCCTCCCAACCGCTGAAGCGGCGTATTCCGCCCCCCGAATACACCACATCTTCGCCGGGACGGACATGAAGATGGTAGGTATTTGACAGCATGACCTGACATTTTATGTCCTTCAGGTCAAACGCCGAAAGCCCCCCCTTTATTGCCGCCGAGGTGGCAACGTTCATAAAGACGGGGGCTTCGATTATCCCGTGGGGGGTTTTAAACGACCCCCTGCGGGCTCTGCCTTCCTGTGCCGTTAATACGAATTTACTCATTTTTATTCTGCCTGTCGAAATATTTGTCAAGCTCCCCTCTGGGGATTTCCTTAATAAAGGGTCTGCCGTGGGGGCAGTATCTGAGTTTAAGCTCTAAAACCCGTTTGACTATGTATTCATCATCATACTCGCTTGTGTTTTCCCCCTTCTTGACGGCGGCTTTGCAAGCTAAGGTAAACAGGGCTTTGTCAACCTTATCCTCAAACCTTACAACCGACCCTTCGGCAAGCTCCTTCGCAAACACCTCAAGGATCTGGGAAATCCCTTCGGTATCCTTTATGGCGGAGGGAACCTCCCTCACCGCCACGGTGGACACGCCGAATTCCTCTATCAAAAAGCCGTATTCCCTTAAATAGCCCGAATTTTTCAATAGTATTTCGGTTTCGGAGGGGGAAAGGGTGACGGTTACCGGAAACAGCAGGGTCTGGGGGGATATGGTTTTCCTGTCCCTTAAGCTTTCGTAGATTATCCTTTCATGGGCGGCATGCTTGTCAACTATAATAACTTTATCCCTAAGCTGGGCGAATATATATAAATTGTAGGCTTCGCCGATAATTCTGATATCGTCGTCGGGGGAAAAGACCTCCTGCACCGGCGATTCGGAACTTTTGTCTTTAACGGGGAAGTCATAAAGCGCATTTGCCGGACTTCTTACCTCCGCTTCCGGGGAATTGTTTATTTCCAGCGGGGGAATGTCCTCGTCGGCGATATTTGCCGTAAACACCTCGTAGCCGGTGGTGTCCGGCTTTTCCGCAAAGTGGGTATATGGCTGTCTTCGGGTAAAATCATGTTTTACTTCCGGCGGATTTACATCCCCGGTTTTCGGGCTCAGGGCGGATTTAACTCCGTAATAAACCGCCGAAAACACCTTTTTTTCGTCGGCAAACTTTACCTCAGTCTTGGCGGGGTGGACGTTCACGTCAACGTCATCATAATCAAGGCTTATGTTAAGCACCGCCGCAGGGTATTTGCCGGAGGGTATGTAGGAACGGTAGGCCTCTTCAAGGGCGGCCTGTATTGTTCTTGACTTAATGTAACGCTTGTTTATGTAAAAGGACTGCATATTCCTTGTTCCCCTCGGGGAATCGGGGGAGGAAATGAAGCCTTCCACCCCTATGCCTTCCTGCCGGTAGTTTATTTCCGTAAAGGTTTTCGCCGTCTGACTGCCGTAAACGGTATATATTGCCGAATAGAGTTTCCCGTCGCCGGAGGTGCGGAATTTAAGACTGTCGTCGGAATAAACCGTAAAGGCGATTTCCGGGTGCCCCAAGGCCAGCCTTTCACATACCGAAATGCAAAAAGCCGCCTCGGCGGAATCCTTTTTCATAAATTTCCGCCTTGCCGGCACGTTATAAAACAAATCTTCGATTGTAACGGTGGTGCCGTCGGGGGAACCAGTTTCGTAAAGCTCCACCCCGGTTTCGTTGGAAATGAGACGGGACCCCATGCTTTCGTCCTTTGTTTTCGAAATTATTTCAAGCCGGCTTACCGCCGCGGCGGCGGCAAGGGCTTCCCCCCTGAAACCCAAGGTCTTTACTCCGTTTATATCAAATCCCGTCTTTATTTTTGAGGTGGCGTGGCGGAACAGGGTTTTGGGCAGATCCTCCCGCAGTATTCCCTCCCCGTCGTCGGAAACCCTGATGCGGGAATTTCCGCCGCCCTTAAGGTGAACCGTAATATTTTTTGAATCGGCGTCAATTGAATTTTCAATAAGTTCCTTTAACGCCGAACCGGGACGGTCAACCACCTCGCCGGCGGCAATCATATTGGAGGACGCTTCGTCAAGAATATTTATCCTTCCCATTGGCGGCTCCTTACTTCAGCACATTTTTCAGTTCATACAGTATTCCCAGGGCTTCTATGGGGGTAATGGTGTTTATGTCGATTCCCTTAAGCCGGTCGGCTATCCTCAATGAGGCCATATCCTCCATGGTCATGTTCCCGTCGTCGTTAATTACCTTTTTTTCGGTTTTGGGGTTGGTCTCCTCAAGCTGTTTGAGGACGGTTCTTGCCTTGGTAACCACCTCTTTGGGGACGCCGGCAAGCTGGGCGACTTCAATGCCGTAGCTGTCGTCGGTGCCGCCCTTTACGATTTTTCTTAAAAATATTACTTCGGTTCCCCGCTTTTTGGCGGCGATATTGTAGTTTACGATTCCCGGAACAGTGTTTTCCAAAGAGGTAAGTTCATGATAATGGGTGGCAAACAGGGTTTTTGCCCCGATTTTTTTGTTTGTGAATTCCAGAACCGCCCTTGCGATTGACATTCCGTCGAAGGTGGAGGTCCCCCTGCCTATTTCGTCATAGATTATAAGGGATTTTGCGGTGGCATTCTTTAATATATGGGCGACTTCCTTCATTTCCAGCATAAAGGTGGAATCACCGCTTGACAGGTCGTCGCTTGCCCCCACCCGGGTGAAGATTTTATCCACTACCCCTATTCGTGCTTCGGCGGCGGGGACGAAGGAACCGATCTGAGCCATAAGGATAATCAAGGCAACCTGCCGCATATAGGTGGATTTTCCCGCCATGTTGGGACCGGTTATTATCATTGTCCTTTGGGAGGAACAGTCCATTTCGCAGTCGTTGGGGACAAAATATTTGTCCGGTATAAACTTTTCCACCACCGGGTGACGTCCGTCCTTTATGGAAATAACGTCGGAATAATCCACTTCCGGGCAGACATAATTGGACTCGTCCGCTACGGCGGCAAGGGAAACCAGGGAGTCTAACCGGGAAAGTATGTCCGCCGTCTGACGGATACGGTCTTTGGATTTGAGTATATGCTCCCTGAGCTGGGAAAAAAGCTCATATTCAAGGTTGGCGTCCCGTTCCCTGGCGGAAATAACCCTTGATTCCATTTCCTTGAGTTCTTCGGTGACGTACCTTTCGGCGTTGGCAAGGGTCTGCCGGCGTATGTAGGTGTCGGGCACCTGATTCATAAAGGACTTGGAAACCTCTATGTAATAGCCGAAAACCTTGTTGTAGCCCACCTTCAGGGTACGGATTCCCGTCCGTTCCTTTTCGGTCTGCTCGATTTTCGAAATAAAGGCCTTCCCGTCGGTCATCATCGACCTTAATTCGTCAACGGCGGCGGAGGCTCCCGGTCGGATTATTCCTCCCTCCCGCAGGGTTGCCGGCGGGTCGTCGGCAACGGTGGAAAGGATGGACTGACCTATGTCGGACAGCAGATCAAAGTCCCGGTAAAGGGAAACCAGAAGGGAGGAATTGAAATCCTTTAGATTTTCCTTTATTGCCGGCAGAGCCGAAACGGTGTTTCCCAAAGCAAGCAGATCCCTTGCGTTGGCGGTACCGTAAATAAGACGGGTTAGCAGCCGTTCGATGTCAATGACCTTTTTAAGGCTTTCGGCGATTTCGTTGCGTAAAACCGGCGAACCGTAAAATTCTTTTACGGCGTTCTGACGATATTGAATATCCTTAACGTTTACAAGGGGTTTTTCTATCCACCGCCGAAGCAGCCTCGCCCCGGCGGAGGTTTTGGTCCTGTCCAGCACCCAGAGCAGGGAACCCTTCTTTTCCCTTGCCCGCAGGGTTTCGCTTAGCTCAAGATTCCGGCGGGTGGAGACGTCTATGGCAAGATATTTGTCGGACTTGTAAAAGGTAAGGGTTTTCATATAGGAAAGGTCGGTTTTTTGGGTTTCCTCAAGGTAGGTCATAAGCATGGACAAGGCAAAAGCCGCCTTGGAGGAGGGGTTTACCACACCTTCCCCGAAATGCTTTTCCAAATCGCCGCTTACCTTTTCGGGAGTGAGTCCCACCTCGTCGGCAGGGGTTACAAGGGTGTTGTATTTCCGGCTGAAGGTGGCTTTTACCTCCTCCGGAACGGCTTTGTTGGTTACCAGTTCAGAAGGGGAATAAGCCGCCGCTTCGGAATACAACGCTTCCCCGTCCTCCTCGGATTCCAGCTCGGTAACATGGAGTTCCCCGGTGGAAATGTCGGCGAAAACCACCCCGTAACCGAAACCGTCGCAGTATAAAGCGCAGATATAGTTGTTTTTCTTTTCATCAAGGCAGGTGGATTCAATAACCGTACCCGGGGAAACAACCCTTATCACATCCCGCTTAACCAGCCCTTTGGCGGTGGCGGGGTCCTCCATCTGTTCGCAGATGGCAACCCGGTAGCCCTTGGAAATAAGCCGTGAAAGGTAGTTTTCCACCGCATGATAGGGGATTCCGCACATGGGCGCCCGTTCCTCGGTACCGCAGTCCCGCCCGGTCAGGACAAGTTCCAGTTCCCTGGACACCAGCTTTGCGTCGTCATAGAACATTTCATAAAAATCCCCTAACCGGAACATGAGAATACAGTCCGGGTGAAGCTTTTTTATTTCAAAATACTGCTTCATCATTGGCGAAAGCGGCATAAATTACCTCCCTGACAATTTCTATCCCGGCGGGGTTCCCCCCGCCGGATTTCGTACGATACAAAACGCCGGATTTTACCGAATTAATGGCATCCGCTGCAGCAGTCGCAGTCCCCGCCGCAGGAAGAATCGCTTTCGGGGATAACCACCGACTGGAGGTCCTTAATGATTTCGTTGTAGAACTCATTGGCGTCGTCCTCGGCTTCGATCAGCCTGTGGGCGGCGGGGGAGTTGGAAATGTCGTTATACAATACCTCAAGACGTGCCTTTACCGACTCGATAAGCAGATCGTCCTTGTCCTCCTTACGGCTTTCGGTTTCCAGCACCTGACGCTGTACGTTGTACTCGTTGGCCTTGGAAATAAGGGATTTATCGTCAATATATGCCTGCTTGGCGGCAAGATACTCCACGATAACCGGATGATTGGAAATAACCTCCTTGAGTTGTTCCACTAAGCTTTGAAGTTCTTCGTTCATTTTAAATATCCTTTCAAATTTATATAACTTCGCCGTCAAGCCCATAGGCACGGGCGGAAATTATTCTGACGTTGACAAATTCCCCTTCGGGACAGGGTTTGTCGAAACTTACGATTTTATTAGAGCCTGTCCTTCCGGTTTCCCCTTCGGAAAGCACCCGCAAATTTTTCCCCACATAATCCCGGTTTAGCTTTATTGCGATTTCGTTCTGGACTTCCGAAAGATAGGCAAACCGCCTTACCTTTTCCTCGTGGGGGATTTGGTCTTCCAGCTTTGCGGCCGCCGTTCCGGGACGGGGGGAAAACACAAAGGTGAAAATCATGTCAAACCCCACTTCTCTGATAAGGGAAACGGTGTCCTCGAACTGGGATTCGGTTTCCCCGGGAAAGCCGCAGATAATGTCGGTGGTGAGGGAAACGCCGGGGAGTTTTTCCTTTATATAATAAGCGGTTTCAAGGTATTTTTCCCTTGTGTAGCGGCGGTTCATACGCCTTAGCACCTCATTGTTCCCCGACTGAACCGGAAGATGGAAGTGCTTTGCGATTTTATCCGACGACGCCATAACGTCAACCAGCTCTTTGGAAGCGTCTTTGGGGTGACTGGTGATAAATCGCAGGACAAAATCCCCGTCGAATTTGGAAATTTCCTTCAGCAATCTGGGGAAGGTGTATTCCCCCTTATAGCTGTTCACGTTCTGCCCCAGCAGGGTTATATCCTTGTAACCGTCGCTTATTAGCTGCTTTACTTCCTTAAAGATTTCCTCCGACGACCGGCTGCGTTCCCGTCCCCTGACATAGGGTACCACGCAGTAGGTGCAATAGTTGTCGCAGCCGTACATTACGGAAACCCAGGCTTTGTATTTTGAAAGCCGTTCCACCGGAGTATCCTCGGCGATTATGCCGAAATCGTTGTGGGGGGAATCGTTTACAAAGGACAGGCGTTTCGGGCTGTCAAGGCATTTCTGAACAATTTCGGGGAGACGGTAGTTCATGTCGGTGCCGAACACCGCATCAATGTAGGGGTAGGAGGCATAAAGCTTTTTTCTTATATGGTCCTGCTGAGCCATACAGCCGCAGAACATAATAAGCATACCCGGCTTTTCTTCCTTAAGCTTTTTGAATCCCCCGGTTATGGAAAGTGTTTTAAGCTCCGCATGTTCCCGGATAGCGCAGGTGTTGACGATAATCAGGTCCGCTTCCTTCTCGCTTTCGGCCCGTTGGTATCCGCAAAGCAAAGCCAGCCCGTACAGCTTTTCGCTGTCGGATTCGTTCTGCTGGCAGCCGAAGGTCTGAATAAACACCCTTGGGGTTATCCCCGACATGAAAAAGTTTTCCTTAAGTTTTTCGGCTATATTTTTTTGATTTATTACTTCCTCTTTTGAAACATAGATTCCCATTAAAATACCGTTCCCGCGCAGATCAGATTATTTGCACACCATTCGTTGAAGTTTATCGAATTTTTATCAAAGGACGCCACCGTCACCCTTCCGTCGCCGGAGGAGGCGTGGACAAAGCTTCCTTCCCCTAAATAAACCGCCATATGCCCTTTGAAAAACAGCAGATCCCCTTTTTTTGCGCTGTCAAGGGGAAGGGGTTTCAGGCCCGGGGTTTTACCGGGGTCTGCGTCCCGCCAGATGGGTATTCCCGCCATCTGACAGGCAGTGAAGGCAAGCCCGGAACAGTCTATTCCCATGTGGGTGCGTCCCCCCCAACGGTACTGAACGCCTGAAAAGGACAAAGCGGTCTTGCAGATTATTTCCCTTGCGTTTTTCTCGTCAAGGTTTTCGGGGATATTCCCAAGGGCAGCTTTCCGTATGTAAAACATCCTTTTGTCGGGCAGCACCACAAAAGCGTGGCGGTCGAACTGTTCGGAAAACCCCGCATCAACCTTTGAGCCCATTGGCAGAGTCATAACCGGCTTGTTGAAGTTTTTGTCGTTGGGTAAAAGGTCAGCCCAGGGGAGGACGATTATTCGGTTGGGGTCGGCAAGCTTTTCTGATAAACTCTCCTTGTCAACCCATCCGGAATAACCGTATTCGGTTTTGATTTTAACGAAATTTTCAACCTTATTAATTATTTCGACTTCAGTTCCGAACATGGCTTCGTCCACGTGCTCGGAACTTTCCGCGGGATAGCGGAAAAGATGGGCAACCGGAACCGAAACAATCATAAAAATTACCTTTCTTGTTTACTTGGAGGTGTTTTCCGCCCTTTTTGCCTCGTTGAACACCGCCAGCGCCACTGCGGGGCAAACCCTTTCGTCAAAGGCGTCGGGGATGATATAGTCGGGGGAAAGCTTGTCGTCGTCAACAAGGGCCGACAGGGCATAGGCCGCCGCCACCTTCATTTCCTCGGTTATCTGATTTGCCCTGGCGTCAAGGGCACCCCTGAATATGCCGGGGAAGGCAAGCACGTTGTTAATTTGGTTGGGGTAGTCGCTGCGTCCCGTCCCCACCACTGCGGCACCGCCGGATTTTGCTTTGTCGGGTAAAATTTCGGGATTGGGGTTTGCCAAAGCGAATATGATGGGGTTGGGAGCCATTGATTTAACCATTTCTTCGTCCACAAGGTTGGCCGCCGAAACGCCTATAAACACGTCCTTACCCGCCATTGCGTCCTTAAGGGAACCTCTTACCCCCGCCTTGTTGGTGCCTATGACCGCCTCCGCCTGGGCGGGATTGATGTCGGGTCTTCCTTCATACAAAGCCCCGCGCCTTCCGCAGTAGGTTAAATCCTCAACTCCCAAATTCCTGAGCATTCTGCCCACGGCAATCCCCGCAGCCCCCGCTCCGTTGATTACCACCGAGATTTTCTTTATATCCCTGCCGGTAATTCTGCAGGCGTTAATCAAAGCCGCCGAAACCACCACCGCCGTGCCGTGCTGGTCGTCGTGGAATATGGGTATGTCGCAGATTTCCTTTAAGCGTCTTTCGATTTCAAAACACCTCGGAGCGGAAATATCCTCCAGGTTCACCCCGCCGAAGGAACCGCAAAGCAGCCTTACGGTGTTTACGATTTCCTCCACGTCGGTGCTTCGTATGCAAAGGGGTATGGCGTCAATCCCCGCAAATTCCTTGAACAACAGGCATTTTCCCTCCATAACCGGCATCCCCGCTTCGGGGCCTATATTCCCCAGACCCAAAACCGCCGTTCCGTCGGTTATTACCGCCACCGTATTCCATCTTCTTGTAAGCAAAAAGGATTTGGAAATATCCTTTTGAATTTCAAGACAGGGTTCGGCAACGCCGGGGGTGTAGGCAAGGGATAGCTCTTTGCGGCTTTTTGCGCCGGTGCGGGCTTTGATTTCGATTTTTCCCTGCCACTCGTAGTGCTTTTGAAGTGATTCTTCACGAATATCCATAAGTAACTTCCTTTTTTTACAATGTATTTTATTTTTATTATATTCAAAAATAATATAGGTTTATCTTGCAAAATCAACAAAAACCATGTGTATTTTTTGTGAAATATTCCGTTTGAGGTTGTCAGTTTATAAACAGGTGGGTAAAATGAAAAAATTTATAATATTTTCAATGGCTATATTTCTGCTGGTATTCGCCGTAAATACGGGGGTTTTTGCCGACAAGGCCTATGACTGGTTTTTCAAATCCGCTTCCGACCACACCCAGCCGGAGGTTTTCGGCGGCAGTAAAATGCCCGACAAATACGGCAGCCTTTATTTGGGCTCCCCCGACGAAAAGGTTATATATATCACCTTCGATGCGGGTTATGAAAACGGAAACGTGGAAAAAGTCCTTGATGTTCTTAAGGAACATTCGGTACCCGCCGCCTTCTTTATACTTCCCGAACTCCCCCGCCGTTATCCCCATCTCGTAAAGCGTATGGCGGAGGAAGGTCATTTGGTGTGCAACCATTCTTATTCCCACCGGGATATGTCAGGGATAACCGACTACAACGAATTTGTAGAGGAGCTTACAAAACTGGAGGATACATGCAGGGAAAAAGCCGGCGTTGCCATGGCAAAGTATTTCCGCCCCCCCAAGGGGACCTTTTCGGAAAAGAGCCTGGAATTCTGCCGGGAAGCGGGCTATGTACCGGTTTTCTGGTCCTTTGCCTATGCCGACTGGGACAATAACGCCCAAAAGGACGTTGTCTGGGCATACGATAAAATAATGTCCAACATCCACAACGGAATGGTTATGTTGCTTCACCCCACCTCCGCCACCAACGCTTCGGTTTTGGGGAGGGTATTAACCGACCTGAAAGCCCGGGGTTACCGGTTCGGCACCCTTGACGAACTTAAGGAGTATTCCCGTCGGAAGAATCAGTCGGGGTAGAGTTATATTCCGGCATTGTTTCTTCCGGCCGCCCTTCGGTTTCCTCAACCGGCAGGGAAGGCACCGGTACCGTTTTTTTCTTTCTGAATATAAGATACAGTATAACCGCGGCAACCGAAACAAGGGTTACTATCTTTGAAACAAGCTGAATTGTTGTCCCCTTGTACCGTACCACCGCTTCGCCGCTTTCGTTGTCCCCTAAATAAACCCTTACGATATTGCTTTTCCCGTATTCCGGCTCTGCCGGAATTCCGTTTATTTCGGCGTAATATCCCTTGTACATCAACAGCGGGAACTCAAGATAGGTATCCTTTTCGGAATTGTTGTTGAATTTTACGGTGAGGACATTGAAATCCCTTGTGTATTTGATGTTACCCGCCGAAAGGTGGTTTGAGGTGACTTTATCTTTCCTCTGGGTTGTTATATAATTCTTTATGGTACTGGCATCAACCCAGTTGCCGTTGTCATCCTTATATACCGGCATGTATTCACCGGCACCGAAGGAATTCATGAATTTCATCTTTTCGACGGCATCATCGGCGGCGTTATACATCCTGAAATATTTGTCAACACCGGTGAGAATAAAGGAAAACAAGGATAAACCGACAATAAACACTGTAAACACCGTGGTAAACATGGGGGATTTTGATTTTAATATGGCAAAGCCGGCAGCTACCGCGAAAAAGAAGGTGGCGAAAATCAAAAGTCTCCAGGGAAACTGAATTGACCCCAATAAGCCCTGCATCGATTGCCAGGGGAACGCGTTTGTGGTGGCAAGCAGGGTTACCGCCCCGGCGGCGATTAGCCCCCATGCCGCTTTTCCCGGTTTCCATCCCTTGTACTGGGAATAATAAACCCCAGCTATCCCCGCCAACGGAGACAGTCCCAGACCGTTGGGTATCCACGGGTCGGGGTCTATTTTTACAACGAAATCGCAGAGAATCGCCCAGCCCGGCATTGCCCTTGATGAAAGGGAGCCCCATACAACCGCCGCTTTGCCGTTGGTTATGGGGAAGTCGTAGGAGACAAGCTGTTCCATAAGAGGGAACAGGAAAAAGGCGGAAACCCCCGCAAAGGTTACAACCGATAGGACAATCAGCTTTATTTTTCTTGTGTCTTCTATAAATTTCTTTATGTTAATCAAAGCGAACACGAAAAGAAAGAATACCGCCACCACCGATGTAAGTACATGGCTTATAAGACACCCCGCAAGGCCTAAAGGAAGCAGCAGCCACTTTTTCCCGTTCTGAAAGACTATGTTGTAAAACCCCGTAAACAGAATCGGGAGGAAAATAAAGGCCTGTGTTTCCCCCAGCGCCACCCGGATAAGCATATCCACGCAGAGATAGGAGGAAAAGGTATACGCCGCAGCGGCGGCAAAGGCCGCCGCCTTGTTTTTGAACACAAGCTTTCCGCAGAAGTAGCTTACAAAGGCGCAGGCGGTCAGGACCATCATGATAAAGTACTTTAAGGCAACGACGGGAGCCATCCCCCAATGTACCATAAGACCGGGTATATGAAGTAAAACATCCCCGTAAAACAATGGGGAGGCATAACCGTAACCGTCAAGATAAGCATGGTGTATGGGGGAAAACCAGATTCCGTTGTCAATGTTTTTACCTATAGACCAGATTCTCCCCGTATGATAATTTATATCATGCCCGGTAGTGATATCGGTTACTGAAAGGGGGATAACGCACAGGATCAGCACCAGCCCCGCAAGTAAAAGAATATACCTGTGCCGCCGTATAAAACCGGAAATATCCTCAATCATGTCAATCATTCCTTTAATTAGCCCCGTATAAACTATATAACAAGGGAATTAGTGGGGCAGACCTTTATGCATTCCCCGCAGCAGATGCATTTATCCAGATCCACCACCGCTTTATTGTCGATAACGGTTATTGCCTCAACGGGACAGGCTTTGACGCATTTGCCGCAGGCAATGCAGCCTATTTTGCATACCTTCCGGGTCAATGCTCCCTTATCGGTGTTTTTACAGGCGTTTTTGGCGTAGTCGCCGGCATATACCATGGTTATTATCTTTTTAGGGCAGGCGGTGACGCACAGGGTGCAGCCGGTACATTTTTTACAGTCCACCTTAGCCACCCCGTCGATGACGTGAATGGCGTCATAGCTGCACACCCTTACACAGTCGCCGAAACCGTTGCAGCCGTATGTACACTCCCCTTCACCCCGACATAAAAGGGCAGAGGCGTAACAGCTGTCGATTCCCTTGTATTCCATTGCTTTTTTGGTGTGTTCGGGCGTCCCCTGACACTGGACGAAGGCCACCTTTTTTACCGTCTTGGAAACCTCAACCCCCAAAACGGCGGAAATCTTTTTAACCCCTTCTTCTCCCCCCACCGGGCAGAGGGTGGTTTTAANNGGGGAGAACATCCAAAAGCTGTTGTTCGAGTTCGTTTACCTTTGCCTTGAGCAGTATTGACGCTATCGAAAGGCCGATACCGAATATAAGTCCCAACCCCGCCACCACTGCCGCTGCAATAAGTATTGTTTCCATTATTACACTCCTAAAAGGTTTTTAACAATATCCTCGTCGAAGCCGAAAAAGGCCACCGAAAGGATTGAGGCGGCGATAAGGGTAATGGGTATTCCCTTTAGGAAATCGGGAATATCCGCTTCCGCCATTCTCCGCCTAACTCCGGCAAACAGCACCATTGCCACAAGATAGCCTATTCCGGCTCCGATGGCGTTTACAAGGGCGGAAAGATAGCCGTAGCCTGCGCCGTAGTACACATATCCCGTCCGGTCGGCGCAGAGCACCGTAACGGCAAGCACGGCGCAGTTGGTAGTGATAAGGGGGAGATAAACGCCCAATGCCTTATGGAGGGAAGGAAGGTATTTGTTCATAACCGCCTCCACCAACTGAACCAGCGAAGCGATAACCAGAATAAACACAATGGTCTGTAAATATTCAAGATTCAGCTTTGCCAGAAGGTATTTTTGTATAGGCCAGGTAACCGCCGTCGCCATTGTCATGACGAAGGTGACCGCAAGGGACATCCCAACGGCGTTTTTCATTTTGTTGGAAACACCCAGGAAGGGGCAGATACCTATTGCCTGGCGTAACACATAGTTTTCGGTCAGTACTGAGGAAATGACTATGGCGATAAGGGAAACGATTAACTTATTCATGCACCTTTCCCTCCTTTTTGCTCATGCTGCATATGGAAGCCGAAGGGCAGCCGTCGCACAGGTTTTCGGGATTTTTCCTTTTGGCAAGCCTGCTTACCGTTGCGATAAGAATGCCATAGACGAAGAATCCTCCCGCGGTGGCGGTGAATATGCCTATGGGGGACATAAAGGATTTGGTTATTGCAATTCCGAAAACCGTTCCGGAACCCAAAAGCTCCCTAATAATACCCATTGTGGTTATGGCAAGGGTAAAGCCCAGCCCCATTCCCGCCCCGTCAAGGAGGGAGGGGATAATTTTATTTTTTGAGGCGAAAACCTCCGCCCGGGCAAGAATAATACAGTTTACCACTATCAACGGTAAAAACACTCCCAACGCCTTGTCCAGGGAGGGCACATAGGCCTTGACCACCATCTGGACTACGGAAACGAAGGAGGCGATAACCGTAATAAAGGCGGGTATCCTCACCGAATCGGGAATAACCTTTCTTAATGCCGAAATAACCGCGTTTGAGCAGATAAGCACAAAGGAGGCGGCAATTCCCATTCCGAGAGCATCCAGAGCATTTTTGGAGATGGCGATGGTGGGGCAGGTACCGAGTAACAGAATCAGGGTGGGGTTTTCCCGGATAATTCCCTTTGTGAATTCTCTCAGGTTGCTTTTTGCAGACATTACTTAACCCCCCCTTCCGTAATTGCGCTATAGCTTTCGGCCGCTTTATTCACCGCGTCGGCAATTCCCTTTGCGGTACGGGTTGCCCCTGTCAGGCCGTCGATATTTTTCCCCACCTCAAAGGCGGTGACCGTCTTTCCCTTGTATTCGTCGGCAAGACCTTCGTCAATGGCCTTCCCGCCGATGGAAGGGGTTTCGGTATGGGAAATCACCTTTACGTTTGTTATAACGCCCTTACTGTCGATACCCGTCATAACCTTTATTTCCCCACCGTAGCCGTTTGCCGCAGTAACAAAGATATAGCCTAAAATGCCGCCGTCCTTATCCAGACACTCAACGTAGCTTTCCTTTTCGTTGTAGCTGGAAGCATCCGGGAACACCACTTCCCGGAGCCTGTCTTCCGCACCCTTATTATTCCGGGCGATTTTATCCTTGGTAAGCTCGTTTGTCACCGCCAGCAGCAGCACCGAAAACAGGCAGATAAAGAAAAGGGAAAGAACAGGATATAAAACATCCTTGAATTTTGAATTTTTCATTTTAACGCCCTCCTTTTTGACCCGAAGGGAACGGGGGAAAACAGGTTGTCGATTGCGGGGTTTATAATGTTCATAACCAGAATGGCATAGGAAACCCCCTCCGGCATTTTGCCGTAAAGGCGGATAAGCATGGTGATAAGACCGCAGCCTACTCCGAATACCGCTTTACCCCAGTTGGAAATGGGGGAGGTAGCGTAGTCGGTGGCCATAAACACCGCCCCGAACAAAAGTCCGCCGGACATAACCTGAAGCAGCACGTCCTCACCGCTTATTAAGGCAATAAGGGCGGCGCTTCCCACAAAGGACAAGGGGATTATGGGGTTGATAATCTTTCTCGCAACGAGATATATAAAGCCGATAAGTACTGCGATTACGCTGGTTTCGCCTATACAGCCCCCCCTGTTGCCGATAAACAAATCAAAATATTTATATGCCCCGCTTCCCGCTGCTAAGGGGGTGGCGTTGGTTATTGCGTCGGTGGCGGCCGAAGTTGCCGAAGTGGTTGCCGAGGTGGCGGCGGCAGCGGCGTCCGCCATGAACACCGTGCCCGAATAAATTGCCATGGAGGAAAAGGAAAGCAGCAGTATAATCCTTGCGGTACAGGCGGGGTTGGCGAAGTTGAAGCCTATCCCCCCAAACATCTGCTTTACCACAACAATCGCCACTACCGCACCGAACATGGCGGCGAAATAGTCGCAACCTGGAGGTAGTATAAGACCGAGTATTACCCCCGTAACCGCCGCCGAAAGGTCCCCCGCCGTCTGCTGGCGTTTCATGACTATGCGGCTTATATATTCGGTCAGGATGGCGGTGGCGGTGGTTATTGCTACCAATAACAATGCCCTGAAACCGAAATAAATCGTACCGGCGATGACACAGGGAACCAGGGCTATAAGCACGTCCCCCATTATTCCCCGGGTGGTTTTTTCGCCTCTTATATGGGGCGAGGAAGAAACAATTAAGCTATCCATGCTACCCTTCCCCCTTACTTCTGCTTTGATTCCCTGAGCAGGGATTTTGCCAGTCTCATTCTCTGGGTCATATACCGGTATGCTGGACACACATAGGTGCAGCAGCCGCATTCGATACAGCTGTTAACCTTCAGCCTTTCAAGAGTGTCGAAATCCTTTTGGTCCGCAGCCTTGGCGATGTTTACCGGGTGAAGCTTCATGGGACACCTGTAAACGCATCTTCCGCAGCGGATACAGTCGGATTCCTCCGGCGTTTCCCCCGCTTTTTCGTCAAAGGCAATCAAGGCGTTGTTTTGCTTTAATACCGGCAGGGAAAGGTCGGACACCGCAACCCCCATCATGGGACCCCCCATTATAAGCTTTTTAAAGTCTGTGACGTTGCAGAATTCCAGAACTTTCTTTATCGGGGTGCCTATGGGAACAAGCAGGTTCCGGGGGTTTTCCACCCCATTCCCGTCTACGGTTATCCGTCTTGAAATAAGGGGAATTCCCGTTTTAAGATAATGTGCTATAAAAGACAATGTGGTGACGTTCATTACCACGCAGCCCACGTCAAGGGGGAGCTTGCCTTCCGGCACAACCCGCTTGGTGCAGGCGTAAATGAGCATTTTTTCCGCCCCCTGGGGATAGCGGGTTTTCAGCTTTAATACCTTGACCTTATCGTGGGGGTCGTTGGTGGAGCTTTCGGCGATATTCGTCAGCAGCTCAATGGCGTCGGGCTTGTTTTCCTCTACGCCGATAATCACCCGCTTAAAGCCGAAAAGCTCAAGGAAAGTGTAAACCCCCGACATGATGTTCCATGAATTTTCGATTATTTCCCGGTGGTCGGAGGTGATATAGGGTTCGCATTCCGCAGCGTTTACAATAAGGGTGTCCACCTTGTCGCTTGTGACGTTGATTTTGACATGGGTGGGGAACCCCGCTCCCCCCAGTCCTACGGCACCGGAGTTTTTAACGGCGTCTATCAGATCCTCTTTGGTTTTTATTACGGGCGGGGAAATCTCCGGCGAAAGTTCCTGAAGACCGTCGGATTCGATAAAGACCGCATCGCATTTTTCCCCGTTCGGCATTCTTATTTTGTCGATTTTTTTTACGGTACCCGAAACGGAGGAATGAATGGGGGAGGCTACAAAGGAGGTGGCCTCTGCAATCTTCTGACCCACATATACCTTGTCCCCCACGTTCACGCAGGGGGAGCAGGGTTTTCCGATATGCTGGGACATGGGTAAAATTACCTCATCCGGCACAGGCAGAGTTACCGTCTGACTTTGGGAAGTATTTTTGTTGTGAGCCACCCTCACCCCGCCGAACAACCGGTAGGGCTTTTTGGGAAACAGGGGATTATCCATAAAACTTCCTTTCTGTGCAGTCTGGCACATTTAGGTTTTATTATTCATAAGAACTTTATCAGACAGCAGTTTTTGCATAAAATACAATGTAAGTCCGGTAAGGGTTCCGGTTACCGCCCCGAAGCATAAAAGCACCGGCAGGTAGTAAAAGGCGGCTTTGCCGATAAATAAAGAATAAACCGCCACCTGCACAATGTTGTGGACTTCCGCCCCCATAAGCCCCGCTCCGATACAGCCGAAACGGCCTTTTTTGTCGGAAAAAATAAGAATTATGACTACGGTGGAGGCAAGCCCCCCGGAAACCGAAAGGACAAAGGCGGTAAAACCTCTTGTCAAAAGCACGAACACGCTTTTAATTATGCTTATCGAAACCGCCGACACAAAGGAAACATTCTTTGCCGCCGCCATTACCGCCACATTGGAAAAGCCGATTTTAATCCCCGGCGGCAGCAGGGGGGAGAGAGGGAATAATGTTTCAAGAAAGGACGCGGCTATGGCAAAGGCGGAAAGTAGGCCGCTTAAGGCTATCTTAAAGGAGGGTTTGTTTGTCATATTGTCAGCCGGTAATTCCGTCAAGGGGTATTTTTCCCTCGCCGGTTATGCGTATCGAAACCCTTGCGGGTACGCAGGAGGCCATTTCCCCCCTTTTCGAAAGTATGCCGAATTTTATGCACAGCTTGTCCGGACAGCTTGATTGTGTAAAGCCTATCCCCTTGGGGGAAACGGTTATTTCCACGTCCAGATCCCCCTTTACGGTAAAGGTGTATTCCTCGGTTACCTCCGAAAGATTGACGGTTTTAACAATGCTGCCGTCGTATTCGATAACCGCAATACGTCCCCTGCCGCTTCTGAGAAAAAACATAGTCATAATCCCGGCGGAGATAAGGATTACGGCGATTATAATATCCGCTTTTTTAATCAGCCGGGTTTTCATCGGTTATCACCGTATATTTGTTAGTGGATTCAAAGCTGTCCGCAAGACCTTTGGTTATATATATCTGTTTATCGGTGGTTATGAATACCACTTCCGCCGAGTATTCCTCCAAAAGGGGGATAGAATTATCTATTCCCATACAGAAAAAAGCCGAAGCGAGCATATCCGAAAGCCCGCCGTCATCACACACCACCGTTACGGATATTAGATTGTTGAAAACCGGGTAGCCGGTATCCGGGTCAAGCAGGTGATGATAAACCATGCCGTCTTTTTCAAAATTTTTTTCATAGCTTCCCGAAGTGGAAATAAAGGTATCGGTTGTTTTAATTTTGCCTATAAGGGAGGCGGTGTCGAAGGGATTTCTTATGCCTATTGTGAATTTTTCCCCGTTTTTCGACCCGTAAACCCCCACGCTTCCCCCTACGGTAACCACGGCTCCGGAAATACCCGCTTTTTTATATTCGTTTACCGCAACTTCGCAGGCTTCCCCCTTGCCGGCGGCGGAAAGGTCGATTTCAACCCCCCCCGTAAGAGATACGGTTTTCCCCTCGATTTTTATATTTTCATAGCCCGTGTTTTCAAGGGCTTTGTTGATATCTTCCTCCGAAGGGAGGGAGGGGGAATCTCCGTCAAAGCCCCACAGCTTAACCAGCTTCAATACGGTTATGTCGTATTTGCCCCGGGTTTCCTCCGACAGCTTAACCGACTGGGAAATAAGCTCGAACACCTTTTCCGAAGGGGTCAGGGTTTTATCTTTATTGAGGTCAGCAAGCTGGCTGTTGTCTTTCCGGTAGGAAATCTCCATATCAAGGGCTTTTATGGCCTTTATTGCGTCGTTTAAAATTTCTTCGTCGCCGCCGTAAACTGTCTGGGTAACAACGGCTCCCATGGCAAAGGAGGTGCTGCTTTTCTTACTGTTTTCCCCGTTATCAAGAGCGCAGGAACAGACAAGCAGGGCAAGCAGAAAGGCTATGCAGATTAATGCTCTTTTTTTCATACCTACCTCCGCCAATAAATTCATTTCATTGTATCACAAACGGTTATTAATTTCAATAATTATTAAAACATATATTTTTATAATTCGGCTTTTTTGGGTTATGTACTTGATTTTGACTGCCTCATAAACTATAATGAGGTGATATTGTGGCTGAATGGCTTAAGGTTTTTATAATAGTTTTCGCCTCCTACGGCATTTATTCGGCGGTAAGGGATATTGTAATATTATTGTTCGGGAACAAAAAAGAGGAAATATATATATACTTAACGCCCGAAAGGGTTTTTGACGGCAAATGGGATATGGTCATATCCTCCGAGGACGAGGACAGAATACTCAATGCGTTAAGCGGGGAATACGAAAAAATCTATATACTGCGCGGGGGAAATAAGTGGACGGAGAATACATCGAAGGAAGAGTGGAAGAAATAATATTTTCCAACCCCACCAACGGCTATACCGTTTGCGTCGTCGGCGCAAAAGAGAGCATGGTTACGGCGGTGGGGATTATGCCCTTTCTCACCGAAGGGGAAAACATAAAAGCAAGGGGATTCTGGCAGAACCACCCCACCTTCGGCAGGCAGTTCAAGGTGGAGGTGTTTGAAAAGGAGCTCCCCGAGGATGAGGACGCCCTTTACCGCTACCTTGCCTCCGGCTCCATAAAGGGAATAGGCCCCGTCACCGCAAGGCGGATAATCGACCGCTTCGGGGAGGATACCATTTCGGTTATGGAGCACAACCCCGAATGGCTTTCGGAAATAAAGGGAATTTCCAAAAACCGCGCCAAAGAAATCGGGGAATCCTTCGCTTTGCAGTTCGGGGCAAGGGAGGCGATGATATTTTTAAACAAATATTTCGGTCCCTCCCTTTCGGTAAGAATCTATAAAAAGTACCGTTCCGCCTCTGCCGACATTATAAAATGCAACCCCTACCGGCTGTGCTATGAGATTCCGGGAATAGGCTTCGAAAAAGCCGATCAGGTGGCACAGAACATGGGCTTTCCTTCCGATTCCCCCGAACGGATAGAAGCGGGACTGCTCCATGTGCTTATGGACGTGGCTTACCAGAACGGCCACTGCTACCTCCCCGGGGATATGCTGATTCAGGAAAGCCGGAAGCTCCTTGAGGTGGGGGACGACCTTATAACCAACGCCCTTGGGGAATGCGTAAAGCGGGGGGAAATAAAAAGAAACGACTTTAACGCCACACCCTGTTTTGCCTTGTCTTTTATTTACTATGCAGAATCATATATAGCCTCGAAGCTAAAACTGTTAAGCCAAAATTCCCTCACCTTTCCGGTGGAGGGGATTGAGGAACAGATAAGCCTTTCCCAGGAAAAGCAGTCGATAGTCTATGACGAAATGCAGGTTACCGCCATAAAAAATGCGGTAAACCACGGTTTAAGCATAGTCACCGGCGGTCCCGGTACGGGAAAAACCACGGTTATCAAGGCCGTTATAGACATTTTTGAATCACTCGGGGTTAAATACATGCTTGCCGCCCCCACCGGCAGGGCTGCCAAGCGGATGTCCGAAACCTCCGGCAGGGAGGCAAGAACCATACACCGATTGCTTGAGGTGGTGTATTCCGAAGACGACAGGCCGGTTTTTTCCCGCAACGAGGACAATCCCCTCCCCGCCAAAGCTTTTATTATCGACGAAACCTCAATGGTTGACGTGTTTCTTATGGAGGCCTTTCTGCGGTCTGTCAAGCCCGACAGCATGGTGGTGTTTATCGGCGACGCCGACCAGCTCCCCCCCGTGGGTCCCGGCGACGCCTTGAACGATATAATTTTCTCAGGTTGTTTTAAAGTAACCCGTTTGATGCATATTTTCCGCCAGGCGGAAAAATCCTTGATTATAGTCAACGCCCACCGGATAAACAACGGGGAGGAACCCTATCTTAAACGGAAAGACGGCGATTTTTTCTTTATTGAAAAGCATAACCCCGCGGAACTTCAGAACTTGGTGTCCTCCCTCTGCAAGGACAGGCTTCCGGCAGCTTACGGATTCAATCATCTTGAGGATATTCAGGTGATAACCCCCACCCGCCGGGGGGATTGCGGCACCAGGGAATTAAACAAGGTGCTGCAGCAGTCCCTTAACCCCCCATCCAGATACAAAAAGGAAAGAAAGTACGGCGACACCGTCTTTCGTGAAGGGGACAAGGTAATGCAGGTAAGGAACAACTACGACCTTGTCTGGTATAAGGAAGGTGAGGAGGGGACCGGCGTATTCAACGGGGACATAGGTATTATCGTTAGCATTGACCCCAAGGGCGATACCGTAACCATTGACTTCGACGGGCGAATCTGCGAATATGAAATGACAAACGCCGACGATCTGGAGCTTGCCTATGCGGTGACGGTGCATAAAGCCCAGGGAAGCGAATATAATGCGGTGATTGTGCCTCTGCTCAAATGCCCCTACCCGCTGATGACACGAAACCTCCTTTACACCGCGGTGACAAGGGCAAAACAGCTGCTTATCGCCGTGGGCGATACGGCGGTTATAAACCATATGGCGTCAAACAACAAAAAAGACATCAGATTTACCTCATTACCCTATTTGCTGAAGAATGAACAAATATAAAAAACGGAAGGGAAAAGCATATGAACGGCAAGACATATTCGTTTATCGGCGGAAATTTATCCTATGGTATAACCGTAAGCCCGGACAGGACAAAGGCTTTCTTTACGTCCCTTAAGGACACCGAAACCAACAGGTATTTTTTCAAGGGGGAAAGGGATATTTTCTTCCTTGTTGCGCTGAACAACGAAACCAAGAAGGAAACGATTGTAAGTTCCTCATCCGAATGGGAAAATATTTCGGTCGCAGGGACGAATGATGCCGGAAGCATTATGTTTTCCGACTCCCAAACCCTCCCCGGCGTTTCGGTGGTTATTACCCTCACCGGAGGGGAGTTTTTGTCGGTTGACACCCAGCTTATAAACACAGGCAATAAATATTCCCTTTACAAATGCTCCCATCCCATGGTGCATTTCAACACAGGCAAAGACATATACTTTTTCTATCCCTACGGCAGCGGGGAAATCCAGAATTCCGAAACAATCGGGGAATGGCACAGCGAGCAGTCCTATCCCTCATACGGCGCTTCCATGCAGTATCTCTGCTTCTGGAACGACAAAACCAAAAGAGGGGTTTACTACGGCTGTCATGACCCCTATCCCGCCTCCAAGAAACTCTGCACCCACCGGAAAAAGGAGGAAAACGTTTTTGCCCTAAACGCATGGCAGCTGCTTTCGGACATTACAGGCGGCTGTAATTCCCAGAAGCTTTGCGGTTCCCTTAAGCTTAAGGCTTTTGACGGTGACTGGTACGACGCCGCTTTGCTGTATAGGGATTTTGTGGAAACCCGGGCTAAATATTGTCCGGAATACGGCGACTACGGCAAAACCGACACCCCCGAATGGTTCAAGAATATCGACTGCTGGTTCAACCACCGGGTTACCGACGACAAGCCATTTGCCGATAAAATCATCGCCAATTCCAGTATGTTCAAAAACAAGCCGGCAATCCATCTGTACTACTGGCATCAGGTTCCCTATGACAATGACTACCCCCACTATTTCCCCATGAAACCCCAGGTGGAGGAGGAACTGAAAAAGCTCCATGAAGCGGGGATTAAGGTTATGCCCTACATCAACGGCAGGCTGTGGGACACCCGGGACAGGGGAACGGAGGACTACCAGTTTTCCTCCGTGGCAAAGCCCTGGGCGACCAAGGATATAAAAGGGGAGGTAATAACCGAAACCTATGCCTCAAAGGAGGAGGACGGCTCTCCCGTAAAACTTGCGGTAATGTGCCCCGCTACCGCCCTCTGGCAGGACAAGGTGGCGGAAATAGTAAACAAACTGTTTGAAATCGGCTTTGACGGGGTTTATATCGACCAGATAGCGGCGGCGGAGGCAAAACCCTGCACCGACGAGAACCACAAGCACCCCGCCGGGGGGGGCGAATGGTGGTGCCGCGCCTATAACACCATGCTGGAACGGATTGCCCTGCGTAAGCCCGCCGACCGTATGCTTACCACCGAATGCACCGCAGACCCCTTTATGGTTCATCTTGACGCCTATCTGACATGGATATGGATAAGGAACAATCAGGTTCCCGCCTTTACGGCGGTTTATTCCGATAAAATTTTAACCTTCGGCACCGACTTCAGGGGTCTTGGCAACCTGGATTTCCGCCTTGACGGCAACCTTGACGAAGGAGGTGTCCGGGTGTTTGCTTCCCAGTCCTTCCTGTACGGTATCCAGATGGGCTGGATAACCACCCAGCTGTTTGAAAAAATGCCCCATAAGGATTTCTTTATCCGCCTTGTAAACGCCAGGGATAATCTACGCATATACTTTGTCGGCGGAAAGGTGTTAAGACCTCCGGTGATAACCGACAACGGGGGAAAGATTGTCCTTACCAAATGCCGGGAGGCGGTAGGGGGTATCGTGGAATCCGCCTGCGTAAACGGTATGCTCTGGGAGGAAAAGCAAACCGGTAAAAAAGCCCTGCTGCTTGTCAACTCCGGGGACAAAACCGTCAAAGCAAAGATAAAATCCCTACTTCCCGACGGGGAATATAAATTAAACGGCGATATTAAGCGAAAGGTAAATATCAAAAACGGCGCTTTCAGTCTTACCATGCCGGCTCTGACATACTGCTATATAGAGGCTTAAAATGGATTTTTTGTTTCACAAGGACCCTAAAACCCTTCATGTAAACACCCTCCCCCCAAGGGCGTACTATATCCCCTACGAAAGCCCGGAAAAGGCCGTGGCAGGGAAGAGGGAAAACAGCGGTTACTTTCAGTCCCTTTGCGGGGAATGGGGGTTTGAGTGGTTTCCGTCGGAAAAGCAATTGCCGGACTTCCTTGATAATTCATACATCCCAAAAGAAAGTATAACCGTTCCCTCCTGCTGGCAGATGTATCTTGACCGGGGGTATGACATACCCCATTATACCAATATCCGTTATCCCTTTCCGGTTAATCCCCCTTATATACCGGAGGAAAACCCCTGCGGGCTGTACTGCCGCAAATTTACGGTAATTCACCCGGATAAAAAGGTTTACCTTAATTTCGAGGGGGCGGATTCCTGCTTTTATCTATATATAAACAACAACTTTGTTTCATACAGTCAGGTTTCCCACTGTACAAGCGAGATTGATATTACCCCCTATATAAAAGTCGGGGAAAACGACATAAAGGTACTGGTTTTCAAGTGGTGCGATGCTTCTTACCTTGAAGATCAGGACAAATTCCGCCTTTCGGGGATATTCAGGGAAATTTATATCCTTTACCGGGAGGAGGGGCATCTGACCGATATTTTTATCAAACCTACCCTATCGGAGGATTTTTCAACCGGTAGAATTAATATTGAAACGGACGGCAGATACCGGACCCTATTATACTCCCCCGAAGGGGAGGAATTAAACTCCCCTGAAGTCAAAAGCCCTCTTTTATGGAGCGACGAAACGCCTTATCTGTATAAACTTATAATAAAAAGCGGTAATGAATATATCCCCTTCGATGTGGGCTTCAGGGATATTGCGATTAAGGAACGAACCGTGTTGATAAACGGCAGACCCGTTAAGGCCAAAGGGGTAAACCGCCATGATTCCCATCCCGTTAAGGGCTATGGGGTGGATACGGCGGATATGGAAAAAGACCTTTTCATAATGAAAGCCCATAATATAAATATGGTGCGCACCTCCCACTACCCCAACGACCCCCGGTTTTACGAACTGTGCGATAAATACGGAATTTATGTCTGCGACGAGGCGGATATCGAAACCCACGGTATGCAGCTTTTCGGCAACTGGGATTATTTTACCGACAATCCCGAATACAAGGACGCCTACCTTGACCGGGCTGTCCGAATGCTGGAACGGGATAAAAACCACCCCTCGATTATCATGTGGTCGGTGGGGAACGAGTCGGGAATAGGCTGCAACCACAAAACAATGTGCGAATATTTCGCAACCCGGGACGGCACCCGGCTTATCCATTCGGAGGACACCACCCGCCGCCTTTCCGTACACCTGAAGGACAATCCCGAAAAGGCAAACTGCCCCTATATCACCGTTGACAGCCGGATGTATCCTTCAACCCATGAGATAAAACACGACTACCTTGAAAACCCTGCCCTGACAAAGCCCTTTTTCCTTTGCGAATATTCCCATGCCATGGGGAACAGCCCCGGGGATTTGAAGGATTACTGGGATCTGATTTATAATTACGACTCCTTTTTCGGCGGCTGCGTCTGGGAATTCTGCGACCATGGGGTATATAAAGGTAAAAGCGAAAACGGGGCTATCTACGCCTACGGCGGGGATTTCGGGGATTTCCCCAACGACGGGGAATTCTGCGTTGACGGTCTGGTTTACCCCCACCGCCGTCCCCATACCGGGCTTTTGGAATACAAGCAGGTTATAAAGCCCTTTTGGGCTGAACTTGCGGGTAATACCCTGAAAGTGAAAAACCTCCGGTATTTTAAGGATTTTTCGGATGTCTGCCTTGAATGGGAAGTCACCGATTCCGGTAAAACCGTTAAACAGGGCATTATCGATAATCTTAACATATCCCCCCGGGGAGAGGGGGAATACTTCCTTGACTTCGATAAAGCCGGTTTAAGCGGCAGGGCATATCTTAATGTATATTTGAAATCGAAAATCGGTCTGTCCTGGGCAAAGAAGGGTCATGAACTGGGCTTCGAGCAGTTTTTAATAGGCAGGGAAGAGGTTGAAAAAAGCTACACACCTTCCTGTTTTATCGAAACCCCCGATGTATATAAATGCGGCAATATCTCCGTTGACAAAAAAACCGGAATGCTTTGCCTTGATATGCTTGAATCCCCCGGTGAAATAACCCTCTGGCGGGCTCCCACCGACAATGACAGATATATCAAGGCGGAATGGTATAAAGCGGGTTATTACGACGCCAAAATGAGTATTTCTCCTTTGGGCTTTGAGGAAAACACTTTGATTTATGGCTTCAAACTGATTAACGGCGAAAGGGAAATACTTCAGGGCAGAATCACCTATACCCCCTATATGGAAGGGGTTATGGCAAGTTTTGATGTGTCAATAACCCCCGGCTTTCCCGAACTCCCCCGCTTCGGCCTTGAATTTAAAGTTAAACCCCAATTTGACAAGGCAACCTATTTCGGTCTCGGCCCCTACGAAAGCTATACCGACAAGCGTCATTCCTGTAAAATGGGGTTATATAAAACCACTGCGGACGACAATTTCGAGCCCTATATAAAACCCCAGGAAAATATGGCGCACGCCGAAACGGATTTTATCGAAGTTTCAAACGGCATTGACAAATTTAGGTTTGAAAAGGTAAGCAAACCCTTTTCCTTCAACTTCAACCGTTACGGCTCCAAAGTGCTTACCAACACACTTCATAACCATGAGCTGATTAAGCAGGATTTCGTTTATCTGAACATCGACTGCCGACAGGCGGCTATCGGTTCCAACTCCTGCGGACCAAAGGCGAATGAAAAATACCGCTTTTTGGACGAAAACTTTAGCTTTTCCTTTTTAATTTCTGACATCGGAGATGGCATATGATAAAAATCGCAGTTCTTGACGGTGCCACTTTGGGGGAGGACCTTAACCTTTCCCCGCTTAATAATCTGGGCGAAGTCGTGATTTACATATCCACCCGTCCCGAAGAGGTTGCCGGAAGGCTTTCCGGTATTGACGTGGTGATGATAAACAAGGTCAAACTGAACGAAACCAACCTGCAGGACACAAATATCAAGCTTATCTGCATTGCCGCCACAGGATATGACAATGTGGACATTGAATACTGCCGGAAAAGGGGAATTGCCGTAACCAACGTGGTGGGTTATTCCACCGACAGCGTTTGCCAGGTAACCCTTTCCATGGTGTTAAGCCTTGCCACCCGCCTTAACCAATACACCCGTTTTGTCCGGGAGGGGGATTACACCAAAAGCGGTCTTGCCAACCGGCTTGTCCCCCCCTACAACGAGCTTGCCGGCAAGATATGGGGAATTGTGGGACTCGGCAATATCGGCGGAAAGGTGGCGTCGGTGGCATCCGCCATGGGTTGCAAAGTGGTGGCATACACCCGGACACCCAAAGAGGGTTATGAATGTACCGACATTGATACCCTTTGTGAAATTTCAGATATTATAACCCTCCACACCCCCCTGAATGACGGCACAAGGCAATTGATTGACGATAACCGCCTTTCAAGAATGAAAAAAACGGCAATTTTAGTCAATGTCGCCCGGGGAAATGTTACCGACGAAAAGGCGGTGGCGGAGGCTTTGTTAAGAGGTCAAATCGGGGGTTTCGGCTGCGACGTTTATTCAACCGAACCCTTCGACCAGAACCACCCCTATAATAAAATTCTTCACCTTGACAACGTCTGTCTTGCCCCCCATATGGCTTGGGGTTCGGTGGAGGCGAGAAACCGGCTGCTTTTCGAAATGATGGAAAACATAAAGGCATTTTATGCAGGCCAAAGGCGCAACCGGATTGATTGATATAAGTTAATCGGAAAACACCGGCTATAAGTAAAAAACGCCGCAAAACGGCGTTTTTTAATGTAAAAAGCAGAGGCAGGAAGGCGGGTGGAAAAAAGCCTTCCCCTTGAGGGGAAGGGGGACCGCCGAAGGTGGGGGATGAGTGGTAGATAAAGAAAGATGGGGAGAAAAATCCGCCCTTACGGGGCGGATGAATAATTTTTAGTGATGAAATCAGCCTGGCGACGGTATAATCTAATACTAAAACGCCCAGGTGCCGTCCTTGAATATCTCAAAGGCAACACCGTCTTTATAGCCAACTATCGAAAGGTCATCGGAGCCTACCATAAAGTCAACGTGAATCATGGAATCGTTAAGCCCTTTCTCTCTGAGCTGGGCTTCGGTAAGGTTTTCAAAGCCCTCCACCGTGTCGGAATAGCCCTTTCCGAAGGCGATATGGCAGGAGGCGTTTTCGTCAAACAAAGTTTCGTAAAACAGAATCCCCGACTTATTTACCCCCGATTCCTTGGGAACCAGCGCCACTTCCCCTAAATATGCCGCCCCTTCGTCCATGGAAAGCATCTTGTCAAGGAGTTCGCCGTTCTTTTCCGCCTTCCAGCTTGTTGCCTTGCCGTCCTTAAAGATAAACTCGAAGTTTTCGATAAGCACCCCGTTATAAGACAAGGGCTTTGTTGAAACCAACCGTCCTTCGGCAACACCCTTCTTTGGGGCGGTAAAAACCTCCTCGGTGGGCATGTTGGGGTTATAGGAAACCCCGCTTAAGGAGGTGTCGTCCCCGCCGCTCCATTTGGATTCGGGCATAAGCCCCACCCTGAAATCGGTGCCGTTGGAGGATTTGTACTCAAGATAATCAAAGCGTTTTGAGGTTAAAAATTCCTTCCTCTGCTTGAACTTCCGGTTATGTTCCCGCCAGGCGCCGACGGCATCGTTGGCGGGAGTCAGATGGCAGGTGGTGAAAATGGCTTCCCACAGCTTTTTGACCGCCACATTTACCCGGTCGTCGGGGAACACCTTTTTTGCCCACTTGGGGGAGGGTACTGCGGCTATGGTCCACTGGTATTTGTTATCCATTGCCTCCCGGTAGGGCTTTATTATGGGGTATATGGCCTGCCTTGACTTTGCCATTTTCTCATAGTTTATCCCCTTCAACCCGTCGGGGTCGTCGGACAGAATGTGAATGCAGGCAGGGAGTTTTTCAAGTTGATACTTCAGCTTTTCTTCCTTCCACTTGGGGAATTTGGAAAGCTGTTTCAAAGTCATTTTTTTATAGTTCAGCCTTGTTACGGGCTGATATGACCACTGCACCTCCACCTGCTTTGCCCCCGCCTTGTAGGCTTCCTCAACCACAAGGGTTATGAATTCGTACTGGTCGGCGGAGCCGTAAACAAACACCTCCTGCCCCTTTTGAACGTTTGCGCCGACTTTAACGATAAGTTCGGCATATTTTTTTTGAAGCTTCTTTGTCATTGTATTTCTCCTTTTATCATTTTAAGGAATTCGCTTTCGTCTATGATTTTAACTCCCAAGGCCTTTGCCTTGTCCAGCTTGCTGCCGGCATCGGTACCGCAAACCAGCAGGGAGGTTTTCTTTGAAACGGAGGATGCGGCCTTCCCCCCGTTTTTTTCGATTATTTCCTCCGCCTCATCCCTTGACAGGGATTCCAGTTTCCCGGTAACCACCACCGTCATCCCCTCAAAGGCAGACCCCTTTTCCTCCACCGGTTCGGTCATATTAACCCCGTTTTCCTTAAGCCGGCTTATGAGCGCCGAATTATTGGCAGAGGAAAAGAAATTTATTATTGCTTCCGCCGTTTCGGGACCTATATCGGGAACCGCTTCCAGCTCCTCCCGGGTAGCCTTCATAAAACTATCCATGGTCAAAAACCGTTTGGCAAGGGTTTTGGCGGCCTTTTCCCCCACATGGCGGATACCGAGGGCGAAAATCAGCCTGGAAAGGGGACGGGATTTGGACTTTTCGGCAGCGGTTATGATATTTTCCGCCGACTTTTCCCCCATGCCGGAAAGGGAGGCGATTTTTGCTTTGTCAAGCTTGTAGATATCCGCCACCGACTTGATAAAACCTTCTTCGATAAACCTTTCGGCGGTGGATTCCCCCAGGGTTTCGATATCCATTGCCCCCCTTGACACGAAATGAATCACGTTCCTTAAAAGCTGGGCGGGGCAGGAGGAGTTGGTGCATCTGGCGGCGGCTTCCCCTTCCTCCCGTATAACCTTTCCGCCACAGGAGGGGCAGGTAGCGGGCATTACAAAGGGGATTGTTCCTTCGGGGCGTTCTTCTCTCACCACCGACACGATTTCGGGGATAATGTCCCCGGCTTTTCTTATTATTACGGTGTCGCCCGTGCGTATATCCTTTTCGGTTATATAGTCAATATTGTGAAGGGTGGCCGCCGACACCACCGACCCCGATACCGCCGCAGGTTTCAACAGGGCTTTCGGGGTAAGCACCCCCGTCCTTCCCACCTGAACGGTTATATCCAATACTTTTGTCTTTACGCTTTCGGGGGGATACTTAAAGGCCACCGCCCATCTGGGGACAGCCCCCACCTCCCCCATTCTTTCCCGGTAGGACAGATTGTTTACCTTAACCACGGCGCCGTCGATGTCGAAGGGGAGGTTTTGCCGCTTTTCGCCTATTTCCTTTATTTTAGCTTCGATTTCCTCATAGGTTTTACAAACCGTAAATCCGGGGGAAACGGTAAAACCCGAATTTTTTAAAAATTCAAGGCATTCCCCGTGGGTAGGAGGAACAGGTGTATCGCAAAGCTGAATATTGAAAACGAAAATTTCCAGCTTCCTTTCGGCGCACAGCCTTGAATCCAGCTGACGCAGCGACCCCGCCGCCGCGTTTCTCGGATTGGCAAAGGGGGCAAGCCCCTCCTCCTCCCGCTTTTCGTTTAATCGGGCGAAGATTTTTTTGGGCATATAGACTTCTCCCCTTACGATAAGGCGGGGAAGTTTCTGATTTATAACCAGGGGAACGGAACGGATAGTTTTAAGGTTCCGGGTGACATCCTCCCCCACAAGGCCGTTTCCCCGGGTAGCCCCCCTGACGAATATCCCGTCGATATATTCAAGGGCAACCGAAAGGCCGTCGATTTTGCATTCAACCACAAAATCGGCGTCGGGAAACTGGGTCTTTACCCGTCTGTAAAAGTCGGCCACCCCTTCATAGTCGAACACGTCCGTAAGGCTTCCCAGCCTTACGGGATGGCTTACCTTTTCAAACTTTTCCGCCACATGGCCCCCCACCCTGAAGGTAGGGGAGTTGGGGGAGGCAAACCGGGGATATTCCTTTTCAAGGGTTTTCAGCCTTTCGAAAAGCCTGTCGTATTCGTAGTCGGAAATTTCCGGCGAATCCTCATCGTGATACTTTTTTGAATGATATTCGATAAGCCCTTCAAGCCGACGCATTTCCTGTATGATTTTTTCCATGGTCAAATCACACCTTTTTTGCCTTTATCCCGATCCAGTCGTTTTCGGTCGTTATTTCGGTAATCTCAAAGCCGCCTGATGTCAATGCGGCCGAAACGCTGTCTTTTTTGTGGGAAATTATCCCGCTTAAAATGACCCCACCGCCTTTTTTGAGGAGTCTGAAAAAGAGGGGAACCATGGCTATAAGCACGTCGGCCACGATGTTTGAAACAATCACGTCGTATTCAAAAGCGGAAATTGTATTTAAAAGACTTTCCTCTTCCAGCACGTTTCCCGAGAAGGCTGCAAGGGTATTTTCGTCGATATTGTTTATTTTTGCGTTCTTTTTCGTAATTTCAACGGCGTTTTGTTCTATATCCACACAGACGCACTTATTTACCCCCAAAAGGCAGGCGGCGATTCCCAAAATACCGGAACCGCACCCCATGTCAAGGAGGGTTTTACCCCGTAAATCCTCCTTTTCCAGTAGCTCAAGGCAGAGCTTTGTGGTTTCGTGCCTTCCCGAACCGAAGGAGGATTCGGGGTCGATTTCAAGTACAGTCCTGCCTTCCGGCTGACAATCCTCCCAGCTGGGTTTTATGATAAACTTTTCCCCTATCTTAACGGGATGGAAATACTCCTTCCAGTTGTTTTCCCAGTCTTTGTCGTCGCTCTGGGAAAATAAAACCGAAACACTGCCGTAATCGGCGTTCTGTTTCATTTTTTCCGCAACATCCAGTATTATTTCCCTGCGGGAAAAGCCCTGCTCGTTCTGGGGGAGATATACCGTTACGGTAACAGTTTCGGTGTCTTCCGGAATAAGGCTTTCATCGTAGTAGTCGAAGGGGATTGAATTATCCTTTATTATGTCCAGAAAATCCTTCGGGTCGTCAACGGAAAAGGAGGTAATCCCCTTTATTATAAGTTCGCCGGCAAGAAATTCCGAACCGGCGGTGTTGGTTTTTATTATTACTTCGTCAAACTTCATCTATCATTTCCTCGTAAATGTCTTTCAGCCGCCTTGCGTCCTCTGCCATGGTTCCGGCGGATTCGCAGATAACGGTGGGGGTTACCCCAAGGGAAACCACTGCTTTTATAAACAGCCTTTCGTCGGGACCGAAATTTTCGTCCTCAAAAGTGAGGTGCTTCTTTTCCCCCATGCCGGTGTATTCGATTTTCGAAAAATGGCAGTGGAGGTTTTCGGCGTGTTCGGGGCTTAACCCTTCGGCGATGGCATTGAAAATCCGTTTATAATCGTCCTCGGTTTTTATCCCCCCTAAGGTGCGGGCGTTGAGATGGCCGAAATCCACCACCGGATAATACATCTGAGGGCAGATTCCGCAAAGGCGGATAACCTCCTCCACCGTACCCAGCTGGTTTGCCTTCCCCATGGTTTCAAGTCCGGCCTTTGCCTTGTAGCCTCCCTCGATAAGGGCGGCTGCGGATTTTTCAAGGGAGTCTTCGGCTTTTTTCAGAGCCTCCTCCCGGTCGAGTTTGGCGGTTGACCCCGAATGGACGACAAAAATATCCGCACCGAGAAGGTCGGCTGCGGAGGCGGACTGAACTATATATTTAACGCTTTTGTTCCGGATTTCATCATCTTGGGAGGAAAGAGATATAAAATAAGGGGCATGAAGGGAGACGGCTATACCGTTCTCTTCAGCCTTTTCCCGTATAGCCTTAAAGGTTTCGTCTGATACGTAAAGCCCCTTTCCCGCCTGATATTCGTAGGCGTCAAGGCCTCTTTCCTTAAGCCAGGCAAAGGCCTGAACCGTTGACTTGTTTCCGTCTTCGTAAAAGGAGACGGAGTTGCCGGCGGGGCCGAACAAACATCTACGTCCTGCTTTCATTCTTAACCTTCAGTCTCCTGTAAATGGAAATAAACGGTCTTTCCAGAAACCGCTTCGCCTTGAAAAACAGGGTGTTTTTATCCTTTATGGGTTTGACCATGAAAAAGTCCAGCTTGGCGCGATGGGCGGCTATGCAGTCGGTGAAAATCTGGTCGCCCACCAGAAGGATTTTATCCCTTTCCAGCCCCATATGCCGGATACAGCGGTTTATCCCCTTAGGGGAGGGCTTGGAAGCGTCGGGAACGCAGAAAAACCCCAGTTCCTCGTTGAATATCCCCGCCCGGTCGTTTTTGTTGTTGGAAACAAAGGCAATTTTTATCCCCGCATTTACAAGGGATTCGAAATAATCCTTCATTTCCTTGGTGGGGCGGAGTATTTCATAGGGGGCAACGGTATTGTCAATGTCAAATATAACCCCCTCCTTCCCCAATGAGGAAAGAAGCAAGGTGTTGATTTCGTATATGTCCTGATACATACCGTCGGGGACAAGCAATTTTCTTTTCTTCACAGGAAACTCCCGAAAAACAATGTTTATGTTTAATTATTTATGTTACCAAAGCATATAATATCATATAATTTTTAAATATTAATGTCAAGTGCTATGTTATAACATTAATATCAATATAAAATTTTTAACAAAAACAACCCAAATTGCACATTATTTTACATATCAAGTTTTGTATTGACAACACAATTTATTCATAGTATAATCAAAATGTTATTACAGATACGGTTTAACACCGCTGAATACGGGGGCGAAGTGAAGGCACAAAAAAGAGGCGTTAAAAGCATACTGATAAGCATCGCCGTACTTATATTTCTTATTTTACTTACATATTATCTGCTGTTTAAACGGTTTGAAATAGAGGAAATTTTTAAAATCATAAGGGGAGTGGATTTGCCCTTCATCGCAATCGGCTTTGCGATGATATTCATATATCTTTTATGTTACTCCTTTTTTACAAAACTGCTCCTTGGTTCCAGGGGTTACAGAATAAAAACCGCCTCTGCTTTCAGATATGCCGCCGCCGACTTTTATTTTTCGGCAATAACCCCCTCCGCCACCGGCGGACAGCCCTTTGTCATTTATTATATGAACAAGGACGGCATTCCCGTATCGGAAAGCTTCCTTTCCACCTTTCTTCATACAACGCTTTACAAAGTGGTGCTTCTGACAATTAACCTCGTTTCGGCGGTTTTATATTGCAGGGTGTGGGCAGGTTCCGGCTGGGCTTTTATTTCCCTTTGGTTTTTGGGGCTTTTTATTGCCGTCGGGGTGATTTTATTAACCCTCCTTTCGGTTATAAAGAGGGAAGCGGTTGTAAAATTCGGGAACGGGATAATAAACATCCTCGGTAAAGTCAGAATCGTTAAGGATGTCCGGAAAGCAAAAAACAAACTTGAAAATTCCGTTGACGAGTATCAGAAGGCGGCAAAGGAATTAAAAGGGAAAAAGAGTCTGCTTGTTAAGCTGATTTTAATCGTTTTCCTTCAGCGAATCGCTTATTTTTCGGTTGCCTTTATCGTGTATTATTCCTTAGGGTTTACGGGGAGAGCCTTTTTATACTTTTTGGCGATACAGTCCTTTATTTCGTTGGCGGTGGATTCCCTGCCGCTTCCCGGAGGAACGGGGGCAAACGAAGTGGCGATAATTTTAATGTACAAACCCGCCTTCGGTCCCGAAGAGGCCGCCGGCGCGATGCTTATGATACGTTTCATAAACTACTATTTCGCACTTATAGTTTCATCTGCCGTAACTATATTTTATCAGATATATAACTCATTTAAGGGAAAAAAGGTTGTTAAATAATGGATTCGATAATCAGAAACCGCGAAGGCGAAGAAATGGTATCCACCCGGGAAGAAAGAGCGCTTTCCTTTTTGTATGAAAGCGTTACGGGACGTATATGCTTAAAAGTGGTAAACCGCCGGTCTGCCGCAAAGCTGGTGGGGAAATATATGAATTCCCGACTTTCGAAGGGGCTGATTGACAGGTTTATCGAAAAAAACAACATTAATATGTCCTTTTACGAAGATAAGGAATATAAAAGCTACAATCAGTTTTTCACCCGCAGGCTGAAGCCCGAATGCACCTGCATCTGTATGGAAAAGGAAGCCCTTGTTTCCCCCTGCGATTCGAAATTAAGGGTTTACCCCATTAACGACGACAGCATTTTCTTTATAAAGGATTCCCCCTACAACGTTAAGGAGTTGCTGAAAAACGAGGAACTGGCAAAAGAATTCAACGGGGGGCTATGCCTTATCTTCCGGCTTACCGTTGACAACTACCACCGGTACATATACTTTGACGACGGCACCAAAGGGGAAAACGTATTCATCCAGGGGGTGCTGCATACCGTAAACCCCATAGCCCTCGACAGATACAACTTCTACAAGCAGAACTGCCGGGAATACACCGTAATGGAAACCCGGAACTTCGGTAAAGCCGTTCAGGTGGAAGTGGGGGCAATGTTTATCGGCAGGATAAAGAACAACCACTCGGCCTGCTCCTTCAAACGGGGGGAGGAAAAGGGAATGTTCGAATTCGGCGGCTCCACCGTCGTGCTTCTTCTAAAGAAAAATGCCGCCGTAATCGACGGCGACATTATGGCAAACTCCGGGGAGGGAATAGAAACCATAGTCAGAATAGGCGAAAGAATAGGCAGTAAAAAGCAATAAGCTAATCGATAAGACCTTCGTCCCTGCTTCTTTGCAGGGATTTTCTTATTGCTTCCTCTAATTCCTTTTCCACATTGTAGTACCTGGCTATCTGAAACAGCTCCACCATTGCCTGACGGAGTTCGTTAGCCAGGTTTTCTTTTTTCGGCTCACCGTGCTTTTGCCTTTTCAGCCCCGAATCCTCCCAGAGATTGATTTCGGCGGCGACTTCGCCGCATTCCTCCAGCAGTCGGGTTGCCATCTGATAAGGTTCTACCCCTTTGGGAAATCTTTTATTCGCAGCCTCAGCCATTTTATAGAATCTTTCCATTGTTTTGATTATCCTTTCCGTGTTGAATGATACTAAATTTAATCCATTCCTTTCGGAATGGATTAATCGCCTTCGCCTGTTTTTACAGCACTATATTCGTTATCATGTAATTGAGATAATCCTTGTATGCCATCCGGTCGGCCACCATGCGGCGCATTTCATACAGTATATTCGGGGGTATGCAGTTTATTTCCTCCTGGGAAAGGGTGTTCTTCATCATTTTGTCAAGATACAGCGCCTCGTGGATTTCCATTGTAATTATGGCGTTGTCTCTCAGGCAGACCACCTTTTTCATCTGCCCCCCCACAAGGCTTTCCACCGCGGCGCAGCCCATCTGGGTGGCAAGGACCCTGTCCCGCAGGGTGGGAGCGCCCCCCCGCTGGATATGGGCGGGGCGGACAAACCGGCTTTCTATGCCGGTTTTTTCGGATATCTCCCGGCACAGGTGTTCACTGTAATCGCTGCCTATACCTTCGGAAACGATTATAATAAAGTTCCGCTTTCCGTTTTTCCGCGCTTGTATCATCTTTTCGAAAAGCCTGTCGAAATTTGTGGGAATTTCTTTTATGACGGCGCAAACCGCACCCACCGCAATGGCGGTATGAAGGGCTATATCCCCCGCTTCCCGTCCCATGACTTCCACCACGTTGCACCGTGCGTGGCTTTCGCCGGTGTCCCTGAGCTTGTCCACCAGGGACATAACCGTATTCATGGCGGTGTCAAAGCCGATGGTGGCGTCGGTGGAGGCGATATCGTTGTCGATGGTGCCGGGTATGCCGATACAGGGAATCCCCGCGTCGGTCAGGTCAACCGCCCCCCGGAAGGTGCCGTCCCCGCCGATGGTTATAATCCCGTCAAGGCCGTATTCCCTGCACTTATCAACCGCCTTCCGCACACCCTCCTTGGTCTTGAATTCGTTGCTTCGGGCGGTGTAAAGCATGGTGCCCCCCCGGTCGATTATGTAGGAAACGTCCCGTTCACCTAACTTTTTCAGATCGCCGTCGATAAGCCCCTGATAGCCGTTGTATATGCCGTAAACCTCTTTCCCCTTCAATAAAGCAAGACGGGTAACGGCGCGTATTGCCGCATTCATTCCGGGGGCGTCCCCGCCGGAGGTTAAAACACCGATACGCTTAAACACACTCATTTATGCAAAACTCCTTTTCTTTGCCTTCACATATGCCTTTTTATGCGCAGAAGTGAAGAAACACAAGTACCGAATAATAATTATCCGCTTCAAATCCCACCGTATAGGGATTAATCAGCTTTGCGCCGGGGAAAAACTGATTTTTATATGCCGTTTCCTGCTTTTTATACTGGACTTCCACCTCGAAATATACCGGCAGTTTTGCGACGCAGGATTTATAATCTTCATAAAGGGCGTTGGCTATTTGCTCTTCTATATACTCCTGGGCTCTTTTGGGGTGGGAAGACAATGACGCACCGCCGATTCCCTTATTAACAGGGGCGACGGTTATGCCGGGGATATACTCTTTTGCCATTTCGCAGACGGTTTCGTCGCCGGAAATAAAGGCTACCGGCACTCCCTTCAGGGCGCAGGCATAGGCGTTTATAACAAATTCGCTGACATAGACGCCGTTTATCTTTATATACTGAAGGGAAGTGGATAAGGTATGGGCAAGGGGGGAACCGGAGGAAAAAGCGGGGGAATGGTAGCCGGTAAAGGCGGCGGCGTCAAAGGTTTCGTCAATGCCGCTTACCATGCAGAAGGGATCTCTTGTCCAGTTCCGGATTATTTTAGCGTATTTAGGCAGTTTGTCGGGGTAAATGTTACGGGCGGTGTCATGGGCGTCTTTTATTAAAACCTCGTCAAAACCCGCCCTTTTCGCTCCCTCGCAGGCGGCGGCTACCTCCTGGGTCATAATGGTGCGGAAATATGTATTGTCAAGGTTGGTTTCGTCCCAGTGGCAAATGCCGCAGCTGCCTTCGATGTCGGCGGAAATGAACAGCTTTTTAGGTTTCATTTTCCAAATATCCTTTCGTTTTTTTAAGAAACCGGTTGAAAATCGTGCCGTTTTCCCTTGAAAACGTGTTATTTTCCTTAGCGTATCTCATCTGCATGGGGCAGTTTTTCCTGTCCGGGGCAAAGTCGAAATGCTGCTTTACCCCCTCCATACCGATTGAATACTTTTTCATAAGGGATGCGGTAAGGATTGAGGCGTTGTCGCAGGCTTTCAGAAACACCTTTTCCCAGGCAGCGTATTCCTCCCCGGAATACACTCCGGGGAAGCCGTTGACGCAGATTTCAATGCCTATGCCATAGAGATTCCCGTCGCCGTAGCCTCCGTCGGAAGCATGCCACGCCGATTCTTCTTCGGGGATATGCTGCCATATTTCCCTGTCGTCCACCGAAAAATGCCAGGAAGCCTCCCGGGGCTTTTCCGAACATGCCTGCTTATGGATATATTCGTTATGCCATTTGGCGTCACAATAGGAAATATAGTTTCCGGTGTTGTGGATTACGATGAACTTTTTGGTTTCGGGGATTATCCCGGGACGGATTTTCGCCCCCCGGGGGATAAAGTCAATAAAAATCGGGATATCCTTAACCAGTTCTTCGGCTTTCATATCAGGTTAACCACTCCGGTAATAATGTTTGCCGCAAACAGAATACCGGTTATAACAAGGTATTTCGTCTTTTTGTCGGCGAAGAGCAGTCCCGTTACTGACGACAATCCGATAATCGCCGCCGAAAGCAAAAGATACAACGGGGTTGCCATATATTTATCCGCTTTTCCGTCAAAGGTGACCTTGGTGGCGATTTTGCCGGGAAGGATAAACACCATAACCACGTTAAAGACAACCGTTATTGCCAATAAAACGATAAGTATTATATTGAAAATTCTTTTTTTATCCATTGTCGATTACAAGCTCCCAGGAGCAGGAAGTGTCCCAATGGGTACCGGCGGCCACCTTGGTGCTTGTGGAAGAGCCGGTGAACTTTGAAAAATACAGCTTGTTCTGAGTTTGGTTCATATCCCAGAAGAAGGTCTTTTCGGGACTCTTGAAGTTGTCTAAGGAATCGTTTTTGGTGTAAACGCTTACAAGGAAGGAATATTCCGTGTGTTCATAGCCGTAAATTTTACAGGTCGTGGCGGGATTTCCGTTATACATTTTGCCGGAATAGTCCGCTTTTCCCACCTTTAATGTTTCCACCGTCCTGACGGTGCCGTTGTCGTTAAGGAAGTCGATATACAGCCCTAAGGTTTTGGGAACGGGGAACATACAGGTATAAGACAGTGCGTAATAGCAGTCCCTAGTAAAGTCATAGGAAACCCTGAGGTAAACCTTCTGTCCCACGACGGTGTAGGTTCTCACCACGTCGCAGTAGGTAAGGGCTTCATCCCCCCAGTGGAGCTTCGTCTTTTCCGCCACAACAAGGTTTTTGACGGAAAATTCCTTGCCGGACTTGTCAAACACCAGTTCCTCGCCGGTTAAGCCGTCGTAGAACTTCAGATCTACCAGTATTTCGTTCCCGTGGTTTCCCCCCGACCATACGGTTTCCCCGGCTTTGCTCCCGGCGCGGTAAACGTATTCCCAGTCGGTGGAGCCGCTGGCAAGCTCAAGACCTCCCACCACAAGGGTGCCAATGTTCCATGTCCCCCAGGACTTCTTGTTGAAGGCGATGGACATGCTCTTGCCGTTTGAGGCGGTGGAATTAACCACGTACTGGGCATCTCCGACTTTCTTAACCTTCATATCCCAGATTTCGGCGGTTTCGGTATAACCCGAATAAAGGTCGATTTTCTCCATGGACTGAAGCTTAACGGCGATATAATCGGTCACGCTGAAATTGCCGTCTTTGTTTATGTCGCCGGCGGAGGTTAAGGTGTCGGGTTCTATTTCGTTAATTATGGCTTTTGCGATAACCTTTGCGTCTCCGTCGGTTACCCCGGGAATTCCGTCAATATCGCCGGGGATTATTATAGTATAGGTGTTTTTGGCTTTGTTGCCGGAATACTGAACCGCTTTGCAGCCGGTGTACAGATTGCCTTTGGTAAGTTCCTTGCCGTCGCTGTTTTGTATCTTGACGCCGGCGATATATTTAAGGTTTTCCAGGAGGGTTGCGGGGGTGTCCCCGGGCTTTGCGCCGAAAATAAAGCCTTCCTGTATGTAGAACCTGCTGCCTTCCCTGAAGGCAAAGGGATAATTTTCAATATTAAGGTCTTCGGTTTTATCTATAAGTTCCGACACTTCTGATACCTCCTCGGATTCGTCGTATTCGGATTCCTCCGAAACTTCCGAAGCGTCCTTTTGGACTGCCGTGGAATTATATATTTCAAATTCGCTGCAGAACACAAAAACCCCGGATTTGGGCGCGCTGATTAAGGCCTTGACATACCTTGCCGAAACCGGTTCCTTAAGCTTAAGCCGGTAAAAGGTTATGTTTTCCCCGTCTTCCGGTCTTCCCGTGCCTATCTTGGTAAATTCGTTGTTGTCGTCAGATACATAGAATTCAAGAGAGGTGGGGGCGTCTATGCCGCTGTTGGCGAAATTGACAAGCTGCATTCGGAATTCGATAAGACCCTCCGTGCTTTCCCCTAAGTCAACCGTGGCGAAAAAGGGAGTCCCTTTGGGGGAATAAAACCCGTGCCAATAGGTCCCGTATAAATCCCCTGCATATAGGTTGCCGTCGGTTAGTTCCTTGCCGTCAATGTCCTGATAACCCATGGCGGGAGGAGTTGCGGTATAGGCTTCGGAAGCTTCATAGGTTTTGTCCTTGGCAACGTTGTCCTTACGCTCATAGACGGTTACCGTTTCGGCAAAAACCGAAAAAGCCGCGGAAAAGGCAAACAAAGTCGCCACCGCAGCTATTAGGATGGTTGCAGTCAGTTTTTTCATTTATATGTACCTCTTTCTGATGAATTGCGTTTTACAATTAATATTATGTATTGCAGGCAACCGCCTGCAGGGCTTAATCGTTCACGTCGCTTACTATATCGCTTACCAAATCGCTTAGACCGTTGGTTTCGTCGCCGATGGTGGCGTTGTCGAAATCGCTTTCATCACTAAAGATGTCGCTGGTTTCATCAGTTACAAGGCTGCTTTCATTGGTAACCTCACTGGTCTGGTTAACCGAACTTGCGTATGAGGAGTTGTTGTCCTTGCCGTTTTTATCGTTACAGGAGTACAGGCAGACGCTCATTGTAAGCAGGACAAGGGAAAGCAGAAAAACAACTATCTTTTTAAGCATAAATAGGTCATCCTTTCACATAAGAAATCCGCAATATATTATACCCGGCTTCTTATTAAATATTGGTTTGCCATTCATGCTTTATGTTTAGCATTATAACACAAATTATACCCGTTGACAAGAATATTTCAATTTTAATATTGACATTTTTGCGTATTCTGTTAAAATGTTGGCGAACCTTTTATTTTTACCGAAATTATAAAACGCAGCTTTTTTCAGGAAAGGAAGGCTTTTGATTATGGTTGTCAGAACACCGCCCATGGGCTGGAACTCATGGAACACCTTCGGGGGAAACATCAACGAAGAACTTGTTAAAACCACCGCCGACGCAATGGTTAACACCGGTCTGCGGGACGCCGGTTATAATTATCTTGTTATTGACGACTGCTGGTCGGAATTCACCCGGGACGAAAACCATCGTCTTGTACCCAGCAAGACCAAATTCCCCAACGGAATGAAAGCGGTTGCCGACTATGTCCATTCCAAGGGACTTAAATTCGGCATCTACTCCTGTTCGGGGACACTCACCTGCGCCGGCTACCCCGCATCTTATGAATATGAATTTATCGACGCCAAAACCTTTGCCGAATGGGGCGTTGACTTTCTTAAATACGACTACTGCTTCAAACCCCAGCATGAGGAAGGCCAGATCCTTTACAAGCGCATGGGGCTTGCCCTCGCCAATTCCGGAAGGGATATCCTCTTTTCCGCCTGCAGCTGGGGCGCGGACGAAACCCATAAATGGATAAAAACCACCGGTTCTCATATGTGGCGTTCCACCGGCGACATTCAGGATAACTGGAATTCAATTAAATCCCTTTACGAAAAGCAGTTAGAGCTTCAGCCTTTCAACGGCAAGGGCTGCTTCAACGATATGGATATGCTTGTGGTTGGCATGGGGGGCAAAGGCAACGTGGGCTTCGGCGGCTGCACCGTGGAGGAATACCGCACCCACTTTTCCATCTGGGCTTTCTTCAACTCACCTCTCATGATAGGCTGCGACATCAGAAACATGAGTCCCGAAATCGTGGACATTCTTACAAACAAAGAAGTCATCGCCGTAAATCAGGACCCCGCCCAGCGTCAGCCCTTTATGGCAAACAACACCTGGGGAAATACCGTCTGGTGCAAGTTCCTTGAGGGCGGTGATATCGCCATCGGAATGTTCAATATGACCGAAAACAACCAGATACCCTACTTTATATTCTCCGACATCGGTATAGACAGGTCCTGCGGGGTAAGGCTGGAAATCACCGACCTTTGGACGGGCGAAAAATTAGGCACGTTCAGAGACCAGTACCGCGCCCGCCTTATAAAGCCCCATGAATGTATAATGCTCCGCTGCAAAGTGGTTTATGAATGATAAATGCTGCATAAAATGCGGCAAGGTGCTTGACAGGGACGACATAGGCGCCCACAGAAAATTCATAAACCGCGGGGACGGGGAATTCCTCTGCATAACCTGCCTTGCCGAATATTTTCAGGTAAGCGAAAACCTGGTAAGACAGAAGGTGGAGGAATTCAAAAAAGCGGGATGTCTGCTTTTCGTGTGAATATGAATTATTCCCGTAACTTTCGTTGCGGGAATTTTGCATATACTGAAAGCGTCATCATTTGATTTGCAAGGAGGCAGAAATGGATAAAATACTTAATTTGGACCAGGAAATAATTTCGGTATCCCAGAAGCTTTCAAACCGGAATAAAAATACCCGCCGGTCGTTAAACCGTCCGGGACTTAAAAAGCAGGTGGAGGAGCTTATACGGCTGCTCCGGTCTGCCATGTACCCCAGCATCTTCGGGGAATTCTGCGACGACGACAAATTTTTACGGGACAATATTCAGATAAACCTGCGCCGTTCGGCGCTGCTTTTGCACAGCATACTTTCGGACATAGAAAACGGCAACGGTAAAAATATTGAGGAAATTGTCCATAACTTTGTAACCAGCATTGACGAAATCTGCGAATACCTCGAAACCGACATAGAGGCGGCATACCTCGGTGACCCCGCCGCCACTTCGGAAACCGAAATCATGCTTGCCTACCCCGCCTTTGAGGCCATCAGCATCTACCGCATAGCCCATAAGCTGTATAAGTTGGGGGTAAGAATGATTCCCCGCATGATGACCGAATATGCCCACCAGATGACGGGGATAGACATTCATCCCGGGGCGGAAATAGGCAAATATTTCTTTATCGACCACGGCACCGGAGTGGTTATAGGTGAAACCTGCACCATAAAGGACCATGTTAAGCTTTATCAGGGGGTAACCTTAGGGGCAAGAAGCTTTAAGCTTGACGAAAAGGGAAATCCCGTCAAGGGAATAAAACGTCACCCCGACATCGGCAGCAACGTGATTATTTACGCCGGAGCCACCATTTTGGGGGGGAGCACTTCGGTGGGGGACAACAGCATAATAGGCAGCAACGTCTGGCTCACCCATTCGGTTCCCTCGGGAAGCAAAATTTATTACACCCCCAACGGTTCGGACATGACGGTTTGTTAGGACATAAAAAACGCCGCTTTTGCGGCGTTTTTGTTATAATATTGATAAAAGCGGAATCAGGGGTTTTCTTAACAGCCTGTTTACAATTTCAACTTTACGGCTTTAATTTTTGATGATATTGTTTTATAAAACGATTTTTAACGGGGATAGCTATGTTTATAAATAAACTTCGGGAATTCATGTACGGCAGGTACGGCACCGACCAGCTTAATTTCGCTCTGGTGATTCTGGCAACCCTGATTATAATCATTAACTGGTTTGCGGGAAGCCGGGTTTTATCGTTAATTTATATCCTTATTCTTGCTTATGAACTTTACAGGACTTTTTCAAAAAATATTTATGCCCGAAGGCGGGAAAACGATATATTTTTAAAGTTCTGGAACCCGGTAAAAAAGTGGTTTTCAACCCGCCGCACCCGTCATAAGGAAAGAAAATACTACCGCTACCGCACCTGCCCAAGATGCAAAGCCACCCTGAGGCTCCCCGCAAAAAAGGGAAAGCACACCGCCAAATGTCCCAGATGCAATACGGAATTTGAAGTCAGAATTATTTAAATTATCGGATAAAAACATTACAACATCCGTAGCGGCGGTTATAAAAAAGTCTTCCGACTTTCGGGGAAGGTGTCAGCCGCAGGCTGACGGATGAGGGGCAGTACCGCACATACTTAAAGAAAAGAGAAAAAACACCCGTTACGGGTGTTTTTTGCTTTATGTCATTGTATCTTAATTGCTCTCACCGCTTGTGGCATGGGCTTCCTCATAGGAGGCGGCATACTCGGCAGCTTCAAGACTTTCCTTGATTTCCCTGGAGTTTACTTCGATGTAATCGTCAAGCCTTAAATCGGTAAAGTCAAAGAATTTGTACCAGCCGGTTACTTCGACATTATCAAGCCTGGAGGAAACTACATAGCTCTTGGTGTACTGGAAGAGGGCGGTGGCGGGGCAGAGTTCGGCAAGTTTTGCTTCCGCCTGATGGAGCACTTCTGTCCGCTGGTTCCTGTCGCTTACATAAACTATGGAATCAATGAGATTGTCGTAATCCGTATCCTCAAGACCGGTATAGTGGGGGGTGTATGTGGCGGCTTCAAGGGTAACCGAAACCTCGTTGCCGGAAAAGGCTGTGGCAAAGGGAGCAAGCCAGGCAAAAGCGTCTGCCGAATTGATGGCGTAGTCTATCCCGAACACGTCCCATTCGCCCTTTGAAAGTTCGTCTAAGTATTTTTCGGCGTTTATACCCTTAAGTTCCACGATAAATCCGAGACCTTCCCACACCTGCTTGGCATATTTTGCGATTTCTTCATAGGGATTGTAATGGGTAATCTTATCGACAACATCCTTATGCTTTTCGGAATTTTCATATATATTCGCTGCCCAGGGGATAAGGTAATAAAGTTTGAGGGTGCCCCCCGATACTCCCGCTTCCTGAAGCAGGGATTTCGCTTTGTTGGTGTCGGCGGTGGTTGAGTAGATATCGCCGCCGGCTTTTCTGAAGTCGCTTCCCGGTTTCTTGTCGAAAACCCCGGAGGGGACAAAACCCGTTACGGGGATCATTCCCGTTCCCAAAAGATTGGCTATTTCCGTTCTGTCAAGGGCAACCGACAAAGCCTGCCTTGCCTTTGCGTCAGACAGCACCTCTGATTTGGTGTTGAAGTAGTAGGAATAGGTGGAAAGCAAACGGTTGGTGCGGAGTTTGCCCTGGAGATTCTTATAGGTTTCGGGGGAGAAGGAACCGAGGAAGTAGCACTTGTCGGCAAGATATTTGTTGTACTGGAAGGTATATTCGTCGATGGGGTTTGCCACATCGCCTATTATCGTGGTTTCCTGATAAATGCAGGTTAAGCGGTAGGGAACCACGCTTTCGTCAAGATAATCCTCTTCGGGGTCACGGTAATAGAACTGGTTTCTTTCAAGCACCAGCTTTGTGCCTTCTTCATAGCCCTGTACCTTGTAGGGACCGTTGCATACCATGATGGCGGCGTTCTTGTCCCAGTCCTGGTCCCGGTTGTATTTGTCGCTTCCCTTGGGGTTATCCCTCATCGCTTTTACTATAAGGTTTTCCCTGAGGGGGGAAAGGGCAATACAGGAAAGAGCTTCGGCAAACAGATTTATATCGTATTCCTTTTCAAAGGTGATGCAGAGCAGGGTTTCGCTTTCGGCGGTAAGCCCCACGTCGTCGCTGGTTTTTTCGCCCGACTTAAATTCCTTGGCGTTTTTGATGGGGAAGAGAAGGGAAGCATAGGGGGACTGCATTTCGGGGGACAAAATCCGCTTCCAGGCATAGACAAAGTCCTGGGCGGTAACCTGAATGCCGTCGCTCCATGCGGTTTCCTTCAGCTCAATAAACATTTTATGAGGATGCTCGTCATCCCGTTTATCGTAATAGCTGTACCACCTTTTCGCAAGGGCGCCTTTAACTTCGCCGTCTTTGTTAATGGTGGTAAGGGGCTGATATATAAGACTTAAAATCATAACCGTATCCGCCGTATACTGAACCGACGCCGGGTCAAGGCTCTGGGGGAAGGTTGATATGAACATGCTGATATTAGCGCCCTTGTCATTGTCGCCCTGAAGTGTGGTGCACCCTACTCCCAGCGGGATGCACAGACACAAAAGCAAAAGCAGCGCAACAATTTTTTTCATAATGGAATACCAATGCCTTTCCGACTCACTTTAGTGGTAATGGGTTGACGGCCGCTGCGTGAGCCTGCAGCGAACGCCACCGGCTTAAAAAGCCGGATTTGACTTATTTTTTGGCATAATAATTCATTTGCATTATAACACCCGGAATAAAAAATATCAATTACAAATAACAGGCGGAGTTTATATTTGTGCATTTGCTAAAAAAACAAAGATTTATATTGTGCAACATCTACAAACAGTGCTCTGTCGAAAACCTATTGTTTGCACACTTTTGCAATTGTTCAAAACGGATTAATTCCATTTGGTCTCATCGCATAAGTATTCATGAATTTTCAGCACATCCGACGAAACGTTGGAAATAAAGGTGGCGTTGGAACCGGCGCTCAGGTAGTCGGTAAGCACCACAAGCAAATAAGGCCTTTCGCCGTAAAACACTATGGCCGCGTCGTTGGAGGCCTTTATATCCATCCCGTACTTATGGGCAACCGCATACAGGCTTTCCCCGCTTTCGTCGGTGGGGAGGCCTTTTTTAATAAACACGTTTTCGTTGGCGTTCTTCAATAATTCAACATACCAGGCGAAAAGCTCGCTTTCCTTTGAACGGCGGTAGATTTCTTGAAACATCCGCCCCACTCCGCCGGCGGTAAGCACCGTGCCGTAGGAACCGCTCAGGAAGGGTGCGTTGTATTCCTTCCGGGCCTTGTTATGGAAATCCTCAAGGGAAAGCACTCCCCCCGCCGAACCGGAGGTGTTGTAAAGCATTTTAAAGGCGGTGTTGTCGGAAATAAGGACGATATATTCGATTATTTCCCTTAGCGTCAGCACCGTCCCGTCGGGCATGTACTGAACGTCGCCGGTACCCCCGAACTTATGGTATTTTACCTTGTAGGTATGCTTATCCTCAAGGGTGATTTCTCCCTTTTCGAGCATATCGAAAACATAAAGCAGATAGGGGGCTTTTATTAGGCTTGCCGCCCCGAAAAGGCGGGAATCGTTATAGGTTACGGTAAACCCCGTTTCAAGGTCGCAATAGTACATGGCGCAGGCATAAGAGGAGGAGTTGAGCCGGTTTTCAAGGGAGGTCAACAGCTCCTGGGGTATGGTTTCGGGGAGTCGTGCGCCGCCGGCGGAGGCGGCGGGGAAAGCCACCGTAAAGGGCCCGGCTTCGGCGTTTTCCTCCTCATAGGCGGGAATATCCCTCGGTATAAAATCTTTGTCAACCGCATCATAGTTTTGCTCGGTGTTATTACCTGCGCAGGAGGAAACAAAAAGGCAAAGCACTGCTGTTATAAGCAGAAAGGCAATCCGTTTTTTCATTTAATCCTCCTTTTTGAGAAAGTAATCCATAAGCTCATAGCCCTTATCGATGAACAACGATGTCCGGTCAGCCGCCTTTTCGGTGTAATTTAAATCAGGGTTTGCCTTTTCGTGTTCTGAGGAATAGACCACAAAAGGCACCGGCTCCCTTGTATGGCTTCGAATCGAAATGGGGGTGGGGTGGTCGGGGAGGAGAAGCAATTTATATTCCTTGCCCTTTGACTTGAGCACCCGCATTATGTAACCCAATATTTTTTCATCGATATTTTCGATAGCGGTGATTTTGGCGTTTATATCCCCCTTATGACCGCATTCGTCGGGGGCTTCCACATGTATGTAAACGAAATCCTTTCCCTTTTCAAGTTCGTCTGTTGCCGCCTTTGCCTTGGCGGAATAGTCGGTGACGCACCCCCCCGTCGCCCCTTTGACTTTGGGGGTGTCAAGGCCGGCGCACCTGCCGATGCCCCGGATTAAATCAACCGCCCCGATAACCGCCCCCTCAAGTCCGGTTTTTTCCTTGAAGGAGGGTAACACAGGCTTTTTTCCCGGCGCCCAGAACCAAAGGGAATTTGCCTTTTTAAGCCCCTTTTCCGCTCTCTTTATATTTACCGGATGGTTGTTTAACAGGTCGAAGGAGGCCTTCATTATATCAAGAAAAGGTCTGCTGTTTTCGCTTTCCGGCAAATAGGGGCCTATTATCCTTCCGAGAATATCGTGGGGTCGGGTGTAGTCGGTAAATTCCGGCGCGTCGTCATATACCAGCAGATTGCGGTAGCTTACGCCGGGGAAAAGCTTTTGTCCCTGTTTGCATAAGAATTTATCGCAGCTTTCGATTAGGATTTTTGCCTCCCCGTCGGAAATTTCATCCGAAGAGTGGTCAAGCATTGTTTTCTGTTCATAGCTTTCCCCGTTGTCGGAAAGGGAAACAAGATTAGCCCGTATTGCCGTCTGATTGGGCTTTAGCTCCACCCCCATCCCCAAAGCCTCAAGGGGGGACCGCCCTTTGGAATATATTTTGGGGTCATAACCCAAAATAGCAAGATTGGCGGTGTCGCTTTCGGGGACCATACCCTCGGGAACGGTCTGGACAAGACCTAACTGTCCCCTTTGGGCAATGTAGTCCATAAATGGCGTGTCGGCATATTCAAGGGGGGTCTTGTTTCCCAGTTCCTTAAGGGGGTAATCCGCCATGCCGTCGCCGATTATAACTATATATTTCATACTTTCTTTTCCTGAACGTTTATTTTTCCTTATTCCTCGAACATGCATACCCGTTTTGTATGCCGTCCGCCGTCAAAGGGGGTATTCAAAAAGATTTCAAGGCAGGCCGAAGCCGTTTCGAAGTCAACCTGCTTTTCGCCGAAGCAGATTACGTTGCAGTTGTTGTGTCTCCGGCTCATTTCCGCTTCATAGGCGTTGTGGGCGTTGACCGCCCTTGCGTCCTTTACTTTGTTTGCGACTATTGCCATCCCCACCCCGGAGGTGCATACCAGCACGCCGAAGTCGCACTCCCCGCCTGCCACCCTTGAGGCAACCCTTTTGGCAAAGACGGGATAATCGCAGGAATCTAAGGAATCCGTTCCCTCGTCGAACACCTCAACACCTTTGTTTTTAAGATAGTCAGCCAGCTTTGTTTTAAGGGCAAATCCCCCGTGGTCGCAGCCAATGGCGATTTTCATATGTTTTCCTGCCTTTCTTGTAACATTCTTTCAGCCTGGGAGGGTCTTAAATAAACGGGACGAAGGAGGGAATGGGTGGTGTGTTCCCCTTTATAAAACATTTCAAGCCCCGCTTCCGCCACCGAAAGACCGTTCTGGTCCCGGCAGGCTGAGGGTGAAAGGTAAATATCCTCCCTGTTTTCGCAAAGGGAATAAAAAAGTTCCGCACCGTCGCCGCAGAGGATTACCGGCTTTTTTGTATTTTTAATATCCGAATAGATTTCCTCAAAGGAAACACACCGGTCGTCGGTAAGCCTTTTGCCGTTTTCAAACAGGGCGTTGTAAAACTGGCTCCGCCTTGCGTCCATAACCGGGCATACAATCCCGTCGGGGAAGGTGATATTTTTTGACAAAGCCTCTAAGGTGGAAACCCCGCAGACGGGGGTGTCAAAGGGAAGCGCCAGCCCTTTTACGGTGGCAACCCCGATTCTCACCCCGGTAAAGGAACCGGGACCTGCGGATACGGCGATAAGGCCTAAATCCTTAACCCCGATATCAAAGGCATTTAAAGCCCTGTCGATTAAGGGCAGCAGGTTCTGGGAATGGGTAAGCCCGTTTTTCTGGGAATAAAGGGAATGGTTTTTTATTTTTCCGTTTATTTCCTCCCCCACCGCCACGGTGGCGGTAACGGCGGTGGTATCAAGTCCTAATACAAACATGGTTAATCCTTATATGTTATGTTTATTGTTCTCCGGTTTTCCCCTTCGGGGATAATTTCCACAAATACGGCGTCTTCCGGGATACAGTCCTCAAACAGTTCCCCCCACTCGATTATAATTACCCCGTTCCTTTCCTCATAGTCGTAAAAGCCGGTGGAATACAAATCGTCCGGGCTTTTTATCCGGTAAAAGTCAAAGTGGAAAACCGGGGTTTTCCCCATATATTCGTTGACTATGGCGAAGGTGGGGGAGTGGACAAGGTTTATGCACTCCGGGCAGAGGCAGGCCACAATCCCCTTGGCAAAGGCGGTTTTCCCCGCCCCCAAAGGACCCGAAAGGCTTACGAATTTCCGTTCCTTTGCAAGGGGACCGATTGATTTTGCGATTTCAACCGTTTGATTCGGCGAATCGGATTTAAAGGTTAGTTTCATAAAACAATCCGTTTATTTTACTTGGTTATTTCGTCAAGAAAGGATATTCCGTTTATGGGTTTCCGTGTTCCCAAAAAGTCGCACACCGTGGCGCCGATATCTGCAAAAGTGTCCCGTACGCTTATGTTTTTTGGCTTTATGCCCTTTCCGAAACACAGCACCGGCACATATTCCCTTGAATGGTCGGTGGAAGGTGTCCCGGGGTCGCAGCCGTGGTCGGCGGTGATTATATACAAATCTCCCTCCGCCGTATTACCGACGATTTCCTCCAATGCCCTGTCGAATTCCGAAAGAGCTTTGGCATAACCGTCAACGTCGTTCCGGTGGCCGTAAAGCATATCGAAATCCACCAGATTGGCAAAGCAGAGGCCGCTGAAGTCTTCTTTTTGAAGCTGTTTTATATATTCTATTCCTTCCGCATTTGAGGAGGTATGGTATTCCCTTGTTATCCCCCTGCCGGAAAAAATGTTGTAAATTTTCCCTATGCCGATAACATCATAGCCCGAGAGGTTAACAAGGTCAAGAATGGTGTCATCCTCTGGAGTAAGGGAAAAATCTTTCCGGTTGGAGGTGCGGTAAAAATTGCCCTCGCTTCCCGCGAAGGGACGGGCAATAACCCTTGCCACGGCGTGGTCGCCCTTAAGTATCTCCCGGGCAATCTCACACATTTCATACTGCTTTTCCACCGGATAAATATCCTCGTGGCAGGCAAGCTGGAAGACGCTGTCGGCGGAAGTATAGACAATGGGGTATCCCGTTTTAAGATGTTCCGAACCGTAATCCTTTATAACCTCGGTCCCGGAATAGGGTTTATTACAGAGGGTTTTTATGCCTATTGCCTTTTCGAATTCCCCGATTACTTCCATAGGAAAGCCTTCGGGATAAACGGGAAAAGGCCTGTCGGTTATTATTCCGGCGATTTCCCAGTGACCCACTATGGTGTCCTTGCCGGCGGATTTTTCAGCGGCCTTGCCGTAGGCGGCAAAGGGGGTGCATACAGTTGAATTATCATTTAGCCCCTCAATGTTAAACAGCCCGGCCTTAATAAGGTTGGGGCAGTCGAAAAAGGGGGATTTGCTTGCCGAAAGCAGGGTATTCGACCCTTCATCGCCGTAGTTTCCGGCATCGGGAAGTTCCCCTATGCCCGCGCTGTCAAGTATTATCAGAAACACCCGTTTTTTATTAGCCATTATCTATCACACCTTTTTTAAGTATATCATTTTACCGTTAAAATAACAAGTCTTTTTTCTATAATTCCCCCATAAAATTAATTAGCAAACTTAAAAAAGGAGGACGTCCTCTTTGAAGGCAAAAAACAGCCTGGTGGGAAACGCCATGATAATCTGCGCCTTTTCCCTTGCCTGCCGGGGAAGCGGAATGTTATTCCGGCTTTACCTTTCCAACCGGATAGGCAGCGAGGGAATCGGCCTTTACCAGCTGGTTTTGTCGATTTATTCTTTGTTCGCCTCCTTTGCCACTGCGGGGATAGGGGTATCCGTATCCAAACTGGCGGCGGAGGAGCTGGAGGGCGGGGGAGGTACCAAGGGAGCCGAAAAGGTGTTCAAAACCGCCTTCCGCCTTGCACTGCTTATCGGCGTGGTTTCGATGAGCCTGCTGATTGCCTTTTCAGGTACTTTTTCCAAGCTTTTATTACAGGATTCCCGCACTCTTCTGCCCCTGCGCATACTGGCGCTGTCCATGCCCTTTATGGCAATGTCCTCAAGCATGAAGGGCTACTTTATCGCCTCAAGAAGGGTAATGATTCCCGCTTCCAGCTCCCTGATGGAGGAGCTTTGCAAAATCGGACTTAACATAGCCATTATAACTTTGCTCTTAGGCACCACCGCAGACATAGGAAAACTCTGCATAGGGATAACCGCCGGTCTTGCTTTGGGGGAGATATTGTCCTTTCTTTATGTATATTCTTTCTGGTTTTTCGGTAAAAGATACCGGTTCAGTAAGGGAGAAACCCGGTTTTGTCCCCTTAAGCGTATAACCGCCGTCGCTCTTCCCAATGCGGCGGGGAGCTGGCTGACCAGCGGACTTCATACAGCAGAAAATATACTTATACCCTACTGCTTTGCCCTGTACGGCGGGGGAAAGTCAAAGGCCTTGTCGGACTTCGGCCTGATAAGGGGTATGGTCATACCCGTTTTATTCTTCCCCTTTGCCTTCCTTTCGGCGCTCATTTCAATCCTTATCCCCGAAATATCCCGTCTTAACACCTTTTCGGACAAGACCGCCCGGGACAGCAAAATGCAGAAAACCCTCCGCCTTACCTTTGTTTTTTCCATTGCCGCCGGCGGGATATTCTTTGCCTTTCCGAAGGAAATAAGCCTTGCCTTTTACCCTTCGGCGGAGGCTGCTTCCGCCTTCCGGCTGCTTGCCGCCGTCACCCCCTTTATGTATATCGAAACCATTTCCGACGGGCTTTTGAAGGGAATAGGCGAGCAGGCCTTTACCATGAGGGTTACCTTGTATAACTGTATCCTCCGTATAGCCTCGGTGTTTTTGATTATCCCCCACACCGGTGCCGTCGGATACCTCTGGCTGCTAATCGTGTCGAACACTTTTTCCTTCCTTATGTGCTTAGGGCGTATTCTTAAAGTAAGCACCGTCCGCATAGGATTTATCAGATATTTTTTAACCCCCCTGTTGTGCGCCTTTGTTGCGGGAATGGTGTCGAAGGTTTTTGTGAATATGATAGGCAGCGATATCGCCATGGCTGCGGCAGCGGGGGGCTGCATATCCTTTATCGCTGTTTATTTCGTGTTGTTCCTTGCGGTGAATGGAATTGGAAAGCAAAAAAATATTTAAATACCTTCCGTTGAGAATATATCTCCTGATGCTTAAAATCCCCGAAAATGCGGTGGTAAATCTAAACGAAATCCGCCTTCGGGTGGGACTTCCCCTGTCCTTGTCCTTCGGCAACCGCAACCTTTCGGTAAACGATAGCGGAAAGCTGTGCAGGCCGGAGGAGGGGACCACCGTCACCGGAGAGGAAATGAAGGAATGTATTTCGAAGCTTACCAGGTCATCCCTGTATTCTTATGACGAAACCATAAAATACGGCTATATCCCCCTTGAGGAGGGCTGCCGGGCGGGGATCTGTGGCGATGCCGTAACAAGTAAAAACGGCATTAAAACCTTTTCGTCGATAAAGTCGGTGTCCCTTAGGGTTTCAAGGCTTTATCCCGACCTGGCAAAGCCCCTTGCCGAATATTTCGGCCTAAACGGCATATGCGGTACATTGGTGTTTTCCCCCCCGGGGCTCGGAAAAACCACCTACCTCCGGTCGGCGGCCTACCTTCTGTCAAGGGGAAACAAGCCTTTGAAGGTGGGGATAGCCGACGAAAGAAGCGAACTGTTTGTCCCCGAAATGACCGGCTGCCTTATCGACTATGTTCGGAACTGCAAAAAGCGGGAGGGAATAGACCTTCTAACCCGCACCATGTCCCCCCAGGTGATTATCTGCGACGAAATTTCCGACGCCGAGGTGGAAGGTATAATCGAAGCCCAGAACAGCGGGGTCTGTCTTATCGCTTCATGTCACGGGGAAAGCCTTGAAGGCATAATGAAAAGACCTCATATCCACAAAATGACCGAAAAGGGGATTTTCCGGCTGTTTGTCCGGCTGTGGCAGGACGGGGGGTATAAAAGCGAAATCATAACAAGGGAGCAATAAAATGGTTAAAATAATTGCGTCGGGACTGCTTATTGCGGTGGGCTGGTTTTGCGGCGGCATGTATGCAGAGCATAAAAGGAAAAGCTACCTTGAGCTTTGCGGGGTGATCAATCTTGTGGAAAACATGAAAAATTCCATTTCCTATTCCCGCACCGAGCTGTATGATATTTTTTCCTCCTTTTCGGATAAAGCCCTTGAGGACTGCGGCTTTACGGAAATTCTGAAAAGCTCCTCCAATATCCCCGCCAACGAAAGCTGGCAGGCCGCCGTCGGATGTTTATCCTTAGGGGAGGGTATAAAAGGGGTTTTATCCTCATTGGGGTCGTCTTTGGGGCTTTTGGACTGCGACACTCAGATCGAAAAGCTGGAAAACTGTCTTGACTTTTTAACAAAAGAAAGGGATTCCCTAAAGGAAAGCCTTTATAAAAAGCTGAAAAGCTACCGCTATCTCGGCGCTTTGGCGGGAAGCCTTGCGGCCATAGTTTTATATTAACGCAGACAGAAGGGAATGGTAGGGGTTCTTGAACATAACGCTGGTATTGAAAATCGCAGGGGTGGGGCTTTTAGTGTCCATCGCCTGCCAGATACTTTCCAAAACCGGGAGGGAGGAACAGTCCACCTATGTGGCGGTGGCGGGGGTTATAATCGTAATGCTTATGCTTGTTTCGGAAATCGGCTCCCTGTTTAACGCCATAAGGAGCGTGTTCGGCCTATGAACATTTACGCCTTATGCGGCGTGGGAATATGCGCCGTCTGCATTTCCATTATTTTAAAACAAATGGGGACATCCTTTTCCCCCATGGTAACCGCCGCCGCAGGGGTTATTATGCTTGCCTACATTGCAATCCAGATAATACCCGTCCTTGAATATGTAAAAACATTGTCCTACCAAAGCGGGATGAGCGAATATTTTGCCGTTGCGGTTAAAGCTTTAGGGATAGCCCTGGTATGCCAGATGGCGTCGGAAATCTGCCGGGACTGCGGGGAAACGGCGGTGGGGGGGCGGATAGAGCTTGCCGGAAAGGCGGCCATTATTATTATCTCCCTTCCGGTGTTGAAAAATTTAGTGTCCTTTGCGAGGGAGCTGCTTTGAAGGTTCTTGCTGTTGTTTTTGCCCTTTTTATTTTACTTTTTTTCCCCCTTTCCGCCTATGGGTTCGACAACTCCACCGAAGAGGATATTGCCGACAAAGCGGGGGTGAACAGCCTTCCCGAAAGCGAATACATAACCAAAGACGAACGGCAGGGGGAGGCAAAAATCGATATTGCCACCAAGATTTTCGATGTCATAAAAAAATCCCTTACGGGGTTTTACAAAAACGGGCTTAAGTTTTTTTATTCCCTCCTTGCGGTTATAATAATTTCCGCCGTGCTTTCCTCCTTCCGGTGGACAAGCGATAATACCTCGTTAAAGACGGTGTTCGAGTTCGTGTCGGTGCTGGTACTGTCGGGGGTGATGTTTTCGGGGCTTTCGTCGGTGTTTGAGTTTGCCGCCCGGTCCCTTAACAACCTTTGTTTGTACATGGTGTCCCTGCTGCCGGTAATCGCTTCCCTCTATACCTTGGGGGGGAATATTTCAAGCGGGGTGGCGGGGTCCTCCGCCTTAATCATGTTTTTAACCGTCGCCTTAAGGTTTTCGGGCTTTCTTCTAAAACCCCTGTTGCAGACCGGTTTTGTAATTTCCCTTATATCCGCCCTCCCCGGCTCGGTGGATATGCGTTCGGTAAACAACTTTATTAAAAATGCTCTGACCACAATGCTTTCCTTTGTGTTCACCCTGTTCGGGGTGGTTATGTATTTTCAGACCATCATAGCCGCGGCGGCGGACAACTATATCTACCGGACGGTTAAATTCGCCTCCGGAGTATTTATTCCCGTTATCGGAAATATTATCGGGGAGGCGGCCAAAACCGTGTCAACGGCGGTGGGGGTGGTGAAATCCACCACCGGGGCGGTGGGGCTGGTAACCGTCATGTCGCTGGTGCTACCGCCGGTGATATATGTGATAATGTATAAGCTGTTTATCCTTCTGGCGGCTATAATTTCCCGTATGTTAGGACTTGAAAAGGAATCGGTCATGCTGTACGACGTGAACGGCTTTATGAGCGTGCTTATGTCCATTTTGGTGGGAACGGGGGTTATTTTCATAATCGCCATCGCCTTGTTTATTAGGATCGGGGTGGGGGATTGAAGGATTATTTCTACTGCATACTTATAGCTTCGGTGCTTTCGGCAATCTGTTCCTCCTTGGCTTCGGGGGGGCTTGAAAAATACGTTAAATATGTCTGCTCCCTTATCTGCGTGGTGGCGGTAATTCTGCCGGTGGTGAGATTTTTCAACGGCGGTATTGACACAAAGCCGGACTTTTCGGCAGAAATAAGCGAATATTCCGCCCAGGACTATATATCGGAGGAAGCGAAAAAAAGGGTGGCAGAGCATATAAAGCAAATAGTTTATGATAAATTTGGAATAACTGTCAATGATGTCAGCATAGAAATATATAGCAAAGACAATGAGGTGGTAGTGGGAAAAATAACCTTGACGCTTGACGAAGGGGATGGTAAATACCAGAATGAGGTGAAGGAATTTTTACTCGATACCCTCGGTTCGGCCGCGGAGGTGGTGATTTTCCATAAATGACAAAGTCGAAAAGCTGAAAAAAATAAAGGGCATAGGGTTTATTATAGTCGCATTGATCGCCGGGATAATTCTTCTTGTATGGCCTTCGGGGGAAAAGAAAACGGCAGGCAACGGCGAATTTACCTATAATCAGACCGAAAACTACCGCCGTCTGGTTGAAAAGGATGTCAAACGGGTGGTGGAAAACGTTTCGGGGGTAAAGGACTGCACGGTTATGGTGACGCTTAAAAGCGGGTATGAATACTACTATGCCACCGACCAGCAGATAACCCAGAACGACAACGGCCAGGACAGCCGGAAGGAATATGTCCTTGCCAACTACAACGGCAACGAACAGCCGGTGCTGATTGAGGAAAGGATGCCGGTTGTAAGCGGGGTGGCGGTGGTGTGCCCCGGCATATCCGCAACCACGGAATACAAAATCATTCAGATGCTGTCGGCACTGTTCGACCTGCCGGCAAACCGGATAAGCGTAACCAGATAAGATATATTTTATGGAGGGAAAGCAATGAACTTTGATGATGTCAAGAAAAAAATACAGAACATCAACTGGAAGGCGTTTTTCACAAGCAGGAATTTCATTATCGTTTGCAGCGTGCTTATTTTAGGGGCGGCGATAATCGTTTATACCGCGGCCACCTCCGGCGGCGGGGACATTGACACCAAAGGCGGTTCCAAAACTTTAGGGAACACCGTGCTGGTGGGGGGGGATGCCTCCGAGGCGGACACCGAAAACGAGAAGGATTCCTTCTTTGCCGTGTCGGTTATCAACCGGGAAAGAACCAGGGACGAAGCCATGGACGTTTTACAGACAATAGCCGACTCCCCCGACACCATGCCCGACGCAAGGCAGGAGGCATTGCTCTCTATAACCGCCATGGTGGAGGAAATGAACGCCGAAACCAATATAGAAACCCTTGTGAAGGCAAAGGGGTTTGAGGAATGCGTGGCGATCATCTCCGGCGAAAAGTGCTCGGTTATAGTCAAAGCGGAGGAACTTCTCCCCGACGAAGCCGCCCAGATTCTTGAAATTGCGGTGGAACAGTCGGGATTGCCGGCAACGGCAATCAAAATAATACCTAAATAAGAAAATGAGCCGTAGAACGGCTCATTTCTTCAGCGAAAAGGCAGGAGAGAAAAGGTAAAATATGGTAAATCTCGCAGGGGCGGATATCGTCCGCCGGCAATTCAAGGGTTGAATGTCGGTTTATACAGAGGCAGAGGGGCAGGTAAAAATAAAGCCGTCCCCTTGAGGGGAAGGTGTCAGCCGCAGGCTGACGGATGAGGGGTAGTGTCGCATATGCGGCGGTAATATAAAATAATATTTAACCTGACTTTGTGGGTAAAACGAATTCCGCCGGCAAATGCCGGCGGAATCATCCTATAACTCATAAACTTCGGAATACTTCTTTTCAAGGTAGCTTATATAAGCATCCGGGTCAAATCTGCCGCACACCATTTCAAACAATACGCCGGGGTCATACAGCCTGCCGTATTTCCAGATTCTTTCCTCAAACCATTTATTGATGTTTGTCAGTTTCCCCGACTTAACTTCCTTCGCCACATCAATATCCTTTTTCATCACCTCAAGGAATTGCGCCGCATAGGCCGAACCGATGGCATAGGAGGGGAAATAGCCTATATTTCCGTTTGACCAGTGGGAATCCTGCAGCACCCCCGTTTTATCGTTGGGAACATCAATTCCGAGATACTCCCTGTAAAGCCTGTTCCACTCGCCGGGGAGGTCCTTTGCGGTAAGCTCCCCCTCGAACATCCGCCTTTCCAGCTCATACCGCACCATTATATGGAGGCTGTAGGTCAGTTCGTCCGCCTCGGTACGGATTAGAGAGGGGGCGGATTTGTTTACGATTTTATAAAACTCCTCCTCCGTCACACTGTCAAGCCGGGGGGAAAACTCCTTTTTAAGCCATGGGAAGATAACGGCGCCAAACTCCCTGCTCCTGCCGATTACGTTTTCATAAAACCTTGACTGACTTTCATGGATTGCCATGGAAACGCCGTTCCCCAACTGGGACAAAGCGATGTCATCCCCTATATGCTGTTCGTACAGGGCGTGACCTCCTTCGTGGACCACCGAATACAGTGAGGAAACAAGCATATTTTCATAATAATGGGTGGTAATCCTCACATCGTTTTTAGAAAAGCTGGTGGTAAAGGGATGTTCGGTTTCCCCGATAATACAGTGGTTTCTGTCAAGGTCCAAAATATCCATAAGGAAGTTCGAAAATTTCCTCTGGATTTCCACCGGAAAGGTCTGGTATAACGGAGTGTCGTCCACTTTACCGGCGTTTTCCTTCACCTTATTGATAAGCGGCACCAGCTTTTTCCGCAGGGGGACAAAAAACTCGTCGCATCTTTTGGTGTCAAGTCCCCGCTCGAACAAATCCAGCATTGTGTCATAGGGCTTTTTATCCGGCTCTATATACAAGGCAATTTGCTTTGATGAATCGAATATTTTTTGCAGATAAGGCTCGAATAAGGCAAAATCGCTTTTTTCCTTGGCTTCGTGCCATACGGCGTCCCCCTTTGTCAGAAGCGCCTGATATGCCACATACTCCTGTACGGGAATCCGCCTCATCCGGTCGTAATTCAGGTAGAGTTCCGAAACCTTCCTTGAGGTTATGGCGTCCAGCTCATCCTTATGGGAAACCAGGGTTTCAAGCATTTCCACCGTTTCGGGGGAGGTGGTCAGGTTATAGCTTATCCGGGACATCTCCCCCAGGGTTAAAGCCCTTACATCCGCAGAGCCTTTGGGGGCGATGGTCGCTCCGTCGTAATACATAAGCCCCATGGAATGGGATAAGGCAAACTGGGTTTTTTCGAATTCCGCAAGCTTTTGTTTCGCTTCGTTTAATGTCATTTTTACCACTCCTTGATGAAAAACATTATAAACCCTTAAGATTCCGATGTCAACCCAAAGACTTAACTTTTAAGACGTGTTCCCCGGGAGGAATTTCAAGCGGGAAGGTAACTTCGTTTCCGTCCAATGTGGCCGTCTCCTCCCTTTTGGATGAAATTATCTTAAGCCGGTAGTTGTGCTTTTCCGCAATGAGGATGTATTCGCAAATGGGGTTTACCGTAATCCGCCTGAAGTTATCGCTGAAATTAATTCCCAAAATCACCTCGGTCATTATTTTATAATACCACCCCGCGGAGCCGGTGTACCAGCTCCATCCCCCTCTTCCGGAAGAGTAGATATCCGCCGGCAGAGCATAGGATTCAAGCTTATATCGTTTTGCCTTGTCGCTGTCGCTGCAATGATAGGCGGGGGTTATTTTTTCGATAACCTCGTTAGCCTTGTCATATTCGCCGCAGGCCGCCAGTCCCCACACCCCCCATAAAGCCCCGTGGGTGTACTGACCTCCGTTTTCCCTCATCCCGGGGGGATACGCCGAAATATAACCGGCGTTTATTTTATCAAAGGGCGGGTCAAACAGCCTGAAAACCCCCTTTTCCCTGTCGAAAAGCCGGTTGTACGCCGTATTCATCGCCAATGAGGTTTGCTCGCTTTTGCCAAGAAGTATGGCGGCAAAGCACTGGCTTATAACGTCGATATTACATTCCGGGAAGCTTTCGACACCGAATACCGTTCCGTCGTCAAAGGTCCCCCTCGGAAACCGGTCGCCTTCAAAGATGGAGGCTATTTTTTCTTTTACTTCCTCATATTTTTCAATCAGCCTTTTTTCCCCTTCGATATCCCCGTAAAGGCGGGAAACCTTTGCAAACTCCCTGCAGACGAGTCCCAAAAGCAGGGTTGTGAAAACCGACTCCCCCTTCCCCCCTGCCCCTACGGCGGAAAAGCCGTCGTTCCAGTCGCAGCTTCCCATAAGACAAAGCCCCTTTTGCCCGGTAAGAGATGCCGCCCTTGAAATCGCCCTCATGCAGTGGAGGTAAAGGCATTCCTTAAAGTCGCTCCTCTGGGGGGATTCGAACCTTTCGCTTTTTTCAAGGGGAGGAGAAATCAAATACCTTATATTTACGTCAAGCAGGCTTAAGTCACCGGTTTTTTGAATATAATCGGCGGCCACCAGGGGGAGGAAAAGCAGGTCGTCGGAACATCTGGAACGGATTCCGTAAACCTTTCCGTTTTTCCGGAACCACCAGTGCATAACGTCCCCCTCCGCGTACTGATGGTAAGCGCACCGTATAATATGGGTTCTTACCGTCTCCGGCCCTGAATAAACCAGACAAAGACAGTCCTGTAGCTGGTCCCTGAAACCGAAAGCCCCCCCCGTCTGATAAAAACCGGTTTTACCCAAAAATCTTGAAAAAGCCGCCTGATAGGGCGAAAAGGGGGTGTAAAGGGAGTTGGTAACGGGATTATGGGAAAAAAGCCGGAATCCGGGTATAAAGGATTTGGCGAATCTGACCGCATTCCCCAGTTCGGACAAAGCCCTGTCCTTTGTCAGAAAGGAAATAACCTTTTCAGCGGAGTTGGAAGTGGGGGCGGCTCCGATAAAATAAATTGCCTTGTGGGTGTGACAGGTGATGCAGGCGGCGCACCTTGCATTGTTTACCCCCGGTCTGTTTCCGGTAATGAACTGATAATAGTCGGAAAATACCCCTCCCCCCTCGGCATAAACGAAATTGACCTGATTGAATGAAGAGCTTTCCATTGACCTGTAGCCCATGGCCTTCCCGTTGAACAGATGGAAAAAACAGCTCCGTTTATCCTGAGGAAAAGCGGCAAAGCCCGTCTTTACGGCGGTGTCACCGAAATCGCATATAATTACCTTAACCGGAAATTTCGGCATAACATAAACCGTCACGGTGTAGTTATGCCCGTTGATACTTCCGGTGTAAACCGCCGTGCCGTCGGAGAAGGTTGCCTTGTCCGAAAGGGAAATAAGGTCATACACCTTACCCCCCTCAAACAGCAGTAATTCCTCACCATAAGCGGAAAGACAGTAGTGGGAGTCGAAAAAACTTATCCTTCCGTCCCGGGCGTTGCCGAAAAAGGAAAACCCCAATGTCTTATGGGTTACCGTCGTTCCGCAGGCGTACCCCGCCATTATATAAGACCGGGGGAGGGGGAAATTGCCGGATATTTCGGCGGAATTTTCAACAAGCTTTTCCTCCCCTTCCTTAAAGACATTGTTCCGTATTATTGCGGGAAGCGGCAGGCAGGGGACAATCTCCCCGGAGGGGAGGGAGTCGGTTTCGTAGTAAAAGGCGGAAAAGTCCTTTATAAAGGCAAGCTCCTCATTCGTAAAGGTTGAAGCATTTACGATGAATATCCCCCCCTTACGCTTCAAAAACCTTTCGCACCCCATTTCCGCCACGCAGTCGGACATAAATGAGGCAAGAGGTGTCATATACCCGCTTTTTTCAAAAACCAGAAACAGCAGTTCGCACCTTATAAAGGAGCCGGAAAGAAGGCGGAAGGCTAAAATAAAACTTTCCGCCGAATGAAGGCTTTCGCTGTACACCCCGAGACTTAACAGGGGATAATCCCCCGAAATCCCCGCTTTCCAGAGGATTGAGGCGTTTATTTTATGGTAAGCGGAAATGCCCCCGTCGAAGAATGCCCGGGAGACTGCCTTTGAAGCAAGGGGGGGGAGGTAGTCTCCGTAGCGGGAATCCTCCCTTAATCTCCGCCCTTCCGTAATCGACGAAATACATTCCTTTTCGGTGTAGGCGCAGGCAATGATAAACCTTACCTCTCCTCCCGGCAGGGGGGAGGTTTTTATCACGCAGGCGGGATTGATGCAGTTTCCGGTATTGTTGTCATAACTTCTGTCAAAAAGGTTAGTTGCTGAAATTCCCGAATGGGAATATAAATCCTCGTTGTCGGTTCTGAAGACAAAATCCGCCTTTTTATCCCCCAATGCCACAGCGCAGACCGGATATCTGCCGGAGGTTGGCTTTCCCCTTCTTTTAAAAATTATTATTCTTTCTTCCTCTAAATAGGAGGATATGACAAACAGCTTTGAAAAGGCTGGATGGGAGTTGTAGTTTTCGCTTTTTTCCAGCACCGGCTCGAAGTAAAAACAAACCTCCGGCATACATTTTTTATCTGTTCGTGTCTCAAACACAAAATATTTGCCGTTGTCCGACACATATCCCCTTACAAGGGAGGGATAAGCCGGGTCGGAGGATATAAAGGCAAAGCCCTTTTCCTGCTTTTCCGAACTGAATCTCATCCCCGAAGCGGGGGTGTCGCAGGGGGCGCAGAGGTTTATTTTATCATCCTCCGCAAAACCGAAGTAAACCCCCCGCCGGTGGGAAAAGGGGACAAATTCCGCCATATTGATAAGGTAGGCGCCGTACCGCATGGAAATCCGCCCGTCGCTGGAGGCGGCAAGGGAAATATTTCCCCGCTGGGAAAGATAAACGTCGGGGGAAGCAAGGGTATGGCTTTCGTATCGGGGTTCGGGAAGGGGGTATCTTGTCTTTTCCCTCCGGGGAGGATTATAGACGGTGGGATAAAGGTGAACGTCGGTGGGGATTTTTTCGCAGAGCAGCTCCCTGCAGGCGGCTATGGCCTTGTCCGCCATAAACCGCTTCTGAAATATATTGTTAAAGCAGGCGTTGGCGCAGGCGATCATAATCATCCCGGTATGGTGGGACATATAGCTTCTTACAATCCCCCCGGGTTCTGAGGACAAATCCAAAGCTTCGTAAAACCCGTACTCCCCGTACATTCCAAGCTCTTTCAGGTTCCTTAGATTCCTTATCACCGCCTCGGGATTTTTGTTTATCATTATAAAAGAGGAATATGGAGAAACCACAAACTCGTCCCCCCGGTATTTCTTTAACGCAAGGGAGGGAACCCCGTGGGCTTTGTACTGGTAGTTCATTTCCGAATCAAAGGAATAAAACCCGCTTTCCGACACCCCCCATACCCGGTTTTGCCGGAATAGCCGCTGGCTGTAGAAGGCAAAGGACAGGCTTTCGTCGATAAAGGAGTTTTCAAAGGCGGGCAAAAACAACTGGGGCATAAAGTATTCAAAGGCCGTCCCCGACCAGGAAGCCATGCCTATAAAGCCGTTTTTCGCCACAATCGCCCGTGATAAAGCCTGCCAGTGGGCTTTGGGAACAATCCCCTTCGCCAAGGCATAATAGCAGGTGGTACGGATTTCGCTCATCAAAAGGTCATAGCAGATTTCCCCGTAGCCCTCCTTTTCCGACCAGCCCAGCCAGAACAGCTCCTTGTCGGGGTTGTACAAGGCGGTGAAATCCGCCCCCTCCGCTAAGGACAGGGCTTTTCCGGCGATTTCTGCTGCCTCCGGCGACTTATATTCTTTCAAAGCGTTTGCCAGTATCACCAGCATAGTGACTAAGTTCCCCGAATCAACCGTCGAAACATAGCCGTTTCCTATAACCTCAAGAGAACGGGTATCATACCAGTTATACAGATGCCCCTTCCATTTTTTCAGTTTTTCAAGGGTTTTAAGGGTTTTCTCCGCCCGGTTTACCACTTCGTCCGGCGTGATAAAGCCGAAATCGCAGGCCGCCGCCAGGCTTAACAGGTACAGCCCTATATTCGACGGGGAGGTGCGTTCTGCGGTGACGTCCGAGGGGGAAAGCTGAACGTTGTCGGGGGGAAGGTGGTTGGTCTGGGTCCCCACCCTTTCGCTGAAAAATCTGAAGGTATCGGAAGCATATAAAGCAAGTTCGTTTTTCTGTGACTGGGTAAGGGAGGGAACCCCGCTTTTTATTTTATAGGACAGTATATAGGAGGCAGGGGGACACAGGAACACGATAAGTCCGGCAAGGCGGTACACCGAATAGGGGGAAAACACCAGCATAACCGTCCCCGCCAGGGCGGACACCATCAAATTGGCGATATGGTACAAAAGCCCGTCGGGGGACATGTCCGACTGGGAAAAGGCCACCCATTGAAGCAGCCTTTTCTTTGAAACGACAAGCCGCCAGATTGATCTTATAAAAGCGTCCGCCGCCCGGGAAGCATATTCAAACACCGAGGCAAATTCCAGTATCAGGTTGGAAGCCGACCTGATGGTGGAATTGAGGGCAACCGAGAAAAACCGCCTCGGGGTGTATGCCCTGCCGGTTATCATTCCGATTATCGCAATAAGAGCGGAAACGGCGTTATAGGACTGAAGGGAAAGGAATAAAAGCAACGCCTTCCCCTGGGAAAGCCCCGGAATAAAGGAGGAAACAATCATCCCCGCCGCCGAAAACAAAGGGGTAAGGTGGCGGATTATGTTTTCAAGCAGCTTGTATTTTCCGTCGGCGCCGATATTTCCGGATTTCAGAAAGACGCAGTTCTGGACATCCCCCCTTATCCACCGGTGAAGACGGGAAAAGTAGGACACAATGCTTCTTGGTCCCGAATCGGTGAACACCGTGTCGGGAACATACATACACCTTAAAATACACCCTTCGGGTATGTCGTGGGATAAAATTTTACCCTCCGGGAAGGCGGGTATAACCAGGTTGTAAAACAAATCGGTATCAAACATCCCCTTGCCGCAGAAAATCCCGCTTTTCAGTATGGTCTGGTACCTGTCGAAGGACGCCCTCTCGTAGGCTCCCCCCTCGTCGGAACGAAGGAGTGAATAATAGGTGGAATAGCTGGGTTTAAGACCGGTTTTCATCTTCGGCTGTAAAATTCCGTAGCCTTCCACCACCCGCCCCTTTTCTGTCTTAGGGCGGTACCGGGGGTGGAGCATAATGTTTACCAGGTCTAAAACACCCCCTAAAGGAAGGGAAGTGTCGCCGTCAAGGGTCAGCACATATTTGACCCTGCTTAAATAGCCGTCGTTGACGGCAACGGCAAAGGGTCTGGCGTTTTCCTTAATTGCCTTTACAAGGTCGCAGACCGCCCCCCTTTTCCGCTCCCTGCCGGAATAAATGTTATCCCTTTCGTTTAAAACCCTGGGGCGTAAAAACAATGAAAACACATTGCCGTAGGTTTTATTCAAGGCTTCGATGCGTCTTGTGGCGTATTCGACAGCCTCCGCGTCCTCCGGCAGGGTTTCGGATTTAGAATCGGGGAAGTCCGCAAGGATGCCGTAATAGATATTTTTCTTTTTATTTTTAAGATAAAATTCCTCAAGGTTGTCGAAGGGGGATTTGTCCCTGCCGTTCCCGAAAAAAAGGGTGGTTATAACCACAAGGGTGATGGCGTTGTCCGGAACCTCGGTAAGCCCTAACCTTAAGGGGGGAACCGGCTTGTAAATATGGGAAAATATTTTATCGCACACCATCCCGCAGGCAATGTAAAGGGGCAAAATCATAAAAAAGGCAATAAGTCCGAAATAATAAAACATTAAAAGGGAAAAGGCAATAAACAAAAGAGCATAGCAAACAAAAAAAGAGACCTCGCCTTTGCCTTTCCCCGTTATGACATCGTAAAGGGTTAAGCCTTTTCTGGAAAGACTTTTTAAGGCGTCTGCGTCGTTCAATCCGTACTTTCCGGCATATTTCATTAAGGCCCCCCGGCAGAGGTCCTTGGTGGCCTTGTCCATTTCGGAATAAAGTTCCAGCTTTTCCTCAAGCAGGCTTTCGGTGGAACACAGCTTTTTAAAGCATTCTTCGGTTTTAATGTCGGGGATTTTCCTCATAGAAAGGACGGAGGAAATAAGCTTTGAGGAATTGCACCGTTTGTTTTGGTTAAATGCCGTGATTTCCTCCGCCACCGACACAATAAGGCAGGCGGAAAGCATGGTGCCGAAGGCGTAAATGTCCCCCACCGAAAAATCCGTCTGGGCAAAATATTTAAAAAAGGACTCCCCCGAAAGGGAAAACCCGTGTCTTGCAAGATATCGCCGGCACATATGGTAAAGGCTTGTCTTTGTTAAAAATCTGCGGTTTGCGTCGTGGTAGGCTTTGTGTATGACGTAGTAATTTTCCGAAACGGTGATATGCTCGGCGGTATCGCCGCTTTTCCGGATAAATTTTTTTATAATGCCAAACGAGGATTTAAGAAGTGTTGTCAGGTTTTCTTCCATGGCAATTGCTGTATTTCCTCCGTTTTCCCCTTTATCGGATTTTAATATACGCAAAAATATGGAAAATATACCCGTTGACAAAAATCGCCAGACAGGGTAAACTTTAAGGGGTGAAAAACATGGCCTTTTCGTTTGTTCGGCTTTTTATTCCCGACAGGTGTATCGTCTGCGGGGATGTGACGGTTTTGAATGTCCCCTTATGCAAGGATTGCCTGGGGGATTTCTGCGAACTTTTTCAAAATAAATGCCCTGTCTGCCAAAGGACGAGGCACAACTGTGTCTGCGGGGGAGAGTTTGCGAAAAGCGGCAGGTTTTTGTTTTATTACCACACTCCGGTGTCAAAGAAAGTGATTTCGGTAATAAAACATAACCTTGACAATAACCTTGCGGACTTTATCGCGGAGCTTATTTATATGTCCCTGAAGGAATCAAAAAAGTTCGACTGCATAGTTTATCCTCCCCGGGCAAAGCAAAGCATAAAAAAATACGGTTTCGATCAGGCGGGGGAAATCGCCCTGTCCCTTGGGGCAAAATCCGGCGTGAAAGTAATAGATGCCATAAAGCGGAAAAGGAAAACCGCCGAACAGAAGCTGCTTTCCGCCACCCAGCGGCGGAAAAACGTAATGGGAATGTTTGAATCGGATAAGGAAAAATTATCGGGAAAAAAGCGGGTTTTGCTGATTGACGATGTTTACACCACCGGAGCCACCGTAAAAGCCTGCGAAGCGGCATTAAGGAAAGCCGGGGTTAAGGTGGTTATCCCCTTTACCGTGGCCTTCACCCCCGTAACAAGAAAGGCAAAGCCGTCAAGGGTAATAATGTCAACCGCCGCTTCGGGAAGATATAAGGTTAAAAGGAAGTAGGAAATAAAAAAGCCTTCCCTTTAAAGGGAAGGTGTCAGCCGCAGGCTGACGGATAAGGAAAAAACAAAATGAAACACATGCTAAATTTAAGATTCGGAACATCATTGTCGTTTTGCAAAAAGATAGACAGAGAAACGCTCAGGAGTTTAAAAGCCGCCGGAATCTCATCCGTTGAGCTTTCTTTCGGTTATGATTATTATATGAATGTAATAGATTTTACAAAAAATCATCTTGCGTACTTGGTCGATAGAATAAGAACATCCGCAGACTGAGTTTGTTCTTCGCACATAATATATAAGCGCATATTTTGTTTTCATTTAGAATTTTACTTTATACCGTTTTTTTCTTTTATTCTGTTTATTTCTTCTTCAATTATTTTTCCAAAAGAAGTATCGTCGACCTCTGCATTTGTTTTCATGGTTTTTTCCGCGGCAACAGATTTGTCTGCAAAGGCATCAAATATCGCCTGCTTTTCTTCAAGCATCTTGGTAATCCGTTCATCAACTGTATTTTCACAGAGCAAGCGGTAAACAAGAACATTCCTTGCTTGTCCCATACGGTAAGCTCTTGATATTGCCTGATTTTCAATTGAGGGTTTGAACTGTGGCTCACAAATAATAACCACACTCGCAGACTGTATATTCAAACCGGTTCCGCCGGATTGAATCTGCGCACATAATACCTTTCCTGCAGGCGCTTTATCAAATTCATCAATAATTTCCTGCCTGCGTTGCGGATTTAATGAACCATTGATTGGATTTAAACATCTGTCACCAAGGAAACCGCATATTTTACGGATTGTATCAAGGAAAAAGGAAAATACTAAAATTTTGCGTCCTTCCGCTTCTGCTTCCTCAATGATTTCAAGCATACGCTTAGCTTTGCATGAGTCGCGTATATCATCAACATTCCATGACAACTGTCTTATTCTCATGTGATTTTTTTCAAGAATCGTTTGTTCGTAAATTCTTTCCTCTTTTTCCGACATATCGCACCACTCTTTGATTTCAATCAGATCAGGAAGTTCAGTGAGCACTTCTTCGCGTTTTCTTCTATAGTATACAGGAGCTATCTTTTCTCTGAATTGCGGTGCGCTGGACATAAAAGCTATATTTTTTATTTGACGTGCAATTGAAGGTTGAAGTACATTAATAAGGGATATCATTTCATCTACGTTATTTTCAAGAGCCGTACCGGTCATGAACAACAACCGTTTTGAAAACTTGCATAAATTGCGCACATTTTGAGAGCGAGCCGCGCCTGTATTTTTAATAAAATGCGCTTCGTCAACAACCAACAAATCAAATTCAAAATTATCTTCAATTTTGAAAATACCCGTAGTTTCGTATGTTGTAACAGCCACACCACCGGTTTGAATCCAGGATTTAAATGCCATATTGCGTCCTGTACCGTGTACTTTGATTACGCGTAATTTACTTTTTTCCGATATTTCCTTACACCAGTTCGGAAGAACGCTTGCCGGACATACAACTATAAAATGACTTGCTCCTACATTTTTCAGTGAAACCATTGTTGCAATAGCCTGAATTGTTTTTCCAAGCCCCATTTCATCACCCAAGAGAACTTTTTCCTGATGAAGTATATATTTTACTCCCCATTCCTGATAACGACGCAATTCACATTTCAGTCCGTCCGGAAAAAAACATTCATCCTGGATTTCTCTTGCCAAATCCTCAGGTAACCCATACAATTTATCGTCATTGCCAAGAACTCCCGGAACAATTTCCTCAAGAATATTGAAATATGCAATTGAATTAATTTTAAAATCTGACCAGGCATTATCGATAGGAATCTCTGATATTTGATACAATTCTTTTGCCAGTATCAAAGCAGTTTTTTCATAATCGCCATTAAGTTGATCCGTAAGATAACGATATGATTGTGTAACGCTTTGTTTTCTGTCTTGCGAAAAGAAAAGCCAAGATATACCATTTTTTATACTTTCAATATCTGTTATGGCAGAATTAATTTTATCATTGTAACTATTTTCAAAGTCAATAATTTTTGATATAGAATCTAATCTCTTTCGGTATCCGAAAACAGCCAAGACCAGCTTGGTAGATTCTTTAGTCTGATTATCAAAACTAAGTTTAATTTTAATGTTTTTTCTCGCATCAACCGCAAATTGATTTGCGGTATTTTTTATTGTATAAGCAGCATCTTCGCTTATTCCGTATACTGAAGCCAATTGATAAACAGAGGCGGCAA
>DBQR01000010.1 GCA_002305335.1 Clostridiales bacterium UBA1389
TGGTTTGTGATGGCGATAGTACTGTCCAACGTGCTGTTTGCTTTTCTCAAAAAGCTGTTTTCCCGCCTGCTTGACGTGGAGCAGGAACGCATTTCCTGGGGTATCGAAAAGCAGTTTGCCGATAAAATTATGTCGGTGGAATACAAGAACCTTGAAGACCCCCACTTCCTTGACCTTAAGGAGAGAGCAACCTTCGCCATGTACAATCAGGGGGTGGTAAATTCCCTTGTGACAAATGCGGTGTCTTTCCTAAACGAGATATTCACCGTGGCGGGTCTGGTTGCCATAATGCTGAGTCTGTCCTGGATTTTAGTGGTGTCGCTGACGGCCACCATAGGGCTTTCGGTGCTTATACAGGCTTCCTTTTCAAAGTACCAGCGAAAATTTTATCAGGAACTCATCCCCGTAAACCGCAAATACGGCTACTATATAAACCTAACTTTTGAAACTCTTATTCAGAAGGAATGCCGCCTGTACGAAATGCAGGATATGTTGGGGGATACCCTAACCGAATACAACAGGGAAATAAACCGCTGGTTCGGCAAATTCAACCGCCGGATGGGGCTTGCCATGGGGCTGTTTCAGGTGGTTGTGGTATTGCAGACAATGCTTGCCTACGGGTTTGTGAGCAGCCACACCCTGAGCGGTGGTATAGGCATCGGCAGCCTTACCATGTATGTTTCATCGGCGGTGTCCTTTTCCTCCTCGGTTTTGGCCATGGGGACGGCGGTGGTGGAAATAACGCTGATGTTAGGCTACCTTACCCCCCTTGCCGAGCTTATGAAGGTCCCCGACGAAGTCCGGATTTCCGGAAATGCCGTCTTAGATAAAGTAAAAACCATTGAATTTAAAAACGTGTCCTTTGCCTATCCCAAAACCGAAAAAAAGGTGCTTGACAATGTTTCATTTATAATAAACGACGGAGAAAAGATAAGCATCGTGGGGCTTAACGGGGCGGGGAAGTCAACTGTGGTAAAATTGATCTGCCGTCTGTATCATCCCGATTCGGGGAAAATTCTCATCAACGGCAGGGATATTTTCGAATACGAGCATTCCTCCTACCTAAGGGAGCTGGCGGCGGTGTTTCAGGATTTTCGGCTTTTCAACTTTACGATTTGCGAAAACATAACCTGCAAAGATGCCGGAAAGGACAGGGAAAAGGTTATTGAACTGATTGATAAAGTGGGGATGTCGGACAAGATAAAGTCGCTAAAGCAGGGGATTGATTCCCGTTTCGGAAAGGAGTACGACGAGGAAGGGGTGGAATTTTCGGGGGGACAGTCTCAGAAAATCGCCATCGCAAGAGCATTGTATAAAAACGCATCCCTTGTAATTCTTGACGAGCCCACATCCGCCCTTGACCCCATCGCGGAGGCGGAAATTTACGAAAACTTCAACTCCCTTGTGGGGGATAAGACCGCATTGTATATATCCCACCGTATGTCCTCAAGTGTGTTCTGCGACAGGATACTGGTAATATCCGACGGGAAAACAGAAGCCTTCGGCACCCACCGGGAACTTATGCAGAACGAGGAAGGAACATATTACAAGCTGTTTACCTCCCAAGCGAAAAACTATAAGTATACAACGGAAAAAGTGCATAATATTTAAATATTGTATTGAATTGAATATTGTAGGAGTGGATATAAAAAAGCCTTCCGACTTTCGGGGAAGGTGTCAGCCGAAGGCTGACGGATGAGGGGTAGCACCCTATTACCGGAAGAGAAGTAAAACGAAATCCGCAGCCAAATCTGTTGATAAAATCTCCCTTGCGGTCGGAGAAAACCGCCTGCGGCGGGATTATAATCAATGAAAGGAAACCAATGAAACTACTGTTATCCTATCTAAAACCATATAAAAAACGAATTTTTATCGCCGGGCTGATTGACGCGGTATCCGTATTCTGCGCCCTGTTTATGCCCTATATAATGTCAAAAATCGTAAACATCGGTATCGCCAACGGCGACATGGACTACATTTTTTTAATGTGCGGCATAATGCTGGGACTGGCGGCGGTGTCCCTTATCTGCTTACTTATTACCATTAAATTAAGCACCTCGGTTTCCGCCGATTTTTTAAGCGATATGCAGCGGGCAATATTCAAAAAAGTAAATTCCTATTCCTTTGACGAATTTTCCGAAATAGGAACCGCCTCCCTTTTGACCCGTCAGACGGAGGATCTGTTTTCCCTTGAGATGGTGGCCTACAATTCAATGCACATGCTTATATACGTTCTGATAATGTGTATCGGCGGGGGGATTCTTGCTTTTCTGTCCGACTGGATAATGGCACTTATTACCCTTGCCGTCTGCCCCCTGGTGCTGCTGGCGGTATGGATTGTCACCAGAGGGATGTACAATCTTTTCGAAAATTCCGCCAAGTATATCGACATTCAGAACAAGGTGGTAAGGGAAAGACTGTCGGGGCTAAGGGTTATCAGAGCCTTCAACCGGGAGGATTCCGAACATAACCGGGTAAAGAACGCCACCGTCACCATGGCGGAATATATTATCCGCGCCAATATAAGAAGCGGTTACATCACCCCCGTCACCACCTTTATTCTTGACATCACCGCCGTGGTGCTGCTGGGGATAGGGGCTTCCCGCCTTACCACGTCCTCAATCATTACCGCCGGCGGGATAATCGCCAATATCCAGTATATCGCCCTTATTATGGGCGGGGTTATCATGCTTTCCTGGGCGTTGGCATGGTTTCCCCACATTAAGGTGTCCCTTAAGCGGATAACCGAAGTACTTTCCAAGGAGGGTAAAGACGAGCATAACCCCGGTCTTATCGAAGACGGGGAAAAGATGCTTGACGGGGAAATAGTTATGGAAAACCTCACCTTCCGCTACGGCAAAGGGGGAAATCCTGCCATTGAGGATATCTCCTTTAAGGCTTTAAAAGGAGAAACGGTGGGGATAATCGGTGGTACCGGTTCGGGAAAATCCACCCTTGTCAAGCTGCTGCTTGCCTTCTATTCCGACTATGAAGGGAAAATTACCTTCGGCGGAGTTGATTATAAAAATCTTTCCGCCCGCGCCATAAGGAGTAATCTATCGGTTGCTCTCCAGAAATCCATGGTCTTCGAAGGCACCGCGGAGGAAAACATTAAAATGGGAAAACCCGATGCCACAGACTATGAATTAAAGGAAGCTGCCGGGGTCGCCCAGATTGCCGACTTTCTGGAATCCCAGCCGGAAGGCTATAAGATGCACCTTTCCCAGGCGGGGTCGAACATATCCGGCGGACAAAAACAGCGGATAAATATTGCCCGCACCGTTATAAAGGATGCGCCGGTGTATGTTTTCGACGATACCTTTTCCGCCCTTGACTATCTTACCGAATCCAAACTCCGCAGAGCGCTGAACGAAAAGCTTAAAGGCAAAACCAGAATCATTATTACCCAAAGAGCTGCTACCGCCATGCACTGCGACCAGATTTATGTTATGGACAAGGGAAGGATTGTGGGGGAAGGCAGACATAACGAACTCCTTGAAAACTGTACCGTTTATAAAGAAATCTACGATTCCCAGATAAAACGCACCTCGGCAAAGGGGGTGGCAAAATGAAAGCCAAAAAGCAGACGGATAAAAACGAAATGTCCGTAGGATATATCATAAAGCGAATACTGAAAGACCTTTCCCACATAAAGGGTTATCTAATTCTTTCCACGTTTTTATCCCTGATTACGGTGGTATTGTCCCTTGCGGGACCCTATGTTCTCGGCAAGCTTACCGACGAAGTATATAATGCCTGGATTAATAAAACCCCCGTTGACAAAACCAATTTTGTATCCGCGGTGATTATCCTGGGCGGGATATATGTTGCCATAGCCGTTACATCCATCATCATTATGAAGATGATGAACAACGTGGTTTCCCGCAGGTTCACCTGTGATTTACGGGTGAGAATGAGCGCCAAAATCAAAAAACTCCCCGTAAGCTTTGCCGATAATACCCCTATCGGCGAGATAATTTCAAGAATGACCGACGACGTTTCGGTGCTGGGGACTACCGTTCATATAGTCATAGATACCCTTATAAACGGAGTGCTTAAGCTTGTTTGCATTGCGGTGATTATATTTATACTCAATCCCCTGCTTGCGGCCATTGTGGTGGTTTTCGTCCCCTTTTCGGTGGTGCTTGCCGCCAAGATGGCGGGGAAAAGCGAAAAGCATTTTACCTCGGCAAGGGATATAAACGGAAAAATATCCTCACATGTGGAGGAAAACTGCACCGGCTTTGATACGGTAAAGGCTTTCGGTCTTGCGGACAGGCAGAACCAAATCCACGCCGGATTAAGCGGGGAATATAAAATAAAATGCCGTCAGGGCAACTATCTTTCGGGAATGGTTCAGCCCATTATCGCCTTTGTGGACAACGTGGCATATATAGCCATCTGCCTGTTGGGGGGTTATTTGGCTTCAACCAGCAGGATGGACGTGGGTATTATCGTTTCCTTTGCGCTATACGCCAAAAACTTTTCGATGCCCCTTGAATCCATAGCCTACGGTTTCGGCACAATGCAGAAAACCATTGCCTCCGCAAGGCGGGTTTACGGCATACTTGATTCCGGGGAAATGGCCGAAACCGAAAGCGAGCATTTAACCAACGTAAAGGGTAATGTAACCTTTGAAAAGGTCAATTTCTCCTATAAAAAGGATACCCCGCTTATACAGGAATTTTCGGTTGACATAATGACAGGTCAGAAGGTTGCCATCGTGGGTCCCACCGGGGCGGGAAAAACCACTCTTGTCAATCTCCTTATGAGGTTTTACGAACCCGATTCGGGTTGTATAAGGATTGACGGGGTTGACATAACCAAGGTCGGCAGGGAAGAAGTGAGAAACCAGTTTGCCATGGTGCTTCAGGATACCTGGCTGTTTTCCGGCACCGTATATCAGAACATTGCCTACGGCAATCCCGACGCCACCTTTGAGGACGTTAAGCGGGCGGCGGAGTATGCCCATATCGACTATTTCATAGAAACCCTTGAAAAGGGTTACGACACCATGATAAACGAGGAATCTTCCAATATTTCAAGCGGTCAGAAGCAGCTGTTGACCATTGCCCGGGCTTATCTTTCGGGAAGGAAGATGCTTATCCTTGACGAAGCCACCTCCAACGTGGACACCCGTACCGAAATTCTTATTCAGCATACCATGGATAAGCTTATGAAGGGGAAAACCTCCTTTGTAATCGCCCACCGGCTGTCAACCATCGTGAATGCGGATATTATCCTCGTTATCAACGACGGCCAGATAGTGGAGCAGGGTACCCACAGCCAGCTCCTTGAAAAGGGCGGCTTTTACAGCGAGATTTATTACAGCCAGTACGAGGCCTATAATAACGGCAACGGCGCATAATAATAAAGCCTTCCCCTTGAGGGGAAGGTGGCAGCCGCAGGCTGACGGATGAGGGGTAGTACCGCATACCCTGAAGAGAAGCAAATGAACCCCGCAGCTGACGCTATTGACTAAAACCACCGGCTAAAGCCGGTGGTTTCTTATATTAACAAATCTCTATTTATACTTATTCCCAACGCCTTGCACTCATCCAAAATGTTCTGTTTCGTAATAGTTGAAACCGCCTTTCCCGCGGAGGAATAAAGCAGGTATATTTTAGCCGCTTTTTCCACCACCTCCACAAGGGAAAATGCGTCGTCAAAATCTACTCCCGCCGAAAAAATACCATGGTGCGCCCACACCAAAATATTGAATTTTTCAAACATTTTTGAGGATTCCAGGGCTATTTCAAGACTTCCCGGGACTAAAAAGGGCAGAACCCCGATTCCCTCCGGAAAGGCAAGGGGACATTCGGTGTTTGACCTCCACAGGGTGTTGGAAAAAGCCTCCGGCGTATGGAGGAGAAGGAAGGACAGGGCAATAATATTTTCCGGGTGGGAATGATAAACCACCCTTTTGCCCTGCTTAATCTTTATTGAATGGGCGATAAGATGGCTGAACAGCTCGCTGGTGGGGCGGTGAAGACTGTCGCCGAACAGCACGGTATAGCCCTTCAGGTTATCGTCGATTTTTATTATCGAAAGGGTATTACAGGGGTTACTGGGGATATTGCTGATAAAGGAGCCGGCGTTGGTGACAAGAAAATGCTCCCCGGCAAGGTTGTTGATTGATTTTTCGGGAATATCAAGGGGAAAATGCCGGTTGTCGTTGAAAAAGGTAGCGGCGGAGGTAATTTCGTCATTTGTAAGGCGGTATGTCAGGTTGCCGGCGTTACGCTCGTGCCACCCTTTAAGGGAGGCTTTTTCGAAAAATGTTATGGCATTTATAATAAAATTAAGCTGGGTGAAACCGGTTTTCATTGTTGCATACTCCCTACGGTTTGAAATTTGCCTTGTACACAATTTTATTTAAATTTATACAGCCCCGACACGAACTTTTCAAAGTCATATATATCCATTTCTTCACCCCTAATGTTGGAGGAAAAGCCGGATAAAGCAAGGGCTATTAATATTTCATCCTTTGAAAAGGGGAAATCGGACGAAACAAGGCAGTTTACCAAAGTTTTCCTCCGATGGGAAAATCCAAGGCGGATTACCCTAAAAAACAAATCAATATCCTTAGGCGAAACCGGAGGGGCTTTTCTTATATCAAACCTGATAACCGCCGAATCCACTTTAGGTTTAGGTAAAAAATTCCCCGCAGGGACATCAAACAGCTTTTTTACGGTGGCATAATAATCGCAAAGCACCGTAAGGGAGGAGTACTCACTGCTTTTCTTTTTGGCGCAGAGTCTTCTTGCCACCTCCTTCTGAACCATAACCGTAACGGTGTCAAAGGAGTAATTTCCCGCAATCAGCTTCAGGATAATGGGGGAGGTTATATAATAGGGAATATTCGCGCAGACGGATAGGGGCATACCCGTAAAATGTTCGTCAATCAGCTTCTGAATATCGGTTTTTAAAATATCCCCTTCCGCAATTTCCACATTTTCGAAACCGCTGAACTTTTCCCATAAAAAGGGGATAAGTTCGGAATCTATTTCAACCGCCACCACTTTTTTGGCGATTAGGGCTAAAAACTCCGTCAGAATCCCTCTGCCGGGGCCTATTTCCAGAACCCCGTGGGAGGAAGTTACCCCCGATTCCCTGACAATCCGTTCCGGAACGGCTTTGTTTGTCAGAAAATTCTGGCCGTAATATTTTTTGGCTTTTGTTTTGTCGGTCATTCTTTATCGATTACCGTAAGGAATTTAGCCGTTCCGCCTATGGCGTACTGACCGTGGGGGATGGCGGGATTGAAATAAACCGAATCCCCCTCGTTGAGGATTATTTCCCGGCTGCCTATAATTACCCCGACGGTACCTTCAAGGACGATATTGAACTCCTGACCCCCGTGGGTTACCAGCTTCGGCTTTTCCTCCGACGGGGAAATGGTGACAATCATGGGTTCCTTGTTTTTATCCTTGAAATTATAGGCAAGGGCTTCAAAGGCATAGCCTTCATAGCGTTCCACCCCTATCCCCTTACCCTTGCGGGTGACGGAGTAAGCCTCCATACGGGGGGCTTCGCCGGTCAAAAGCTCGGTGGCGTCGATACCCAAAGCACCGGCAATATTGTAAATGACGCTTATGGGAATATCCGCCGCTCCGCTTTCGTAAGCGTTATATTCGCCGGCGGAAATGCCGATTTTTTCGGCAACCGTCACTGCGGGGATGTCAAGGATATCCCTTAAATATTTTATTCTATCGGCTATCTGCTGTATTTGTTTGTTTACCATAACTGCCTCCGGCGGATTTATTCGTAAAGAGTATAGCACATATTTTAATTAAAAGTCAATCTTGCTTGTTTATGTTTGAAATATTATCTAATATAACCTTCTTATTTCTCCATGAGAAGGGGTATTTTGAAAATTCCTCATCCGTCATTGAGTGTATTAAATCAAAGGATAAGTCTGAGATATAGCCTTCGGTAAAGTAGCTGTCGTCGGTTTTCCCTTTGTTCCGGTTCATGGGGCAGGACTGTTGACAGATATCGCAACCCCAGACAATGCGTTTATTTTGCAACAGCAGTTTTTCGGTTTCGGTCTTTTTGGTCTTTTGCGAAATATTCGACAGGCATTTTGATACATCAAAGGATTTTTCGCCGATTGCTCCGGCGGGACATACTTTTTTACAAATGCCGCAATCGGCGCAGGATAATATTTCACCTTCGGTTGATTCAATTTCAAGGTCGGTTATAATTTCCCCCAAAAACACATAAGAACCGTATTTTTCCGTAATAAGCAGGGTGTTTTTACCGATAACCCCGAGTCCTGCACCGGCGGCGGCAAGTTTTTCGTTGACGGGAGAGTGGTCGGTGAAGGCAAGAAAAACGTTTTCGGGGAACAGTTGCTGTAAATCGGGGATCAGCTTTTGAAATATATTGTCGAACTTTTTATGGTAGTCGTAAACCCGGGCATATTCCGACATTTGATAATCATCAACGGGGGTGTTATTGGTTTTATAAGGAACGGCAAATATAACAACGGTTTTAGCTCCCTCCGAAACGCATCGGTCATAAAGCCGCCTGTTTGCAATACCGCAGGCGGAGAAGGGAATAAAACCGTAAAAATTTATATTATATTTTTCAAGCACTGATGAAACCTGATTTTTAGCAGACATTTATTTACCTTGTTAAATTAAACTTGAAATTAATGCTATTCTTAAAAATTGCTATTAAATAGATTTGTAAACTGTCAAATAGGCTACATTTTATAAAGGGAGTTGTCAGTGTCGGCTGACCGAGGGATTATCTTTGGCGTAAACTATAAAATACAATCCCTCCGGCTCGGCTTCGCCTCGCCGCATTTCTTGCACAATGGAGGCTGAAAACGAAATAGTCGGACAAAAGAAACAACCGGTTTCCCAACGGGAAACCGGTAAACAAACTAATCTGATATATAGGGCAAAAGGGCTATCTGCCTTGCCTGCTTAACGGCTTCGGTAAGCTGTCTCTGGTGCTTGGCGCAGGTGCCGGTTACACGCCGGGGAAGTATCTTCGCTCTGTCGGAAGTACTCTTTTTAAGGCGGGCAACATCTTTATAATCGATATGCTCTACTTTTTCGGCACAAAAGACACATACTTTTGCTTTTCTGCGGGGCCTGAAGCTTTTACCGCTGTCCTTAAAGTCTTTGTCCATTATTTATTCTCCTTATTATTCGGTATTTGTGTCTGATATTAATCAGAAGGGAAGCTCGTCGTCGGCGGAAAGCTCTTCAAAGGAACCTTCCGGGACGGGAGTAGAGTAATTGGGCAGGGATGAACCGGCAGCCATACCGCCGCCGGTGTAGTCGTCTTTGCGGCCTACGAAGGATACTTCTTCGGCAACCACTTCGGTGGAAAAGCGTTTATTATTGTTGTTATCGGTCCAGGTCCTTGTCTGGAGGTAACCCCTTACCAGAATGGGCTTACCTTTTGAAAAGTATTTGGTTACGAATTCGGCGGTTTTGCGCCAGCAGACTATGTCGATGAAATCCGTCTGCTGTTCCCCCTGGCTGAACCTGCGGTTGACGCCTATTCTGAAGGAAGTAACCGGCGTTCCGTTCTGGGTGGTTTTGAGTTCGGGGTCGGCGACAAGATGCCCTATCAGAACAACTAAATTAAAGCTTGCCATTTATTTACCCTGCCTTTCACCTTGTGTTGTTACGCAAAGACAAATTTTAGCTTTCGACCTTAACAATGATTGAACGGAGTATCGAGTCGTTAATGTTATAGAGTCTCTTCAGTTCTGCGGGAAATTCCGGACCCGAATAGAATCTTACAAGAACATAGTAACCTTCGGTATAATCGTTTATGGGATAAGCAAGACGCCTTGTGCCCCATTCGCTGACCGACTCGATTGTGCCGTTTTCGGAAACCAGTGAAGTAAACTTTTCAACCACCGCTTTAATGTTTTCTTCGCCGATGGTGTTGTTTACGATAAAAATGGTTTCGTACAGCCTTTTCTGTTCCATTCTTACACCTCCTTATGGACTTTTGACTGCGCCCGCCTTTATATAGGCTTTGCAGTAAGGAGAAAATACGGCGGTTTTGTTTTTGCCGCTTTTCAATCAAGGTATTTTAGCAGATATTTATGGCTTTGTCAATATATTTTTTAAGAAATAACCCGTTTTTCGGTTTATTTTTCAAATTTCCGCTATTTAGCTTTTTAATAAATACGGTGTTACTCCTTATATGTAAACTGAAGTTCCATTGGTTTTTACGGGTTAAAAAATGCGGCATTTCTGCCGCATTTCTATAATATAAAATATTAATTATTCATTCTTCAGCGAAGCGGATTTCAACAGCCGCCTTATTCTGGTGGTGGCGTCAAGGAGGGGGGAGATGGATTCGTCGTGGGAGAGGGTGTTTATTATTTTTGCAATGAATTTTGAAAGGTCAACTTCCACAAACCAGGGTTTATGCTTTATTTCCGCCGGGATATAGGAAAGGTTCGTGGTGTAAAGCTTTTTTAGCTTGCCTTCCTCATAGAGTCTGTCGAATTTGGCAACTCCTTCGGTAAACAGGGCATAGGTACAAGCAACATAGGCCGCTTCGATTTTTTGGGTGGTAATGACGTTTATAATATCGATTATCGATTCGCCGGAGGCGATCATATCGTCAACGATAAGCACCCTTTTCCCTTCAAGGGGACCGCCTATATATTCATGCTGGATAATGGGGTTCTTTCCGTTTTCTATCCGGGTATGGTCACGCCGCTTGTAGAACATACCCACGTCAACCCCCAGGACGTTGGCATAATAAATCGCCCTGTCCATGGCTCCCGTATCCGGTGATATAACCACCATATTGCTTTTGGAGATATTGTTTCCCTCATGGGCGATATAGCTCTTAAGCATGGAATAGGTGGGGAAGATGTTTTCAAAGGAGGAGTTGGGAATGGCGTTGTAGATGGTGGGGTCATGCACGTCAAAGGAAATAATGGTGTCAACCCCTAAATTTTCAAGCTCGTTCAGGGCAAGGGCGCAGTCTAAGGATTCCCTGCCTTTTCTCTTATGCTGGCGGGAGGCGTAAAGCAGAGGCATAATGACGGTAACCCGGTTTGCCTTGCCGCCTATGGCGGACAGTACCCGCTTTACGTCCTGATAATGTTCGTCGGGGGACATATGGTTTTCAAAGCCGAACATGGGGTAGGTGATGGAATAGTTCCCCACGTCAACGATGATATAAACGTCCTTTCCCCTTACCGATTCATCAAGCTTAAGTTTACCTTCACCGTTGGAAAAACGGACTTCCTCGATGGGGAGGATATAGGTCATTTCGGGTTCCTGAACGTTCCTTAAATTCTTAATCCAGTCGTCAACCAGTTTGCCGAGCTCTCTTGCGCTCTTCAGTACTATAAGACAAAGCTCGCCGTGATACGAAGTTGCTTTCATTATAAACCTTCCTTTAGTAAAATTTTTACGGTCGCCCTTCAACGTAATAATTATATAACACATTCATTGTAATGTAAATATACGCTTTCCACAAAATATGGGACAAATATGGTGTAAAATGCCTACTTTTATCAAAATGTAGATTGAATTGAAAAATATATTGACATTTATTTTATTATATGGTAGAATAAAATGAACATTAGTTCGTATGCAACGGCATTTTTACCCCGTTTTTCCTTATCAAACATCAACAGGGGTATTTTTTAATATATTACTTTTGAAAGGATATAAGCCATGGCTGAAAACGAAGTGATAAAGGACGTTACCGCAAAGAAAAAAGCCCTGGAAACCGCTCTTTCCCATCTTGAAAAGAAGGAAGGAAAGGGTATCGTAATGCGTCTGGGGGAAAACCCCTCCATGGAAGTTAAGGCGGTGTCCACCGGCAGCCTTTCCCTTGACTTGGCTTTAGGGATAGGCGGGGTACCCAAGGGCAGGATTGTGGAAATATTCGGGCCCGAATCCTCCGGTAAGACCACCGTCGCCCTTCATATGATTGCCGAAGTCCAGAGGGAAGGGGGGGAAGCCGCCTTTATCGACGCGGAACACGCCCTTGACCCGGTTTACGCCAAGGCGGTGGGGGTAAATATTAACGACCTGCTTGTTTCCCAGCCCGACGACGGGGAAACCGCCCTTGAGGTGTGCGACGCTTTGGTGCGTTCCGGCGCGGTGGATATCGTGGTCATCGACTCGGTGGCAGCCCTTGTCCCCCGCAGCGAAATCGACGGGGATATGGGAGCATCCCATGTGGGACTTCATGCAAGGCTTATGTCCCAGGCACTCCGCAAACTTTCGGGGGCTATATCCAAGTCCAACGCCATTGTGGTGTTTATCAACCAGCTCAGGGAAAAGGTGGGGGTTATGTACGGCAACCCCGAAGTAACCACCGGCGGGCGGGCACTGAAGTTTTACTCTTCCGTCAGAATCGACATCAGAAAAGGGGAACAGATTAAGGAAGGCACCGATATTATAGGCAACCACGTCAAATGCAAGGTGGTTAAAAACAAGGTGGCTCCCCCCTTCAGAACCGCGGAATTCGACATCATCTACGGCAGAGGAATTTCAAAGGAAAGCGAACTTGTGGAACTGGGCGTGCTGTTTGAAATTATCGAAAAGGCGGGTTCCTGGTTTTCCTACAACGGTCAGCGGCTCTGCCAGGGCAAGGACAATCTTAGAAAAATTTTAAGCGAAAACAGGGAACTGTTCAACGAAGTCGAATCAAAGGTAAGGGACGCCTACAAGAAGTCCGACGGCAGCTTTGCCTATACCGATGATTTGGGAACCTTGGACGAGGCATGACCGACTTCCCGAAAGAAATCCCCGTTGAAAATATTATTGTCTGTGAAGATAAGAACGAAGTCATTCTGCAGGCAAACGGGGAAAGCTACACCGTTACTAACTCCGACTTTGTTTCCCTCGGCGTGGGCGGTTGTGTGGATTTAGAAAAGCTGACCTTTGCCGCCGAAAAGCTGTCCTGCATAAAAAAGGCCGAAAATTATTTGTCCTACAACGACCTTTCGAAGCGGAAGCTTAGGGAAAAGCTGAAAAAGCATTTCGGCGATGAAGTCATTGAAGCGGTTATAAGCCTCCTTGAGGATAAGGGCTATATAAACGACCAAAGCCTTTCGGAACGGCTTGCGGTAAATCTTGCCGAAAAACGCCGTTTCGGAAAAGCAAGGATAAAAGCTTTCCTTTACGAAAAGGGCTTTTCAACCGAGGATATAAAGTCTGCCCTTGATTCGGTTGATGAGGAAAAATTAACAGAAAATCTTGAGTATTTAATCAGAACCGAAGGCAGAAAATATAATCTGTCCGACAGAAAGTCAAAAGCAAAATTCATAAATTACCTTTACCGGCTGGGCTATTCCTGGGATGAAATAAAGCATGCCCTAAACGAATACTCCCCCGACGAGGAATAAATAAACGAAAAAATTTACGAAAGTGATAACAGTATGCCGATTAAAGTGGGCTTTGTATCCCTTGGATGCCCGAAAAACCTAATAAATACCGAAAATATGATTGCCAAATGCCATGAGGCGGGATATGAAATAGTCGCCGAGGATATCGACGCCGACGTTATGGTTATAAACACCTGCGCCTTTATAAAGTCGGCGAAGCAGGAAGCCATCGACAACATCCTTGACATAGCATGGCTTAAAAAGAATAAAAATCTCAAAGGCATTGTGGTGGCAGGCTGCCTTGCCGAAAGATACAAAGAGGAAATATTTAAGGAACTCCCCGAAGTGGACTGTGTTATTGGCACCGGTTCCTATGACGAAGTGGTAACGGCCATTGAAAACGCATATAATTCAAAGCGTTTCTTTTCCTGCAATCTGCCGGAAAACCTTGCCTTCAACAAGGACCGGGTGGTAACCACCCCTTCCCACTTTGCCTATGTCCAGATTGCCGAAGGCTGCGACAACAAATGCACCTATTGTATTATTCCCTCATTGAGGGGGAAATACCGGTCAAGACCCATAAACGATATAGCGGAGGAAGTGACCGACCTTGCCGCCCTGGGAGTAAAGGAAATAATTCTAATTGCCCAGGACACCACCATGTACGGCATCGACCTTTACGGCAAGGCCTGTCTCGAAAAGCTGATACAGGCCCTTTCGGCGATTGAAGGCATCGAGTGGATAAGGGTATTGTACTGCTATCCCGAAAGGATAACCGACGAACTTATAAACGAGTTTGCCGTTAATAAAAAGCTTGTGAAATACATAGATATGCCCATACAGCATATTAACGACGGTATTTTAAAACGGATGAACCGCAAGGGGACTTCTTCAAAAGTCAGGGAAGTAATCGCCAAACTCCGGCAGAATGTGGCGGATATCGTAATCCGCACCACCCTTATAGTGGGCTTTCCCGGGGAAACCGAGGAAGCCTTTGAGGAATTATATAATTTCGTAAAAGATACAAAATTCGAACGCCTGGGCGTGTTTTCCTATTCAAGGGAGGAAGACACTCCCGCCTATAATTTTCACGACCAGATTCCCGAAAAGACCAAAAGAAAACGCCAGAACGAAATCATGAACCTTCAGAAGGGAATACACGAGGAGCATAACCGGCAGAATATCGGGAAAACCCTGAAGGTTATCTTCGAAGGTTATGACCCGGTTGCCGAAAAGTTTTTCGGGAGAAGCTGCGGCGACTGCCCCGAAATCGACGGTAAGGTTTATTTCGATTCTCCGGTAAATCTTCAGGAAGGGGAATTTGTCAACGTCCTTATAAAAGACTATCTTGACTATGATCTATTGGGTATTGCCGTTATAAATAACTATCAGAAAGGCAAGGATAACGCATGAAACTCAATTTGCCTAACAGACTCACCTTAATCAGGGCAGTGCTGGTACCATTTTTTATAGCTTTTATGATTTATCCCTTTTTCGGGGAGGACAATATTTTATGGTCACGGCTTATTTCCGCCGCAATCTTCGGCCTTGCCGCCTTTACCGACTTCCTTGACGGAAATATCGCAAGAAAGCGGGGGCTTGTAACCTCCTTCGGCAAATTCATGGACCCCTTGGCGGACAAATTCATGATTTTCGCCGCGCTTATCGCCATACTCTATTCGGGTTTCATTTTCCCCGAAGGGGGGATTGTTCCGACAGCCATATTGTCAAACGTGTTTTTCTGGATGTCCCTTATCATTATATTCAGGGAACTAACGGTTACCTCCCTCCGCCTTGTGGTGTCGGGGGACGCCAATATCGTAATCCCCGCCAACCGGTGGGGGAAGATGAAAACCGTTTCCCAGATCGCAACCATCCTTGTGGTTATCCTTGAACCATTGATAAAGGTAACCGGCGGTGTGATGTCCCTTGCCAGCATGATAATAACCGCCTTCTTTACGTTGTTTTCCGGCTATACCTATGTCAAAGACTACTGGAAATACATTGATCCCACCAAATAAAGAAAGAACAAAATATGAAGCTGTATAACTCCCTTACAAGAAAAATCGACGAATTTTCACCTAAAGACAATACGGTAAGAATGTACACCTGCGGTCCCACCGTTTATCATTTCGCCCATATAGGCAATCTGCGGTCCTATATAATGGAGGATGTGCTGGAAAAGTTTCTTACCTATTCGGGTTATACCGTAAAGCGGGTAATGAACATCACCGATGTGGGGCACCTTACCGGCGACTGCGACGTCGGCGAAGACAAAATGCTGTTAGGGGCAAAGCGGGAACATAAGACGGTGCTGGAAATCGCAAAATTCTACACCGACGCTTTTTTCAACGACTGCGAAAAGCTGAATATTAAGAAACCCGGAATAATAATCCCCGCCACCGGCCGGATTCCCGATTTTATCGAAATGGTTAAGACCCTCCTTGACAAAGGTTATGCCTATGTGGCGGGGGGGAACGTGTATTTCGACACCTCTAAACTTGATGAATATTATGTGTTCAGCAAGCATAATGCGGAGGATCTGGAAGTAGGCGTCCGGGAGGGAGTCTGCGACGACCCCAACAAGAAAAACAGAAACGATTTTGTGCTGTGGTTTACCAAATCCAAGTTTGAAGACCAGGAATTGAAGTGGGATTCCCCCTGGGGATTGGGTTATCCCGGCTGGCATATCGAATGCTCGGCGATTTCGGTTAAGGAACTGGGAGGACATCTTGACATCCATTGCGGGGGTATCGACAACGCATTTCCCCACCATACCAACGAAATAGCTCAGTCGGAAGCATATCTCGGCCACCGCTGGTGCGACTTCTGGTTCCATATCCGGCATCTAAACGACGAATCGGGGAAGATGTCCAAGTCAAAAGGGGAATTTTTGACGGTATCGCTCCTTGAGGGAAAAGGGTATGACCCCTTAGCTTATCGTTATTTCTGCCTTATGTCCCACTACCGTAAGGTGCTGGTGTTTTCCTGGGAAAGCCTTGACAACGCCGTCACTGCTTTCAGCAAGCTGATTGCCCGTGTTTCCCAGACAGAAGATGAAGGAATATCGGATAGGGAAGAGTTTGAAAAATACAATAACGCCTTCAGAGAAGCCCTGAACACCGACCTTAACACCTCACTTGCCATAACCGTGCTTTACGATGTGCTGAAAGCGGAAATTCCGGGGAAGACCAAGCTTGAGCTAATTTCGGAATTCGATAAAGTCTTATCCCTTGATCTGATAAAAAAAGCAAATGAGTACAGGGAAAAGGAAAGTAATGCCGTATCCTCTGATGAACTCGAGGAAATAGAAAACCTTGTTACTCTCCGTACCGAAGCAAAAAAGGCAAAGGATTACGCCAAAGCCGACGAAATAAGAAACAAACTTAAAGATATGGGCATTATTTTGGAAGACACCCCCCAGGGGACAAAATGGAAAAGGATATGAACGGTTCCTTTGAATTTATCGGTAATCCCAAGGCCTTTGCAAACGAAACATCCCCCCTTGTGCTTGCCTATCTCGGCGATGCCTATTTTGAGCTTTTGGCAAGGGAAAAGCTGATTTCGGAATTCGGCTACGGGGTGGCGGAACTTTCCAAAAAAGCAAAAGATTATATCACCGCCATATCCCAGTCGGCAGCCTGCGAAAGGCTTATGCCACTCCTCAACGAGGAGGAGCAGGCGGCATACAAGCGGGGAAGGAATGCCAAGTCAAACCATACTCCCCGTTCGGCACCCGTTTCGGATTACCGGAAGGCCACAGGTCTGGAAGCTTTGTTCGGCTGGCTGTATATCCGCGGGGAGCACCGGAGGGCAAGACAGCTTTTTAACTATTGTTTTCCCGACAGCGGGGAGACGGAATAAAATTTCAACGAAAGGCAGGTGTGAAACCCGCAGAAACGTTAAAAATACATAATGCGGGGATAATATGACCGAACTTACGCAAAAGGAAAAGCGGATATACGAATATATCGAATCCACCATCGAAAACGAAGGCTATGCCCCCACGGTGCGGGACATCTGCGCCGCATTGGGGATAAAATCCACCTCCACCGCCCATCTTTATCTCCGCCGCCTTGACGAAAAGGGGTATATAAAGAAATACGACGGTAAATCCCGGGCGGTTTCCCTTGAAAGGTCGAAGTTCGGCGACAAGGAAAAGACCCTGCGGGTTCCCCTGCTGGGGAAGGTTACCGCCGGTATGCCCATAACCGCCGTCCAGAACTATGAAGGCTATGTGGATTTTCCCGTAAGCATGGCAAGGAACTCCTCCAATCTTTTTGCCCTGCGGGTTTACGGGGAAAGCATGAAGGATGCGGGAATCCTTGACGGGGATATCGTGGTGGTGGAAGGGCGTCAGTACGCCGACAACGGGGAAATAGTGGTGGCCATGATCGACGACGAAGCCACGGTCAAGCGTTTTTACCGGGAAAAAGACAGGGTAAGACTTCAGCCCGAAAACTCCGCAATGAAGCCCATTTATTCAAAAGACGTCATGGTTTTGGGGAAAGTAATAGCCAATTTCAGGTTTTATTGATATATATTTTAAAACGACAAAATTTCGATTTTATCAAAATTATGCTTGACAAAGCCGCCCATATGTGATATTCTTATCGGGCGGTCAAAAACGATCCACTAGCTCAGGCGGTAGAGCACATGACTTTTAATCATGGTGTCCGGGGTTCGAATCCCCGGTGGATCACCAAAAAAGTCGCCTTTATGGCGGCTTTTCTTTTTCTGATATATCGTAGACACTCGAAAAAAAGCAAGCCCATGGCTTGCTT
>DBQR01000036.1 GCA_002305335.1 Clostridiales bacterium UBA1389
ACGGAAAAATCCGGTGAATAGTAATAAAAAGTCCGCTTAAAAGGCGGACTTTTTTTCAAAGGAGCAAATATGGATTCTCTTGTAGGAAATTTAATTCTTTCCGGCGGTGAAAGGGTGGTTATAACCTTCAGCGACGGGAAAAAGGAAGCAGCCACATATAAGGAAACCTACGGCTACACCCACCGTTTTGTCTTGGACAAGGGGGGAGAACTGAAGCTTTCCAACCATTTTATGAAGATGAAGGATATTACCCTTGTCCTGAAAAAAGACTAAAGCTCTATAAGGGCGGTATGGGGACGGTGGTCGGAAGCTATTATTTCGGGAATATCCGCCTCGATAACCTTAATGTCGTCGGAAACAAAGATGTAGTCAATCTTTCGTGTGGGGTTGTCGGAAGGGAAGCTTAATTTCTGTCTTCCCAACATATCGGCGGTGTCCGCCATAAGTATGCGAATCCGGTCAAGGACGGGCGAATCGGGGATAAGGTTGAAGTCTCCCATAAGCACCTTGGGGGAGGGGACGTCTGCCAATGCCTTTACCGCGGCAGATGCCGCGTTCTCGGCTTCGGAGGGGTTAAGCCCGAAATGGCTTACAAACACCGTAAGGGGCGTTCCTGTGTCGATAACCGCCTTAAGGATACATCTGGTTTCAAAACCATTGCCGGCGGTTTTGTCCGGCGGGTCGGGGATGGGGATAACCTCCGCCGATATAATGGGGAATCTGGTTACGATGGCGTTGCCGTACAGCCCTAAGCCGGGAAAACTCAAAGCGGGGGCAAAGAAATAGTTGTAACCCAATATTTCGGCTATCTCCTTGGCCTGGTCGGTATATTCGGGGTGTTCTCCCTTTCCCCGCACTTCGTTCAGTCCCACAATATCCCCACCCTGGGCAGATATGACGTCGGCCATAAGCCTTATGTCAATCCGGTCTTCGTTGGGGAAGTTATAGTTCCTTGCGTGCTGTATATTAAAGGACATTAGCTTGATTTTCATTTAAACCTCGTTTGATCTGCGAAAAAATGCCGTTTTATAAACAAATAGGTAACCAATATATTATAGCATAAAGAAAAATAATGTCAAGCAAAAATTTCAGGCATTTTAAGGCTTTTTGCCCTTTTTGTCTTTTTTACAGGTAAAAAATATCGCCTTGCCCTTGACAAAAGACTGCGTTTGTGCTATTATACTGTTTGCACAAGATGCGCCATTAGCTCAGCTGGATAGAGTGCCTGGCTACGAACCAGTAGGTCGAGGGTTCGAATCCCCCATGGCGTGCCATTATAAAAACATCTTTTATCTGCCATGATAAAAGATGTTTTTTTGTGATGTGAATAATTACAAGGTAAAAAGCAACCGCGACTCCTATTTTAATTTCCACTGAACAAATCAAAACGGCTTCTTATGCCGTTTTGATATGAATTTGTGTGGTTATACCACACTAATAATTAGCTTTACCAATTATTCAGTTGACATTATTTTATAAATCCTCTTTTCCAAGCGGACGGAGTGAACAAAACCAGCAACGGGAAGAATTCCAATCGTCCCGCAATCATGCAAAACGAAAAAACAATTTTTGAAAAAGAAGAATAAGCGGCATAGTTTCCTGTCGGACCGACTATACCCAGCCCCGGACCGATATTGCTTAACGAGGCGATTACCGCTGTCGAATTTGAAATTATATCCTTACCCTCAATGGATACGAGCAGAACCGAAACCAAAAAAAGCGCAATATAAATAAAGAAAAACAATGCGGTCTTTAAGACAATATCGTTGTTTAATTTCTTACCGTTTACCGATACCGATTTTACGCTGTTCGGATGAAAAATTTTACCCAGTTCCACTTTAACCGCTTTCGCAAGAATGATGAATCTTATAAGCTTCATACCGCCGCCGGTAGAACCGGCACAGCATCCCGTAAGCATTAATAACACCAGTATGCTTTTGCTTAAAGTAGGCCAAAGGTTAAAATCCGTAGTCGCAAAGCCCGTGGTAGAGATAACGGACGAAACCTGAAAAGACGAATGCCTTAATGCTTCGGGTATTCCGCCGTATAATTTTGAAATATTAATCGTAATAATAATAATTGCCGCTATTACGATTCCGAAATAAACTTTCAACTCCTGATCCTTTATGAATTTCAAAAACTTTCTACCGAGTAAAATAAAATATAACGAAAAACTGATCCCGAACAAAAACATAAAAATCGTTATAATTATTTCGGCGGCAATATTATTGTATGCTCCGATACTTGCGTTCATGTTTGAAAATCCGCCGGTTCCCGCCGTGGAAAAAGCATTGGTTAAGGCATCGAAAAGCGACATCCCGGTAATTTTCAGTAAAATAATAAGTATAACAGTCATTACAAGATAAATCAAATACATAATTCTGGCGGTTTCTTTTATCTTGGGTACTATTTTATCAGGTGCCGGTCCGGTGCTTTCCGCTCTCAGCAGATTGATTGATGATGCGTTGATAGACGGTATTACAGCCATCATGAATGTTAAAACTCCCATACCGCCAATCCAATGGGAAAAGCTCCGCCAGAACAATATTCCTTTCGGCAGGGCTTCAACGTTGGTTAATATGGATGAACCGGTAGTTGTAAATCCCGATATTGATTCGAAAGCACAATCTATGAAGCTGTTAAAATACCCGGAAAAGTAAAACGGCAGTGCTCCGAAAAGGGAAATTAATATCCATGAAATTCCCGCAACGACAAAAGCATCCCGGGTTCTGAAGTTCTTGTCCCACGGTTTTAACAAAGCCAGCAAGGTACCCACCACAGCCAGAATCAGGATCGACCAAATAAAAGCCATGTGATCTCCGCTGCCGTATATCAATGAAACGGCAAGGGGAAAAAGCATGAATAATGCTTCTATTCTTATTACATTCCCACTCAATTTAACAATGAGACGATAATTCATTTTGCATTATTCCCCTTGCTCGTTATTGAAAATGTCCTGTAAAATTTCTATTTTGTCGGATAAAATATCATCCAGATTATGAATATCATTGTTTTTTGATATAATAATTACGCTGTCACCGATATGCATCTCTGTTTCGCCTGAAGGAATGATAATTTCAGACCCCCTGCTGATACAGCCTATTAAAATCCCTTCCTTAAGCCTTATATCTTTCAGAGGTATATCAAGACATTTTGATTTTTCATTAACCTGAAATTCAATCGCTTCGACATTTTCGTTCTTGCCGGAAAAAATATTGTGTATGGTTTTGATATTGCTTCCAAGCGCTCCGATCAATCCGTCGACATAACGGGAAACCGTATTAGCCGTAATGCTTTGGGGTGTAATAATTCTCTCCAATCCCAGGTCTTTTGCCATATTCTGATGAATATTGTTTACCTTTGTAATAACATTTTTAACGCTCCTGCGCAAAGCGTAAAGGGAAATGAAAACGTTTTCCTCGTCCCTGTCCGTCAGGCAGATAAAGGCGTCCATTTTGTCGATTTCCTCAGCGTTCAGCAGTTCCTCATTCGTTCCGTCCCCATGAATGAACAGACAACGGTTTTCAAGGGAACCCGAGGATAAGCTGTCAAACAACGCTTCGCATTTTACCCGGTCTTTTTCGATAATTTTTATAATGGGTTTATTCATGTGCCTGTTTAACAGCTCAACTAAGTAGCGTGTGATTTTTCCTCCCCCTATAACCATTACTTCCTGCGCTTTTTTAGGCCTTCTTTTTATTTGAATCAGAAATTTCATTATTCGGGACGGCCGGCCTAATATTTTAATGATGTCGGATTCCTTAAATATAAAATCCCCGTTGGGAATAAAGGCTTCGTTTTCTCTTTCCACAACCGGAAGCAGGATACCCATATTTTTTTTAAAAACGTTAGATACGCTTTTACCGATGAAATACCCCGGAGTATCAGCAACTCTTACAGAAACAAGTTCAACCCTACCGCCTAAAAACGTATCTATTTTTTCGGTGGAAGGATATCTTAAAATCCTGGAAATTTCTCTTGCCGTCTGCCCCTCCGGATTGATAATCATGTCAATGCCGAGATCTTTCCAAAGATTGTTTAACTCAAGCATATATTCGGGATTGCGAACTCTTGCTACAGAATGCTTGGTTCCCAGACGTTCTGCCATGATGCAGCACAAGATATTCAACTCGTCGGCATTCGTTGTGCTTATAATCAAATCCGCATCTTTGGCTCCGGCTTCAATAAGTACCTTTTCGCTTGCGCCGTTGCCTAAAAGGAATATTGCGTCAATCTGTTCGGACACGTTATCAATAACAGTCCCGTTATTATCAATGACCGTTACGTGAACATTTCTTTTTTCAGACAAAAGTTTTGCTATCGTATAACCGATTTTTCCGATTCCAACAACAATAATTTTCATTGTTTTTCTTCCTCTTCTCCAATATCTATGTCTGCCACTCTTATGCTCATAAAAGATGCGGCTTGTCCGATTTTTTTGCAGGAGCGTATGCTTGATTAATTCTCAAGTCTATACAGCAATAATTTGCTCCAACCGGAATAACGATTCTTCCTGAATTAATCTATAATCATTCATTTCAGATTGTTTCTTCGCAGCTCGTCAGGGACAGCAATAAGGTTGCTCTCACAAAAATCAAAGAAGGTTTTTTGCGCCAGATTGTTCGGTTTGGCTTTCTCGTTTTCCCATCTGTTAATGGTGGAAAAACTGACATTGAGAGCTTTGGCTAATTGCTCCTGGCTCATTTCTAATTGTACACGGACACCCTTTATAAACTCCGGCAGTCGCATTATCGCTTTTCCTTATCGCAGGTTTATTTTGGTATTATAGCATATGCTATATCGAATTGTCAAGTTTGACGCGATAAAAGGAGTGCTTTTCCCGCTTATTTGTGAAAAATCACACCATTGTTTTAACAAATTTTTTCGTGTAACTACCTATAGAAAACGAACCTTTTGGTATAGTTAAGACATAAAATGCACCTGTTTTCGCAGGTGCGTTTTTCATTTATGTGTGTGGAGTGATGGCTGAGATGAACAAAGCCTTCCCCTTGAGGGGAAGGTGTCAGCCGAAGGCTGACGGACGAGGGGTGGGTCGCAAATGCGGCGGTGATGGTGAAATGAATACAACCCATTCTTTTAAGCGGATAAAATAATACAAGCTCCCGTAAAGCTGAAGCTTTTTGGGGTGATAAAAAAATCCACCGGCTTCTGCCGGTGGATTAATGCTATTCAAACCATTAAGCGTAATTACGCAACAACCGCTTAATAAAAACTACTCCAGACTCATGGGGCAGTCCACAATACACCTTTCGGCGACGGTGGGACGGCGTTTCAATACCTTGTCGGTGGTTCTTAAGGCAGCGGCAAGATTTTCCACCGTGATTTTTTCCGGCAGCGGAACATTTGTCTTAGAGCCGGTGTAGGCATGGCCTTCCTCCCCGGACAGGGCAAACTTTTTCGCCCATTCGCAGCGGGAAGTGTCGGCGGGAATCCAGTTGTAATCCCTGCCGTTAAGGTTGATTTTTACCATATTTTCCGACCTTAAAGCGCCGGCGGGGCAGACGTCAACGCACTTAAAGCAGCCGTTGCAGGATATTTCGGGTATTCCGGTTTCGGAGCAGATTCCCTCAAGGTCGGCGTCTGTGACAATTGCCATAAACCGCTGGCAGAAACCATGCTTTTTGGTGTAGCATACGCCGTTCAGTCCGAGAGCGCCCAGACCCGCTTCCACAGCTTCAAGGGAGTTGGACAGCCCGTCGTTTAGATACCCTCTCGGTGAATTTACATCCCCGCCTATACCGGTTAAATCCGGCACGAAAACCGCCTTGTTCCCCATCTGCTGAAGCCAGCGGGTAATCCGGATTGCCGACATTTCCAGCTGGTTGCCGACTTCATAGGAGGCAAATACATAGGGTCCCACCGCTTCCGCCGGGGGTTTCAGGGCGTTTCTTCCCACCGCCTTGGGGAAGGGAAGACCGAATATGATTACGCTTTTGGCTCCCTTAAGGTAGTCCGAAGGCTTTTTTATTTTCCGTTTTTCTTCCGAAACCAGAGGATCATAGGCGGTAAAGGGAATATTTTTGTCGGTGACTTTGAAAATCCGCTCACCTTCCCTGACGGGTTTAAGCTTTTCCGCAAGGTCGTCAAGCCGCCCGGCGGGGAGGAAGGCGTAAAGGTCGGAATTTTCGTTTTTTATAACCTCAACAAGGTTTTCGGTTAAGGTGCGGCGGGGGTTTACGGCAGGTGTATCTATACCGTGATATTGAACTGAATCAAAGGCGGCGGAGGTCAGTACCACCCCATATGATGCGTATTCGTTTTCGCCCGCCAAAAACCCGCCCCAGGGGAGATTGCTTATATTTTCGGGAATGCTGAAGCCCGCTTCCTTGACATAACCCGTTCCCGCTGCCCTTGCCTCTTTGTAGCCGTAGAAGTTAAGGGCATCGAATCCCTTGTCCTCCAGCAGGCGGCAGATATCCAGTAAAGTAAATTCGGTAAGCCGCCCCATTTTGCTGGAAAGGGGATTTTCGTTCCTGCCGGCGGTGTTTACATCCCCGTGGCTGGGGTAAAGGTTTTTTGCGTCCTCGTTCCAGTCCTTGCGGTTGCGTATGGCAAACACAATGGCGGATTTCGCTTTGGGGAAGTGGGTAAACACGTTTGCGTCGGCTTTTTTCATTCCCGCTTCGTCAAGGAACATTAAGTCGGAAATGCCGTGGTTTCTTGCGGTGTTCACCACCTCGTCGTACAGACGGCGGTGTACCGGCAGATCGGAGGGGTTATAATGGCGTTTTCTTATGTAGGTGGATGTATAATCCCCGCCATCCTGCCGGAGGACTTTGGGTAGGCAGTATTTCTGGCAGCAGCCCATTTCCCCGTCCCGCCAGCCGTATTTTTCGCAGGTTTCGATAAGCACTTCTTCAGTAACGTGTTCGGGTATGGGCAGGTCAAGGTCAAGGTTGAAATGTTCACCCCAGGCGCACCGCCAGAGGTTCTTGTTGGCCATTTTATAGCTTACCTTATCAGTTATATCCAGCACCTTAACCCCGTCGCACTCCTTCCGGTAGGCATCGGTGGGGCAGTGGTGGATACACTGACCGCACATATCGCAGAGCTTGGTTTCGGTATATAAGGGGGTTTCGGTCAAGGGCGCGTCGGTGATAATGGAAATAAACCGGTTCCAGGAGCCGTATTCGGGGGTTATGGAAAGACCGTTCCACCCCAGTTGGGAAAGTCCGGCGGCCACCGCCGCATAGATATGGGACATATCCGGCGCAAAGTTGGCGGTCAGCTCCTTATAGCCCCTGTACCGCCAGATGTTGGAGGAGGCAATGGGTATGGCGTCATACCCCAAAGACTCGATGAAGTTGCCGAGACGGAAGGAAATCTGGTCAAGCTTTTCGTTCATGACATACTGAATGCGATAGGGACCGTGGTCCTGGGGGTGTACTTCCCCCCCCAGCTGCATTGCCGCATCCGGATGGTGTATGGCGCAGACGATTACGCTTTTTGCCGTCGGCATAATCCCCGCGGGGGACATTTTTATGGGAGCGTTCTTAAACCGTTCCATACCCGAAATTCCCACCAAGTCGGCGCCGTTTTCATAGGCAAACTGTTTGATTTTTTCGGTTAGATTGTTGTTCATATCCTTGTCCTTACTTTATATTTAAATTTTGTTCAATCTGAACTGCCGCTTTGCGGAGGGTTGCAAACAGCCTTTCCCGCAGTTCGTCGGTGTAGCGGTAGGCAGGGAAGTAGGCGCCGAGGGAGGCGATGAGTTCATCGTTGTGATATATCCCCACGGCGGCATCGGTAACCTCCGGATAGGCGTTAAGCATAAGCTCCTCTTCGGTTCTTGCCCGATTAATGCGGGCAAACAGCTCGTCTTCGGACTTGTAAATTGCGGGAAGCGATGTTTTAATCAGCTTCTTGATAAAATCGTCGTCCTTTGCGGATAAAAGGACAATGCCGGTGGGGGTTGTAAGCAGGGAAGTGTTGTCGAGGTAGGATTTTCCCACCTGGATTATCCCCTTGGCGGATTCCGAAACCAACACCCGCTTTCTTCCGTCCCTGAGCACCGCAAGCACCGTCGAAACGTCAAGAATGTTCGAAAGCACCCTCATGGGTTCGGCGGCGGCCTTTATAAGGAGTTCGTCCTCCGGGGATTCCTTCCCCGCCAGACGGAAAACCGCCCCGCCTAAGCGGTAGCCCCGCTTGTCAAGGCGGGAAACATAGCCTCTTTCGGTCATGGTTTTCAGGATATTGGCACAGGTGGTGGTTTTTTCCCCTATGGCGTTTGCCAGTTCCGAAAGGGGAACCGCCCGGTCTCCGGCGGACGCAAGGTATTCCAAAAGGTCAAAAGCCTTGATAAGGGATTTAATCATTCAACCATCTCCATTAATATTGAATTCAACTATTACAATATTGATTACATCCACATTATAGCACCGGCAAAAGGGCTTGTCAAGGGTTTACGGAGAGTTTTTTACTGTTTTATTAATAAAAAATCGTTGGGGCTGATACCATCCGCCCGCATCATAGATATAAACTGTCAAACCGTAAATTAACCTCCCTTGCGAAAAGGGAGGTGGCAAGGTGAAACCGAGCCGGAGGGATTGTCACCCGCCGCAGGCGGATTTCATCCGACCGCAAATCGGGGGAAATGGGAGGATTTCATCCGACCATAAGGAACGGGTTTCACCCAAAGCGTTTAGCTTTGGATTTCATTTCACTTCTCCTCCGCTTGCGTTGGTTCTACCCCTCATCCACCGCTATCGCGGTCCCCCTTCCCCTCAAGGGGAAGGTTTTCTTACATACTGCCTTCTGCTTATATAAAGCAATCTATATAATAATGATGCTAAATCATTTATATACACTTATAAAATATACATTATTATAATAAAGGGTAATAAAAAACCATACTCATGAGAAACCTCAGGAGTATGATTTTTCATCAATCTAAAATATAATTCCTAATACGACACAACCAGCAGCATTTTGAACGATTCCTCACCGTACACCGCATGGGGGATGTCCTTGGGCATAATCAACGTTTCTCCTTCGGAAAGGAAAAACACATTCCCGCCTACGGTGAAACGCCCCTTGCCTTCAAGCACCGTTACCATGGCATCACCGGCGGCTGAATGGGATGAAATCTCCTCCCCCTTGTCAAAGGAAAACAGTGTCATGCTTACCTTGTCGTTCTGAACAAGGGTTTTGCTTACCACCTGTCCCGGCTGGAAGGTGATTTCGTCTTTTAAAACAAGCTTTTCGCTCTTTGGGATATTCTTGTACATTTTTCTTCCTCCTTTATTATTATAAAAAAACGCAGCATTAACTGCGTTTTTTGGTTTTTATTTTTGCACTTTAACTTTTTTAAGGCGGACAAATCTGGGCAGCCCGTCAACCTTAACGAGCCGGGTTTCGCCCTGAATGAGGGGGAGGGCATATTCGATGAACTTTTCGTTCAGACCGTCTTTGCTTTCGTTGAACCATTCGTCGGGAATCTTCTTTTCCACATTCGCCACGTCGGTGAGTTCAAACAGCTTTGTTTTGCAAACATATTTTCCGTTTTCATAGCATCTTTCAAAGCCCACCATCTTGTCGGTAATACCCTTGACCGCACAGTCAACGGCGGCTTTCCCGGCGGAGAAGGATTCCTCGATATCCGTCTGGGAAGCGCAGTGGGCGGCGCATCTTTGAAGGAGAGAAAGCTCGATTCCCCTCACCTTTGCGCCGGTCTGCTGCTTGATGTAGTTAGCAAGGTAAGCCGCAAGACCCCCTAACTGGGCATGGCCGAAGCCGTCCTTGGCGTTGGAAAGGTCGTTGCCGTATTCGGAAATATATCTGCCGTCCTTATCCTTAATGCCTTCCGAAACGGCTATTATGCACTTGCCGTTCTTTTTATAGATTTCGTTTATTTTTACCATTGCCGCGTCAAGGTCAAAGACGTTTTCGGGGCAGTAGATAAGGTCGGGGCCCGCGCCTTTATGGCAGGCAAGAGCAGCGGCGGCGGTAAGCCAGCCGGCGTTGCGTCCCATAATTTCCACAACGGTAATCATTCCCGTATCGTACACCCTGGCGTCATGGTATATTTCCATAAGGGAGGTGGCAATATATTTTGCGGCGGAGCCGTAGCCGGGGCAGTGGTCGGTGCAATTCAGGTCGTTGTCGATGGTTTTGGGAATACCCATAACATAGCATTCATAGCTGTTTTTAAGCATGAACTTTGAAATTTTGTTGCAGGTGTCCATGGAATCGTTGCCGCCGTTGTAGAAGAAGTAGCGGACATTATACTTCCTGAAAATTTCAAGAATCCGCTTATAGTCGGTGTCGTCAACGTCCGGATTCTTTAGCTTGTAACGGCAGGAGCCCAGCGCTGAGGAGGGGGTGTGCTTCATGTACTCCAGTTCCTCTCTGTCCTCCTTGGACATATCGATGAGATTGTCCTCAAGAACTCCCTTTATTCCGTTCAGTGCGCCGTAAACGGCAGTGATGTTTTCGCTTTCAAGGGCTGTCTTAATGGCACCGTAGGTGGAAGCGTTTATCGCCGAAGTGGGGCCCCCCGACTGTCCGATAATACAAGCACCTTTCAATTCTTTCATTGTTCTACAAAAACCGCCTTTCTGTTTCTATTGTTTCAATTATTATAAATATAACACAAAACGAACCCGAAATCAATTATATTTTCCTAAAAAAAGATATATATTCACAGCCGGTTTCTATTAAAAATGACGATAAATGTCATTTTTTGAATTCCGAGGTTTATTTACCCCATAACTTATTGACTTTATGCGGTTTTGTGCTATAATAATCCGGTAAAAGGATTTCACAATATTTTTACTTGGAAGGAGCAATTTATGCGTACACTAAAAATTATAAGCCTTATCCTTTCCTTGTGCCTTTTGCTGGGAATTCTTGCCGCCTGCGGCAATGAAGGCGACGACAAGTCCACCGGCCAGCAGTCAAACGCCGAAAGCAAAGGTGAGGAATCCAATAACCAGAACCAGTCTGAAGTTTCGGATTTTTCCGAAGTTTCGGAGGATACGGACCCCCTTTCCCATATCCCCTACCAGAACCTTGACAGGGATATAACCTTCCTGGTGGAAAACTACAACGGCGGCGGGTACGGTTCTCAGGAAATTATGCCGAAAGAGGATTCCCCCGTCAGCGTTTACGTTGCGGAACGCAACGATATGGTTGAGGAAAGACTGGGCGTAAAAATCAAGGAAATAAGAACCGACAATATGATAAACGACCTGCGTACCGCCGCTGCGGCAAGCACCCCCTTTGACATTGCCATGCCCTACATGACTTCCGCAGGCCCCCTTATTCAGGAAAATTTATTTTACGATTTATACGAATTCAGCGATATCATAAATTTCGACGCCCCCTACTGGGACCAGAACGCCGAAGAAAGCCTTTCCATGGGCAACAAGCTTTATCTTGCCACCGGCGATTTTTCGGTGCTTACCATGGATGTTACTCACTGTATGTTATTCAACAAAAAAATTGTTGACGATAACGGTCTTGAAAATCCCTACGATCTGGTGAAAGATAACAAGTGGACTCTGGACAAAATGCTTTCCATGGCAAAAGCCGTCACCGCCGATACCGACGGACAGCCGGGTATCACCTTTAAGGACACCGTCGGGCTGTTTATAAACCAGAACTATGCCAACTCCCTGTTTATAGGCTCCGGCGAATCCTTTGTAAAAAAGAACGCCGAGGGAGTTCCCGAACTCACCCTCCGCACCGTCAAGTCGGTGGATGTGGTGGATAAGATATTCGATATTTTTTCCGACGCTAACGTGCTGGTGGACGAAAGATTCAATACGGACGCAATCAACGCCGGCTACACCAACTGCTACTGGGCGGCAAGGGACGCTTTGGGAACCAACAGAGCGCTGTTTGTAACCATCTCCCTTTCGGACATACACAATATGGCACAGTATGCCGACACCTGCGACTTCGGACTGCTGATTACCCCCATGTATTCCGATACCCAGGACAGGTATTATTCCTATATTTCCATCATCTTTGCCACCGGCTGCGTTATCCCCGTTTCCAATGAAGAACCCGAAATAGCGGCCTTAGCCCTTGAAGCCATAGCGGCTGCCTCCACAAGTACCGTTAAGACCAACTATTATGAACGCATAATCAAGCTGCAGAAGATGCAGGACGAAGAATCCGAAAAAATGCTCGACCTCATCTTCAACACCCGGGTGTACGACATCGGTGCCCTTTACAACTGGAACAGCATAAGGGATTTCGTTTCAACCTGCGTTACCGGCACAACCAATACCTTTACCCAGTCATATGATTCGCAAAAGGATGCCTTTATCAACGCCATGCAGGAAACCATAGATTACTTTTCGCAGAATAATTAAATTTCATATAAAGGAGTATTATTATGCCTCTTGTTACAAGTAAAGAAATGTTTGAAAAAGCCTATAAGGGCGGTTACGCCATAGGCGCTTTCAACGTAAACAACATGGAAATCGTACAGGCAATAACCGAAGCCTGCCGGGAGGAAAAAGCCCCCGTTATTCTTCAGGTGTCCAAGGGAGCAAGGGCTTATGCCAACCACACCTATCTTGTCAAGCTGGTGGAAGCGGCGGTTATCGAATGCCCCGAAATCCCCGTCGTGCTTCATCTTGACCACGGCCCCGACTTTGAAACCTGCAAGGCCTGCATCGACGGAGGGTTTACCTCGGTTATGATAGACGGCTCCCACTTTTCCTTTAAGGAAAATATCGAGCTTACCAAAAAGGTTGTGGAATATGCCCACGCCCACGGCGTTGTGGTTGAAGGCGAGCTCGGAACCCTTGAGGGCATTGAGGACGAAGTTGTGGTGGAGGAAGGCAAGTCCTCCTACACCAGACCCGAAGAAGTTGAAGAATTTGTAGAAAAGACCGGCGTTGACTCCCTTGCCATCGCCATAGGCACCAGCCATGGGGCATTCAAGTTCAAACCCGGCACAAAACCCCAGCTCCGCTTTGACATTCTTGAGGAAATCGTTAGGCGTATTCCCGGTTTCCCCATAGTCCTTCACGGCGCCTCCTCGGTACCCCAGAACTATGTGGAAATGGTAAACACCTACGGCGGAGCCATGCCCGGCGCCATAGGCGTTCCCGAAGATCAGTTAAGACACGCCGCCTCCCTTGCGGTATGTAAGATTAACATCGATTCCGACCTCCGTCTTGCCATGACGGGAACCATACGTAAATTCTTTGCCGAACACCCCGAAAAGTTTGACCCCCGGGACTATCTCAAACCCGCCAGGGCAAACATAAAAGAGCTGGTACGCCATAAGCTGATAGATGTGCTTGGCTGCGCCGGCAAAGCGGAATAACAATAAAAACTCCGGTTCGCCGGAGTTTTTTTGTCGAATAAAAAACCGATGACCAATGAGTAATATTTTAAAAAAGGGATTAAAACATAAATAAAGTGTGGCTGTATAATTATCCAAACAATAAAGAATTGAAATGTTCCGTAAACAATGAAAAATATATCGGCAGTACAGGAATTATTTTAAAAGATGATATTGACAACATACCTTTTTATGCTATAATAAGCAAAGATATACATAAATTTTGAAATTATATTAATAATTGAAAGGAGTATTTTATGCGTTTTTTAAAAATCGTATGTCTCGTCATTGTTTTGTGTATGGTGGCAGGTATTTTTGCCGCCTGTAACGAAAAAGGCGATGACAAATCAAAAGACGAATCGAAAACCACCTCGGCAAGCGAACAGGAATCTTCTGCGGAAGACGAATCCTCGGCTTCGGAATCTTCTGAGGAAAAAGATCCCCTTTCCCATATCCCCTACCAGAATCTTGACCGGGATATCGTATTTCTGGTAGAAAACTTCAACGGGGGCGGGTACGGTTCTCAGGAAATTTTACCTAAAGAGGATTCACCCATAAGCGCTTACGTTGCGGAACGCAACGATATGGTTGAGGAAAGACTGGGCGTAAAAATCAAGGAAATCAGAACCGACAATATGGTAAACGACCTCCGTCTCGGGATGTCCGCCGGCGGGGAGTACGATATAGCCATGCCCCATATGACGACGGCAGCTCCTCTTATTCAGGAGGACTTATTCTTAGACCTGTATGAATTCAGCGACATAATAAACTTCGATGCTCCCTACTGGGACCAGAACGCCGAAGCAAGCCTTTCAATGGGGAACAAGCTGTTCCTTACCACCGGCGACTTTTCGGTACTTACGATGGACGTAACCCACTGTATATTGTTCAACAGAAAGCTTATAAACGACTACAATCTTGAAAGCCCCTATGACCTTGTGCAAAACGGCAATTGGACATTGGATAAAATGCTTTCCATGGCAAAAGCCGTTACCGCCGACACCGACGGGCAGCCGGGCATCACCTTCAAGGACACCATAGGGCTGTTCATAAACAACAACTATTCCAACTCATTGTTTATCGGTTCGGGCGAATCCTTTGCCAGAAAGAATTCCGAAGGCGTACCCGAACTGTCGGTTTACAATACTAACTCGGTGAGCGTGGTGGAAAAAATATACAGTATCTTTTCGGACGACGCCGTGCTTGTCGACGAGCAGTTCAACAACGATGCGATAGCTGCCGGCTATACAAACTGCTACTGGGCGGCAAGGGATGCTTTGGGAACCAACAGAGCGCTGTTTGTTACCATCTCCCTTTCGGACATTATCAATATGTCCCAATATACCGACTCCTGCGATTTCGGACTGCTGGTCACCCCCAAATACACCGAAGATCAGGACAGATACTATTCATATATTTCCATTGTCTATGCTTCCGGTTGCGTAATTCCCTCCTTTAACACAGAACCCGAAACCGCAGCTCTTGTCCTTGAAGCCATGGCTGCCGCCTCCACAAGCACCGTCAAGACGAATTACTACGAGAGGATAATCAAAATGCAGAAGATACAGGACGAGGAATCCGAAAAAATGCTCGACTTTATCTTCGACAACCGTGTCTATGACATCGGCGCCCTCTTTAACTGGAACGGCTTAAGGGACTTCGTTTCCTCCTGCGTCACCGGCACCGCAAACACCTTTGTTGCCAGTTATGATTCCCAGAAGGAAATTTTCCAGCAGCGTATGCAGGAAACCATTGACTACTATTCGTAAACATTACTTATTATTAAAGGGATATACTGTATCACTTGTAACAAGAAAGCTGTTTTATAAGTCGTTAATAGCGACTATTCAATAATAGCTTTCAAAGCAAACAACATAAATAACATAAAAAACTCCGGTTCGCCGGAGTTTTTTTGTAAAAATGTAGGGGAAGATAAAAAAGCCTTCCGACTTTCGGGGAAGGTGTCAGCCGCAGGCTGACGGATGAGGGGTAGTACCGCACCTTCGGGAAAGAAACGAAATGAAATCCAAAGCAAACGCTTTGGATGAAATCCGCCTGCGGCGGGATTTAACAGTCAGCCTTTATCTCCTTTGCCGCCCTTAACGCCGTCCGGTATAATGCGTCGGCGGCTTCCGTTTTGTCAGGTGTTTTTTGGGGAACCTCCTCCGCCGCGGCATAGGCAAGGGAAATCCCCCGTTCAAACAAAGGGGAGATATCTCCCTCGATGCACCCCGAAATCAGAATACACTTTTTCGAATATTTTTTGCAAACCGCCGCCACCCCCGCCGGGAGCTTCCCCGAAAGGGTCTGAAAATCGGTTTTTCCCTCGCCGGTAATAACCATATCAAACTGTCTGATTTTGTCCTCAAGACAGACAAGGCTTGAAATCACGTCAAAACCCCGTTTCAGATTGCCCCCCAAAAAGGCGGCGATTCCTCCCCCGAGACCCCCGGCGGCACCGCTTCCCGGCAGATTTTTAAGGTCAACATTGGTTATAAGAGAAGCCAAATGACTAAGCCCTTTGTCAAGCCGCCTGACTTCCTCCTTAGACGCTCCCTTTTGAGTAGCAAAAACATATGCCGCCCCGTTTTTGCCGAAAAAGGGATTATCAACATCGCAGCAGGCAATAATATTCGCCCTTTTCACCCGGGGGTCAAGGCCGGACATATCGATTCTTTTAATGTTTTCAAGGCTTCTCCCCACGGGGATAAAAGGGTAATCGCCGTAGAATTTCACCCCTAAAGCGCAGGCCATGCCGGTTCCCCCGTCGTTGGTGGCGGAGCCCCCTAAGCCCAAAATTATATTTTCCGCCCCTCCCGAAAGGGCATGCAGAATAAGCTGTCCCACCCCGTAGGTGGTGGCGTTCATAACGTCCCGACTGTTTTCCGGCACACGGACAAGGCCGCAGGCCTGGGAGGATTCTATAACGGCGGTTTTGCCGATTCTCACATATTCCGCCGCAACCTGTTCGAAAAGGGGACCCTTGACTTCCGCCCTGACCGTTTCGCCGCCGGCGGCCTCCCTGATAGCCTCGGTCATGCCGTCCCCCCCGTCGGAAAGAGGGAGGACCAGGTTGTCGAAAAACCCCTCCCGCATGAAGGCGGAATTTATAATTTCCCCCGCCTCTTTGGAAGACAGAGTGCCTTTATACGAATCGGTTGAAATAAGAATTCGTTTCATTTGCTTTTCCTTTTTTGTTATTCCTTAACGAAATGATACAACCGCCCTTTATTTTTGTCAATACGGTTTGACAAATTAAGGTGTTTATGATATTCTTAAATCAATAAATCATCAAAAAAGGATGTATTATATGAAAAGACTGCTTGTTTTACTGCTTGCCCTTCTTGTTTTAACCGTCTTTGTTTCCTGCGGCGGAGACGACGGGGAAACCTCCTCCGTGGAGGGTATGTCGTCGTCACCCTCGTCCGCGGAGGAAAGCCCGGAAGAAACAAATGAAAGTTCAGAAACTACTGAAGAAAGTTCTGAGGTATCGGAAATGAGTGAGGAGTTAAAGAAAATCCCCATCCCCGAAGGGGCAACGGTAATCACAAATTTAGATTATTCCAACGGCAACGGCAAAATGGGGGACGCCGACGGTCCGGCTTATGCGGTTTATTCCAAGGTGGGCTACAACAAGGCATCCATGGATGTTAAGATAAGTGATATAAAAATCAATAACATAAGGCAGTCCGACGGAAAATTCGTAAACGCTTACATTTTTTTGGGCTGTGACGTTTACAACGGCACCTGGTGGTCCAACTGTTTTGACGCCGGGTTCTGCTATGCCGGCACAAAGCCTGCCTGGCATCTGTTCTATAATATTTATGAACCCGCCGAAAGCGGGCAGAAAAGCTGGTATGAATCCAGTGTCAAGCTTAATCCCAAGCATGATTACCGGCTTATCCTTGACACATCGGAGGAAAACACAAAAGCCACCGTTATTATTTACGACTTAACCGATGCCTTAGAAGCCGACCGGGTGTCCTTTTATGTGAAGGGAATGAAGGCCGACGGCAGCAACACCGCCTATCTTATGGATTTTGCCCTTGACTACCCCCCTAACACAAAGCTGGACACTTCCGGCAAACCCTCCGAGGATTGGGTAGAAATAACCCTCTACAACACCGACGAGGACCTGTATATGCAGAATGTCCTTGTGGATAACGTAAAGATTTACAAGGGTGAAAATGAGTATGTCTGGGATGAAACCCACACCAACAACCGTTCCCTCTGGCCTGACAATTCCTATACCGAGTTCGATTATGCCTGCACAAAGGTTATAACTTTGGGGGACACCTATGATTATGAGTTCAGGGTTGACCTTGACATGAACCGANNAACTGATAATATCAAAACCAATCCCTCCCTAAAGGAATCGTTTTCCCCAAGGGAGGGTTTTATTATGGAAAACTATTGAAAAACCCCTTAAAAACGTTATAATGTGATTTGTCGGATATAATAAAATGAAAAGAGGTAAATTTATGGCAATGCTTGCTCAAAAGCCCCCTATGGGATGGAATGCATGGAATTATTTCGGCTATACGGGGATAAACGAACAGGTGGTAAGAGAAACCGCCGACGCCATGGTGGATTTCGGCTTTTTAGACGCCGGTTATGACATTGTTTCGGTGGATGACTGCTGGGCGGCTGCCGAACGGGATAAAAACGGCGACCTGCAGGCGGACCCGGTAAAATTCCCCTCGGGGATGAAGGCGCTGGGCGACTACATCCACTCGAAGGGTCTTAAGTTCGGTCTGTATGCCGGCGGCGGGGTGGTGACCTACTGCCGTAGGGCGGGAAGCTACGGCTTTGAACGGCAGGACGCCAAAAAGTTTGCCGAATGGGGGGTTGACCTTTTAAAATACGACTTCGGCTATCCTCCCCCGGGGGAAAACCCCACCCACTGCTTCAGGCGGATGGGGCAGGCTTTGCGGGAATCGGGAAGGGATATTATCTTTTCCGCCTGCCTCGGCAGGAGGGAGGTTTCCTCCTGGATGCGAAGCTGCGGCGCCAATATGTGGCGGCTGGCAGGGGATATCAAGGACAGCTGGGATTCCATAGTGAGCGTTGCCCTGAACGCCGTGGGTCTTGAGGCATATGCCGGTCCCGGAGGCTGGAACGACCCGGATATGATGGTGGTAGGGCTTAACGGAGAAGGCTATGTGGGTAAAATCGGGGGCGGCTGTACCGTTAACGAATACGAAGCCCATTTTGCCTTGTGGTGTATGCTGTCGGCCCCGCTGCTTATGGGGCATGACGTAAGGCACACCACGCCGGAAATAAAGAATATCCTTCAGAATAAAGAGCTTATCGCCATTAATCAGGACGATCTGGGTATTGCCGCTTACCGGATACCCGAACTGGCGGCTCAGGACGTTATCCTTGCCAAGCCCCTGTACGGCGGAGACATCGCTTTTTGCCTGTTAAACCAGTTTGACTCCCCCAAAAATATGCCTTTGACCTGGGATTTCTGCGGCTGGGAGATTACGGACGAGGTTAAAATAAGGGACATTACCGCCCACCGGGATTTGGGGGTATTCAAAAGCGGTTTCTGCCCCAGGGTGGAAGCCCGTTCGGCAAGGGTATTCAGAGCGACAAGAGTGTAGGGAATGAAAAACAGTCTGAAGCCTTCCCCTTGAGGGGGAAGGCTTTTCATTATCCCTGCTTACTTCTTAGCAACAAACTACATATAA
>DBQR01000038.1:0-15011 GCA_002305335.1 Clostridiales bacterium UBA1389
AAAAACGAAGAGCAGAACTGGTATTCGGCTGTTTTTATCGAGTAAAATTGTCATTTACATCATAGGGGCGGATATAAAAAAGCCTTCCGACTTCCGGGGAAGGTGTCAGCCGAAGGCTGACGGATGAGGGGTAGTGCCGCAAATGCGGAAAAGCAGAATAAAAAAATCCACAGCTTACGCTGTGGATGAAATACTCCGGTAAATACCGGCGGAATAAACGCGGGAAAACCCCGCGTTTTATATTTATCTATACAATCTCAAGTCCGTCTTTGTCCGGCAGTGGCGGGAAAACCGTATCAAGATTATCCTGATACCAGTATGCCACCGAGGAAATATCGTCCTGCAAAGGAAGATATCTTCCCCCCGAACGCCAGCCTAAAGCCTGAATGGTTACCTTAAAATCCTTTTCGAAATACACCGGGTCGGTTATATGGAAACGGTACATCGAAAACCTTGCCTGGGACTTGTAGACATCGTCCACCGTCATCTTGTGGAACCCCGCATAAGGAGTGGTAAAATCGGTGTATCTCCCGTTTACGTCGAAATTATACGCTCCGCAGAAATAGTCCTCCGTGCCGGTGCCGCAGATGGTGGGAAATTCCCCGTCGCCGTCAAGGTAGAACTTGATTTCTCCTTCCCCCCACCAGCCGGAATTGTTGGACCCCCAGAACAAATAGGTCCCCACATACTGCCCTTTGCCCTTAATATTATCAAGGATGGTATGGACACCCTTGTAGGGAAGGGGATTTACCCGCCTGAACTGGGAATGGAAATACCCCATGTTTTCGGGGAGCTTGGTCAAAAGATAATCTATCTGATAATAAACCATTAAATCCGTTTGGGTGATATTCTCAAGGGTTATTTTAAAGTGTTTATTAAAGGGCATTTCAAAATAGGAATTCAGCCCTTTTCTGGGATTTATGCATACGGCAAGGGTGGAAACCTGCTTGTATTCGGTGTTTAACGCATTGCAGAAGAAGTCGGCGGCGGGTACCTCCACCGAGGGGTTTTCGCTGTTGTCCCAGTACATGCGAAGTATAAGGGGACGTACGGTCCCTGCCGAATCGGTCATCCAGATATGCTTTATAACCCCCTGACCTTCCACATCCGCCAGAACCGCCGTTTCGCCGGCTTTGATTATTATTGAGGGGGAAACCTTCCAGCCCCTCCCTAAATCCCTTGCGCAGTGGGCACCGGTACCTTCGGTGGCCATACCCCCTTTACCCTTTTCGCCGGTTTTGTTTTCGGCGGAAATGGACCTGGTCTTTGCGTCGGAAAGCAGGGCTAATTCATGAAGTCCGAAACCTAATCCGTTGAACATTACAATTCCTCCCGATTTCTGATTTTAACAGGCAATTTTTACAACGATTTTATTATACCGATAACAGAAAAAAAGTCAATCATAAATACAACCCTCTCCCTTTTTTTCGGGAAAGGGTTTGTTTCAGTTTGCCTTGGAATCGCAGTAAACGCACCGGTAAGTATGGTTTTTTGTGTCGGTCAGTCGGAAAATCTGGTCGATTTCCCGCTCCACCGAGGTTATGCACCGGGGGTTTTTGCATTTTAAAATGTTCACTAATCTTTCAGGCAGGGTGAGGTGGTCCCTTTTGAAAAGCTTTCCGTTCCGTATTACATTTACGGTTATTCCGGGGTCTATGTAGCCTAACACCGTAAAATCCAGATCGATTATTTTGCCGATTTTGATTATATCCTTCCGCCCCATTTTGGTGGATTCCGCATTGTTTATCATAGCGACGGTACACCCTAAACTTCCCAGTCCCAAGGTCTGATAAATTTCCATACCCCTTCCCGCGGTTATATGGTCAAGCACTATCCCGTCGGTTATCTGCCCTATTACCATAATTATTCCTCCAGTAATTTCAGAATCAAGGCCATTCGTATGAATTTGCCGTTTAACACCTGTTTGAAATAGCAGGCTCTTTTATCGCCGTCGATGGCAACCGAAATTTCGTTCACCCTCGGCAGTGGGTGCATTATGCAAAGGTCTTCCTTTGCCATAACCAGCTTGTCGGGGGTCAGAATGTATGTATCTTTCAGGCGGAGGTAGTCGGCTTCGTTGAAAAACCTTTCCTTCTGCACCCTTGTCATATAAAGGATGTCAAGGCGGGGGATTGCCTCCTCAAGATTTCTTACCTCCTCGAAGGGGATGCTGCCGGCAATCAGAGTTTCTTCCTTTACATATTCGGGAATGCACAGTTCCTCCGGAGAAATAAGCACAAATCTTATCCCCTTATACCGTGAAAGGGCAGTAATCAGGGAATGAACCGTTCTCCCGAACTTCAAGTCACCGCATATTCCCACCGTAAGATTTTCAAAACCCCCTTTTTCCCGTTTTATCGTAAGCAGGTCGGCCAAGGTCTGGGTGGGGTGGTTGTGACCTCCGTCCCCGGCGTTTATTACCGGAACGGGGGAGCTTACGGCGGCCACCTGGGCAGCCCCCTCCTTGGGGTGGCGTATGGCGATTATGTCGGCAAAGCAGGCGACGGTTTTAATGGTGTCGGCAACGCTTTCCCCCTTCGCCGCCGAACTGGCGTCCGCCGATGAAAAGCCCAGCACGCTCCCCCCCAGCTCGATCATAGCCGCCTCAAAGCTAAGCCGGGTGCGGGTGGAAGGCTCGTAAAACAAGGTGGCGATTTTTTTGTTCTGGCATTTTGTTCTGTACCTGTCGGGGTTAGAGATTATATCAAGAGCCCTTTCGATAAGGCCGTCAATCTCGAAAACCGTAAGGTCTTTTATGTCAATAAGACTTTTCATTTACCTTCCCCCTGTCATTTTAATTATTTCCAGATCCAGCTTTCGTCGGAGGGATTTTCCCTGAAGGCCATTAATTTCGGCACATCCGTAGATTCGATATACCCGCATTCTGCCGCCAGTTCCACCATGGCGTCAAAGTCGGTGAGGGAAACATGTTTTATACCGGCTTTTTCAAGACGTTCCTTCCCCTTTGCCATATTGTAGGTGAAGATGGAAACAACCCCCAAAACCTCAGCTCCCGCTTCCCGGAGTACCTCCACCACATCGATAACGCTTCCGCCGGTGGAAATCAAATCCTCCACCACCACGGCTTTCTGGCCGGGCAGCAGCCTGCCTTCGATTTTGTTTTTCCGTCCGTGGTCCTTTGCGCCGGTGCGGACATACCCCATGGGGAGGTTGAGTATGCTGGCGGCAATGGCGGCATGGGGGATTCCGGCGGTGGCGGTTCCCATAAGAATTTCCGCCCCGGGATAGGTGTCTTTGATAAGCTGAGCTAAGGCGTTTTCAACATCGTTTCTAACCTTCACGTCGGATAGTATAAGCCGGTTGTCGCAGTATATCGGGCTTTTTATACCGCTTGCCCAGACAAAAACCTCACCGGGTCTGAAAAATACCGCCTTAATTTCCAGCAGGTCCTTTGAAATTTGCTTTTTGGTATCCATAACAGTCCACCTCATTTATTTGAATTCGTTTATACAGCGTAAGTATGCGTTGACTGGGTCCTGGGCTTGGGTTATGGGACGCCCCACCACAATATAGTCGCACCCCATTTGTTTGGCTTTGTCGGGAGGAGCAATCCTTGACTGGTCGTCAACGCCTGAATCGGCAAACCTTATCCCCGGCGTAACCGTAAGAAAGTTGTTTCCGCAGGCGTTATGTACCTTGTTTGCTTCCCAGGGGGAGCAAACCACCCCGTCAAGGCCGGCCTCCTTTGCGTTGCCTGCGTACTTTATAACCGTTTCCTCCATTGTTGCGGATATCAGAAGTTCCCTTTGCATAACCTCCTCGTTTGTGGAGGTAAGCTGGGTTACCGCTAAAATCGCCGGACGGCTGCCGTCGGGGCGGGTTGCCCCCTCAAGGGCGGAGGTCATCATGGCTTTTGTGCCGGTGGCATGGAGGTTTACCATATCCACTCCGTAGGCCGAAAGCACCCTCATTGTCTTTTTAACCGTGTTGGGTATATCGTGGAGCTTAAGGTCAAGGAAAATTTTATGTCCTCTTGCCTTTAGAACTTTTACTATGCCTGCTCCCTCGGCGTAAAACAGCTCCATTCCGATTTTTACGAAGGGTCTTATTTCCCCGAAAAGGTTAAGAAAATCCATTGTATCTCTTACATTTGAAAAATCCAGGGCTATTATTACTTTGTTATTATCCATGGCTTCCACCTGTAACTTCCGAAAGGCTTTTTATATTGTATTTATCCATTGTTTCAGGTAAAGCGTCTATAATATCCCGGCAGGCATAGGGGTTTATCAGATTTGCCGAACCCACCTCCACCGCCGTGGCTCCCGCTAACATGGCTTCGATCACGTCCCCGGCGGAGGATATCCCCCCCATTCCGATTATGGGTATTTTTACCGCTTTATATACTTCATAAATCATCCTTAACGCCACCGGCAGTATTGCCGGACCGGATAATCCGCCGGTTATGTTGGCAAGGACGGGCTTTTTGCTTTTAAGGTCAATCCTTAACCCCAGCAGGGTATTTATAAGGCTTACCCCGTCCGCCCCCGCCGCTTCGCAGGCAGAGGCAATTTCGGCAATAGTCGAAACATTTGGGGAAAGCTTGGGAATTATGGGCTTTTTAACCTCTTTTCTTACCGCATACACCACCTCGTAGGCGGACCTGACGGTGCCGCCGAAGGCAAGCCCCCCGTTATGGATATTGGGACAGCTTATGTTAAGCTCAATCCAGCCCACCTGCTCCACTTGGTCAAGGAGGGTGGCGTTGTAAATATATTCCTCAACGGAAAAGCCGCAGACATTCGCCATAACCTTTTTATGAAAGACGTGGTTTAACTTAAGCAGCTCCTCATTTATAACCGAATGTATTCCGGGGTTCTGAAGCCCCACCGAATTTAACAGTCCCGAAGGGCATTCGGCAATCCGCGGGGTATTGTTCCCGAAACGGGGTTCCCGTGTGGTTCCCTTGAAGGAGAAGGTGCCGAGTATATTTATGTCGTAAATCCCGGCAAATTCATGGCCGTAGCCGAAGGTGCCGCTGGCGGGAATTATGGGGTTGTCAAGGGTTATCCCGCAAAGGTTTACCTTTAATTCTGCCATATAATTTCCTCCTTTTCCAGGACGGGCCCCTCTTTACAAATCCGCTTTGTGCCGTATAAGGTCTTGCAGCTGCACCCCATGCAGGCGCCGAAGCCGCAGCCCATTCTTTCCTCAAAGCTGTACTGACCGGAGGTAACCGATGTGTTATAAACCGCCCTTAGCATAGCCTGGGGTCCGCAGGCAAATGTGTAAGTGTAACGGCAGTCGGTCATGGCATCGGCGGCATATCCCATTATACCGTAGGTGCCGTCAAGGGTGGTTATAATTGTTCTGACATTCAGGGCTTTAAAGTTTTCCTCCCAAAACACTTCGTCTCTTGTGTTAAATCCCATAATAACGGTGACTTCTTTGCCTTGCGAAACAAGGGTTTTCGCCAAAAGGTAAAGGGGAGGAACCCCGCAGCCTCCGCCGATAAGCAGAGGAGATTTCCCGCTTTTTTGCGTGTCGAAACCGTTTCCCAGATCGGTTAAAAGGTTTGATTTAGTACCCTCTTTAAGGGTTGACATATATTCGGTGCCCCCGCCAACCACTTTATATATAAGAATAAGCCTTTCTTTTTCCACATTACAGACCGAAATGGGACGGCGGAGATAAAACCCCTCAAGCTTTATATTCACAAACCGTCCGGGGGCTTCCATGCCGGTCGTATCCCCGGATAAATTTATTTCAAACGTATTTTTGGCTATCCGTTTGTTTGAAATTACGGTGAAGCTGCGTTCATTCATGGCTGTAATCCGTCCTTTAGTTCCGGCGAAAGCCAGACAAATCTGCCGTTATAATATGTTGCCATGCATTTTCCGTAAACCGTATCACCCGCGAAGGGGGTGGATTTCCCCATGGAAGCAAATTCATTAGGATTTATAACATATCCGGCATTTAAGTCAAACACCGTAAAATCATTATCATTCCGGTGTAGTCCGAATCTTTTCCGCGGGGAGTGACACATCAGGTCGATAAGTTTATCCAGGCTGATTATGTTTGCTTTAACCAGACGGGTGTATAAAACCGGAAAAGCGATTTCAAGCCCGGTTACCCCGAAGGCGGACTTCTCAAACCCCATGTCCTTTTCGCTTTCCCCGTGGGGAGCATGGTCGGTGGCAATCATATCTATGGTGCCGTCGGCAAGCCCTTTCAGCAGCGCCTCCCGGTCGGATTTGCTCCGTAGGGGAGGGTTCATTTTATATCTGCCCTCGTCCTTAAGCACGGTATCATCTAAAAGCAGGTGGTGGGGGGTGACTTCGCAGGATATATCAAGCCCGGCGGCTTTGGCTTGCCTTATTAAGCTTACCGACTCTTTTGTCGAAATATGGCAGGCATGATAGGCGCAGCCTGTTTTGGCCGCAAGGTTAAGATCCCGTTCCAGCATCCACCATTCGCTTTCGCCGGCCATTCCCTTTATATTCCTGCTTTTTGCATATTCTCCGTTATGTATATAACCGGCCCCCGCAAGGCTTTTATATTCGCAGTGGTTGGCTATCAGCTTCCCAAGGGATTTTGCTTTTTTCATGGCGTTTAGCATTAATTCCCCGTCTTCCACACCGTACCCGTCGTCGGTGAAGCCGCAGACATGGCCGGATAAGCTATCCATATCCGAAAGCTCCGTCCCCTTTTGTCCCTTTGTTATCGAGCCGTAGGGGTAAACTCCGATAACCGCGTCCCTTTGGATAATATCCGTTTCATATTTAAAATTATCATAACAATCGGGCACGGGATTAAGGTTCGGCATGGCGCAGACAGAAGTAAATCCCCCCCTTGCCGCCGCCGAAGTGCCGGTATATACGGTTTCCTTATAAGAAAAACCCGGCTCACGCAGATGAACGTGCACATCCGCGAAACCGGGGAAAATAACGTATTTATTCCGGCTGAAAGCAGAAGTAAGTTCTTCTCTTTCAAAGGAATTTTTTAATAAATCCATGCTTATCCCTTCCGGGCAAAATAAAGCCCCGCATATTATGCGGGACGACAAGAATCCTGCGTTAGGCATTTCAACGCTTTTAACTTTTATCTTGTCAGTATCCCGTACTGCCCTTAAAGATTTTTTATATTATAACACCCGCAGGGTTACTTGTCAAGGAAAATATTCGTCATGGCGAAAATTTAAAAAGTCAAACCATGGGTATAACCGTTATCCTTAACTTAGTGCAGCCGTAGGGGAAAAGGGTCTTTTCCGCTGTTTCACCGACAGGGGTTCTGTCTTGAGGTGCTCTTGAGCAAAGGTATTCGAAGTTTTCATCATACCCCCAGTCGATTTTCTTCATTTTCGCCTTAACGATTACGGGAGGATTTTTGTCCGAAAAGGGATAACCGGAAAACTCCCTGTCCTCCGCTTCGAATTCATCACCGGCAAAGGCGAAACTCCAGTCGGATTTAGGGTATAATTCGTAGTCGCAGTAGGGGAATTTCCGTTCAACCCCGTTTTTTTCATACTCCTGCATAACGGCATCATATTCAATCGGCAGAGAATAAAATAAGGGACCGTAACGTAAGGTAAACATATCATCGGGTGCTCCCGTAAGCTCAAAGTCAAAGTCAAAGCTTACTTCGATAACCGTTTCCCCCTCCCATAAACGGTGAAGGGTGTAAATCCCTCCGGGGACGGCAAGGTGCCCGTCTATAAGGGCGTATTCCACGCATTCGGGAATCCGAATACCCAGCTCAAAGACAACCGGTTTTTCGGCTTTTACCGCATATTTAAGGCTTTTTCTGAAGGGATAGCCGGTTTCAAGGCTTATATTCACCTTTACACCGTCAAATTCGGTGTCAAGTGTAGCGGGGACGGGAACCGCCGACAGTATCCCCTTGTCATACTTCATAAAGGATGAAAGGGCAAGTTTAGGCCAGCCCTGCCCCATATTGGCGGTGCAGCAGCCGTAATTGGGTTCAAGACCGAAAATATGGGCGTCCGGGGAGTTGGTGGTAAAGGGGGAACCCGTTTTAAAGGCAACGCAGGCTATCTGATTTGCCATCTGGTCATACTGGTGCGCCCACATATCGTTGGTAAAGAAGGCGGGGAGGGAATTGAAGGCGGTGTCCTCAAGCCGGTCAAGCCATACCGTATCACCGGTTATACCGAATAGGATTTCATAGGAATACATTGCCTCCACAACACTGCAGAGTTCGGCGCCCCGTGTGGGGGAGTTACCCGCCAGCACCTCGTCACCGTTGAAATGAGTGGGTATGGATGAATGGTATTCCATAAGAAAACCGTAGGCTGATTCGGCAAAGCTATAGTCGTCGCCGCCGGTTATCTGAGAGGCAAGGGCGCGGGACTTTAACATCATGGCAAGGTTTACGATATGCCCTTCAAAGTTCCATTTTTCATGGGGAACCTTAAAAGCGGGGTTGTTTAGCAGAAAATCATAGCTTTCCCCCTGCTTCTGAAGTTCCGAAGCCAGTTCGATAAGCCATTCCTCACGGGTTGCTTCGTAAAGTAGGTATATGGGAATAAGGCATTCAAACCATCTGAACTTTCCCCAGCCCTTAAGGGGATGGGATTTAATATGAATGCTCAGATTTTTCAAAGCGTTTCTGGCAGCCTCAAAACCCTTTTTACCGCCGTACAGGGCAAGCACCTTGCATATAAGAAACGCCGCCCAGACATCGTAATTTTCCCTTTCCCCGTCGCTGCAGGGACATATCCACCCGTCGCTTCGCTGGGAGGAAACAATTGCGTCAATATATTTGTCTGAACGGCTTATCATATCTTCGTCGTCAAGGAGGTGGGCAAGGGGAATAAAGCCGTCCAGCCAGTAGGGTACCCGTTCCCAGCCTTCCCGGCTTCCGCCTATCCATTTGCTGTCCTTTACGTCCGGCCAGATTTTATCTAAATTACCCGAAAGCCCTCTGGCCTGGTTTAACAGCACATCCCTGAGCCAGCCGGAAGGCTTTATTTCCTTCATATCGAAAAAGGAATATTTCGGACTTCTGTACATATAAATACCTCCGTTCCGATTCATTATAGACGCCAGACCGTTATGTGTCAAGGATTGTGTTGACATTCATCAGGTAAAGTGTATAATTAAGCCAAAAGGGGTGGAAAAATGTTTAATTTTATTGACTATGAAAACTGGAACAGAAAAGAAATCTACGACAAATTTTTGGGCTATACCTTCAGCGTAACAACCGAAATCGATATTACCTCCTTCAGGCAGAACACAAAGGCGGCGGGGTATAAGTTTTATCCATCAATCTGCTGGGCGATAGGCAAGACGGTTAATTCGGACAGGGATTTCCGCTTTGCCCGCATTAACGGAAAGCCGGGTTATTATGACAAGCTTGATGTTCATTTCAATATGCTCCGCAACGACGGTAGCAATCTCTTTACCCATGCGATAACCCCTTTTGACGAGGATTTTAAATCCTTTTACAACCGGTTTCAAAAGGACAAAGCCGACGCCGAAGGCTGCGGAAAGCTTTACAATTACGATAAACCCCGGATGGACTGCGTTCATGTGTCGGTAATGACGGATATTATCCATACCGCCCTGGCAATGTCGAAACCCGCCGAATTTTCGGCGTACAACAAACCCGACACAGCTTTTATACCCTTTATTATCGTGGGGAAGTTTTACGAAAAAGAAGGGAAAACCATCCTCCCCGTAACTGCCGAACTTCATCACTGCGTAAACGACGGTTTTCACACCCAAAAGCTGTTCAAGCTGCTTGAACAGTCCTGCAGGGAAGTAAAGCTGTAATATTTCACACTTACAGATATAACNNATGTGAAATAATTACACATTTATATATAAATAAATGTAAAATAATTACACATTACTATTGACTTTATATGTGAAATATGCTAATATCTATCCGGGGTGATTGATATGACACTAAAACAACTCCGGTTGGAAAAGCAATTAACTCAGGAACAGGCGGCGAAGCTGCTCGGCATTACAAGAAGAACCTATATAAATTATGAAAAAGGCGGGCTTAATCCTTCGTCTTTAAAGTATGCTTTTGTGGCGGACGCCCTTAACAGATACGGTTTGATAGACGAAAACCACGGGGTTTTGTCAATATCCCAAATAAAAAGCATTTGCGAAAGTGTTTTTAATGAATACGACGTGGAGTACTGCTATCTTTTCGGGTCCTATGCAAAGGGTAAAGCCAACCCTTCAAGCGATATTGATTTGCTTGTGTCAATGCCTTCGGTCGGCGTTAAATATTATGACCTTGTAGAACACCTGAGGGAGGAAATCAAAAAGAAAGTAGATTTGGTACTTGTTACCCAGCTGGAAAATAATATATCCCTTGTTAAAGAAATATTTAGGGACGGGATAAAAATATATGGATAATATTAAAACGACCGTTATTATCTTGATAAAATCATTTATGATTTAGACTACTTAATGCGGGTTGCCGATGATAAATCCATACAGGAAATCCAACAAAACGAATTGCTGGCTGATTCAATCATGTTTCGCTTAATTCAAATTGCCGAAAATAATGAAAAACTTATCAAAGAATTCAAGGATTCCCACCCGGATATACCCTGGCGGGCAATAAAGGGAATGCGAAACACAATTGTACATAATTATGGCATTGTAGATATTTCCATCGTTTATGATACTGTAAAAAATTCCGTACCGGAATTTTATAAACAGTTAAAACAGCTTCTTGTTGAAATATAGAGTGAACTAAAAACAAACGGCAGGGTGTTAACCCTGCCTTTGCTTATGCCCTGTGCTTTTCCGAAAATACGCCGGTTATATCGGTTAAAACGAAAAAGAACAGCCCTTCCAGCAGGCAGGCGGAATAAATCTCGGTGGCGAGTTTAAGCTTTGAAATAAAGCTTAAATCCCCTTTGGCAACAAGTATGTATAACACATATACGATTGTTGAGATTACCGTTACTGCCCTCAGAATGAAGAGGGGTATGTTTTTGATTTTCATGGCTTTCTCCTTTCATGAAAAATGCCGTGTCTGTTTTGTGACACGGCATGTTGTTTTTATTATATGAAATATTGAATTAATCGACCGGAACATTTATAAAGGTGTTTCCCGCGGATATGCAAAACCCCAGTGAGGAGGTGTCCGTATAGTCGTTTGTTCCGGCAAAGCCCAAAACCGAACCCTTTTCCACCAGCGTTCCCACGCTTCTTTCCAATGAGGAGATTCCGTAATACCAGCTTGTCACTCCAAGACCGTGGTCAATCACCAGCAGATTCCCCAACATTTCGGTGTATCCCGCATAGACCACCCTGCCGTCGCCCGCCGCCGTAACCTTTGAGTTTTCGATAACGTCATAGGAATTGCCTATGGTGTAAAACACATGGGTGTCGGTGGTGTTTTCGATGTTTACGATGACCTTAATGCCGTAACCCAAACCGACAACCGGATTCTGAGAAGGCAGGGAGAAATCTTCTATTTTGGAATAGGTTTGTTCCCCCAAAGAGTTAAAGACGGTCCCGATAATCTCATTGAATTCATTTACGGCGTTTTCCCCTAACTTTTCCTCGAAGTCGGCTTGGGTGATGTTAAGCCGGTAGATCTCGCTTCTTTCCTCCCTGGGAGCACCGGTAACCGTAAGGCTTGCTTTGCCGCTGTTGTCCCCTATGGTATAGACGATTTCATAATCGCCGGGGGTATTGTCGTCGGCAATGCCCAAGACGGCGCTTTTAACACCGCCGTTTTCGGTAAAGTGAAGGCTGCCTGTATTAAGGGGGGAGGTCAGAACCACCTCTTCGCCTTCGTTGAGGTATTTTACGTTAACCGTTATATAACCGCCGATTTCCGCCTGATTAGACGAAAAACTCACCTCTGCGGGGATGTCGTAAATAACGTCGAAAGTATATGTGGCTGTTCCGTCGCATTTGCTGTCACTTTTTCTGTTCCAGCTTGCCTCCACCGTAACCTTAAGCCTGGTGTCTCTTCCGAAAATCAGGGAATTGAAGTAGGTTTCCCCGATTAAATTTCCCTCGGTATCGGTAATGACAACGTTTATGTCGTCGGGCTGGCGGGTAAAGCGGATAGAGTTGTCCCGGTTTGAATAAATGGAATATACCTGGCTTTCTTCTTCCGTGGTCTTTCCGGTGTATTCCGCGTATTCACCGTTTAGCTTTTTGAAATGCCATTCATAGGAGCCGGGGGCAACCTCCCTTTCCAGCTGTCCCGTCACCACATACATTGAAGGCATAAACACTCCGGAATAAAGATATTCCATGTCATTACGGGAAAGGAGATTAACCGCATCCTCGGCTTTTATAAGGTAATACTTCCCGCCGGGGGACAAAAACATACAGCCGGTCTGGGAAAGTTCGGGATAAATCTTGTATATCCTTTCGGCTGAACTTTCAATGCATTTAAGGGTAACGCTTGTGGACTCGTCGGCTTCCCTCAGGGGCACCGAAAGTTCGGTGGCGTTGTTAATAAGCCCCACGAAAAAGTCAATGGTTTCTTTATCGGTATATTCAACCGGATTTCCTCCGGGCAGGGTTATTTCAACAGCCGTCACTTCTTTGGCGTTTATGCTGCCGGTATAATAGGTTATACCCAAATATGCTATAAACGCTAAAGGTAGGCAGAGCAGAAAATAAAAAATCGCTTTTCTGCTCCGGTGTCTGTGGCTCATATCTTTGACCTTCCTTGGTTAGTTTTGACCTTACTTAAGATTATCGTTTATTACGTCAAAAACAGCGGTTTTATTGGGGGACATTACAAGATAAACATACAGTCCCTCGGATTTTGCCACTGCTTTTTTGGCGACTTCGTAGTTGTCGGCGTTATACTGTTCCTCATAGGTCTGTTTGTCCTTTATATAGGTGCTGAAGGCATCAAGCAGCTTTTTGGCGTTTTCCTTGTTTGTGGCCTTGAAAAAGGCTATGGTCTCAACCCCGTTGCTTTCGACGGGTATCATAAAGTAACCTTCCGAGTAAAGGTCGTTGCTTATAAGCAGTTCATCATACAACCTGTCCGAATCATAGGCAAAAAGTTCCCCTTCGGCGTTGACTTTTGAAATCTTTTCGAAAAGCTGGTCAATGGTGCCGTTTAATTCCTTGGCTTTGCAGGATACGGCTAACAGGCAGACGGCAATTAGAATTAATGCAATTGCTTTTTTCATATATTTTATCCTTTCAAAAAACTAATCAGGGATTTTTGGTGTATGTGGGCATTGAAGCGGGATTTGTCCAGGCGTTGTTTATCTTTAAGCAGGCATAATTCCTTAAAGTGGCGGTCCAGAGGGCATAGGCTTCGTTGGTAAGGTGGCAGCCCTTGTTGTCCCCCTCCCTTGCAGCGTCCTTACAGTACTTGTCGGCAAGCACGTTCCCGTCCATAAGAAAGGTGGAAAGGTCTATAAAATCAATGCCGTTCTGGTTGCAATATTCCAGCATCTTATTGTTAAGGGCGGATATATTACCGTTGTTAAGTTTCGGATAGCTGTTAAAGTTGTAAACCATATAGGTGTTGCTTAAAATTACAACCTCCGCGTCCGGATTTTTCTGCTTAATGGAATTTATCAGGTTTATTGTGGTTTGAAGGTTGTCGTCAACGCAGGTTTCCTGGTCGTGAATGGCTATCTCGTTTAACGCCATCAACGACAGGAAAACCCGTTTTACCCCTGACTGGGAAACCGCATCCGCGCACTTCATTTTTTCGTTCTGATATTTGGGGTGCCAGGAGTTTTCGCTAACCGGCTTTGCGTCCTCCAGTGCGGAATAGTTGCCTACAGCAAAGAATTTGCTGCCGCCCAAAAATCCGGAAATCTTGGATTTCTTGCTGGAATAGAAGTTATAGAAATGCACCATTACGGAGTTGCCCACAAACATTGAGTTTTCAAAGAACTTATCGTATTCGGAAGCGGCAAGATTGGCGTAGGTTACCCCGTCAAGAACAGGATAGGGAAGCTCGATTACAACCTGCGATGATTCCTCGGATACGGTTTCCTCCGAACTTTCGTCCGGAATACTGGTGTCGGCCGTTGAAGAATCCTCTGCAGAAGTATCGCTTACGGTGTCTGGTTCGGACAGGTTGTCGCTTGTAGAGGTGTCGTCGGGTTTTGAAAGGGGGTCTTCGCTTGTGTTTTCCATAGGGAGCTTAATACAGGATACAATGGCCAAAACAATGACGATTATTGATAAAATTATTGCAAAAACCTTAATCTTCATAACTTCAGTCTTTCCTCGCTGACAGGCGGTTGATTTACATAATATTATAGCTTTCCCGACCTGCCGTGTCAATACATTCACTAATGTATGCAGTTATTTTCAAATTATCCTTTCGATGGCAAATCAGGGGTTTTTAGTATAGACGGGCATTGAAGCGGGATTTGTCCAGGCATCGTTCTGCTTTAAGCAGGCGTAATTTCTTAAAGTGGCGATCCAGAGGGCGTAGGCTTCGTTGGTCAGGTGGCAGCCCTGGTTGCTGTCGTCTTTTTCATAGTCCCGGCAGTACTTGTCGGCAAGCACGTTCCCGTCCATAAGGAAGGTGGAAAGGTCTATAAAATCTATGCCGTTCTGGTTGCAGTATTCCAGCACCTTGTTGTTTAGAGCGGAAATGTTCCCGTTATTGAGCCTTGCATAGGAGTTATAATTAAAAACCATATAAGTATTGCTTAAAACCACGATTTCCACATCCGGACTTTTCTGTTTTATGGAATTTATAAGGTCAACCGTGGTTTGGAAGTTGTCGTCAACGCAGGTTTTGGCGTTGTGGAGGGCGATTTCGTTCAACGCCATCACCGACAGAAAAACCCGTGTTACCCCTGCCTGAGCCACCGCGTCCCCGCATTTCATTTTCACATTCTGATATTTGGGGTGCCAGGAGCTGTCGTTGACCGCCTTTGTGTCCTCCAGTGCCGAATAGTTGGAGGAGGAAAAGAACTTGCAGCCGCCTAAAAAACCGGAAATCTTGGATTTCTTGTTGGAATAGAAGTTATAGAAATGCACCATTACGGAGTTGCCTATAAACATTGAATTTTCAAAATATTTATCGTATTCGGAAGAAGTAAGGTTAGC
>DBQR01000038.1:15047-23458 GCA_002305335.1 Clostridiales bacterium UBA1389
GGTGGTGTCGGGTTCGGAGGTGGTGTCGTGGGCAGAGGTACTATCCTCCTGCGAAAGCTGGTCTTTGCTGGTTTCGGTGACGGGGAGCTTGACACAGGACACAATGGCCAAAATAATGACAATAACAGATAAAAACAGCGTAAAAACCTTAATTTTCATAACCTTAGCCTTTCTTCACTGACAGACGGTCGATTTACATAATTAACATTATAACTTTGTAAGACAACCCTGTCAAGACATTGAGGTAAACAATAAAATTTCGGAATAAAAATTTACAGAAGTAAAACAATAACACAAGGTGATGATATTGGATATTAAAAATATAGACGAATTTGAAAATCAGCTTAATTCGAAATTTGCCGGCTGCGAGGATTTTATCGCCCGCCGTCTTGTGTTCCAGAACGCCAAAGGCCTGGTGTGTTGCGTAAAGGAGATGGCGGATAAAAACTATATTGCCGAAAGGATTATAAAACCCATGTTTCTCAAGGGGGATTATTCCGGTTTCGACGGCAATTTCGACGGCCTATTACAGACAACCTCGGTTAAATCGGGCGACGGCATTGACGAGATTTGCTTTTTGTTGTGTACCGGTTCCGCTCTTGTGGCTTTGGACAACGGAAAGCTGTACTATGCCGTCTGCCCCGCAGACGCCTATTTCGGGCGGTCAGCCGACAAAGCCGACACCGACATTACCGTAAGGGGACCACAGACCGGATTTGTTGAGGATATCGATAAAAACATCTGCTTCTTACGCAAAATAGTCCGTTCCCCCTCGCTGAAAATCGAAAACTTCAAAAAAGGGAACATCACCAACACCAGAATCGCCCTTGCATATATCGAAGGGAGGGCGGAACAGGCTTTAATCGACGCCGCCCGGAATAAACTCGGCAATATTTCGGCGTCGGTTATCGTTGACAGCGGGAACATCGAAACCCTTATTCAAGACAAACGCTACGGCTTTTTTCCCTCCTTCGGCGCCACCGAAAAGGTGGACAAAGCGGCAAGCCTGCTGGCTGCGGGGCGGGTCGTTATAATCTGCGACGGGTCCCCCTTCATTTTAACCGCCCCCTTTGTGTTTATGGAATCCCTTCAGTCCGCCGAGGACTATTTAAGGTCCCCCTACTACGCCACATTTTCAAGACTGCTCCGTCTTGCGTCGCTGCTGGTCGCCCTGTTTCTGCCGGCGTTGTTCTATATTTTGGCGGAAGACCGTCCCGACTATCTCCCCGAACAGCTTAAAAATATCATTACCGAACAGCGCGCCGACATACCCTTCACACTGTTCGTGGAGCTTACCTTAATGCTGCTGGTGTTTGAAATGTTAAGGGAGGTGGGGGTGCGTATGCCCCGCCCCGTGGGGAATGCGGTGGGGCTGGTGGGTTCGATTATTATAGGCGACGCCGCCACCGAGGCGGGGGTGGCGTCCACCAGTGTTATTCTGATTATTTCCATCTCCGCGGTGGCGAATTTTATCGTTCCCGCATATATGAACACCACTTCAATTTTAAGGCTGGTGTTTTTAACCTCCGCCTGGATTGCCGAACTCCCCGGTCTTATCTTTGCCGCGGGGGTTACCCTCTGCGCCCTATGTGCCAAGGAAAACCTCAATGTCCCCTATATGGCTCCCATAACCCCCTGCAAGATTTCCGGAATGCTTGACTTTCTTGTGGCGATTCCCCAAAAAACCTTGGGAAGGAAGGAAAAAATGTGATTTCGTTTTATATTGTTTTCGTTTCCTCCCTTTTTGCTTTCATCTTTACGGGAAAGTTTGCGGTTATTTCCTTCGTTTTGTTTGCGGTCTTCGCTTCGGTTTCCTCGGTGGCGAAAAAGCTGTCGTATAAAGGGCTGTCATATTTCTGGATAATTGTTTTTGCCTTTTATGTGTGGTTTATGTATGACCTGTTGGGACTGAAAGGAGCAATCTTCGCAACATTATGCCTGATTGCCGGAGGGCTGTTCGGCAAGGAAGGGGTAAAGCGAAGCGGGGACATAATGTTTGCCTTAGGGATAATTCTGGTTGTCATTTCGATGATTTTCAAGGGGGAAAAGAACGTGACCGCCAAGGAATATTTCCTCCCTTTGTCCGCCCTTTCGGGGATATCCTGCGTTTCGGTTTCGGGAAAGCCCCCCAAAACCGTATTGGTTTCGACTGCTTTAGGAGGACTGGCGGGGGGTATCGTCTATTACGGCGGAGGGGTGTTTGACGAGGTTTATATGTATGCCGCGCTGTTTGCCGTGGGAGCGAGTCATGCAGCCTTCGTAATATCCGGCTTTGTCAAAGCATAAAATATTATGGTGATTTTATGGAATCCTGCATAACAAGGGAAAGAACTCTCAGAAAAGAATATAAGGATAACGACGGAAGACCGGTAATGCTTATAAATTTATCGGTTCCGGCGGTGACGGGAAACGACGTTTTCATTCAGAACGCCGAAAAATTATACAACGGCATATTTGACGGCTTTTTGGCTTATCTCGAAACAAAGCTGTACAAAAAGGCTTTGAAGGAATCCGCCGGGGAAAACTTCAATCCCCGGGGAGGAGTTATGAAATATACGGTTTCCTTTGAAAACAGCCTGTTTTTTTCCACCTTTATAGATGCCTCCGTATTCGACGGAAAAACCCGAAGCAGGGTAGCCCGCCTTTCTCAGGTATGGTCGAAAAGCGAAGGCAGGCTTTTGAATTTCTATGACTTTTTCACCCGCAACGACAGGGAAAGGCTTATTTCCCTTTTTATCGCCGAGGTAAACCGCAGGAAAACCTCCGGTCTTTCGGAATATAAAAAGGGGGTGGAAAACCTGATTGAAAGCCGGGGGGATTTTTCAAAGTTTTATCTTGTCCCCAACGGTTATGCCTTTTACTATGGGCCGGGGGAGCTTAGCGATTCCCGCCTTCCGGAGGTGTTTATAACAAACTACAAAGCCGAAAAATTTATAGCCAAATAGCTTTTGCTATTTACTTTTTTATCCATAACGGTTATAATTACAACAAAGCATCAAAACAATCAGAAAGGATGTAGCTTTAATGAAACAGCTGAGGCTTGCAATACTGGGACAGGGAAGAAGCGGAAGGGATATTCACGGTCTTCACCTTAAAAAGGATACCGAAAGGTTTAAAGTGGTGGCCGTCGTGGAGCCCATTCCCGAACGGAGGGAAAGGGCAAAACAGGAATTCGGCTGCGAGGTCTTTGAATCCCATAAGGAAATTTTAAACCGGAAGGATATCGACCTGGTGGTAAACGCCACCCCCAGCCACCTTCATTTCTCCATAACCAGGGAATTGTTTGAACACGGCTTTAACGTGCTGACCGAAAAGCCCTTTGTCCCCACGGTGGAACAGTTTGATATACTTAAGGAAACCGCCGANNTAAGGAAATAATCGCCTCCGGCGTATTAGGGAAGATTGCCCAGATTAATATCCAGTTCAACGGCTTTGCAAGACGGTGGGACTGGCAGTGCCTGCTGGAACGCAACGGGGGCGCCCTTGCCAACACCGGTCCCCATCCCCTTGACCAGGCGTTGAATTTACTGGATATGTATGACGGTATGCCCGATGTTTTCTGTAAAATGGAGGGTCTTAATGTTTTCGGTAATGCCGAGGACTACTGCAAGCTTATCCTCACCGCCCCCGGCAGACCCCTTATAGACCTTGAAATCTCCTCCGCAGACGCTTATCCTTTGTTTACCTATAAAATCCACGGCTCCAACGGGGGCTTAAAGGGCAATATGTCCCATATCGACTGGAGATATTTCAAACCGGAGGAAGCTCCCGCTCAGGAAAACATACCCGGAACCCTCTACACCACCCCCGAAAAATATCCCGCCTACTGCGGCGAAACTTTAAAGTGGTATGAGGAAAGCTGGGACGGGGACCCCCAGGCCCCCTTCATTCAGGCGGTCAGGATTTATTACGACCAGATTTACCGGTTGTTTATCGAGGGAATCCCCCACGACGTTCGTCCTGAGCATGTAAGGCAGCAGATTGCCGTAACCCGGGAAGCTCACCGGCAGAACAGTCGGTTCGACTATAAATTTTAAACATAAACGGTAAATGTCCGGCGTGCCGGACTTTTGCTGTGTTAAGTCAAAATACGGGATATTTATGAAAAGCAAAGTTATTAAAACAATAAAAAGTTATCTGCTTATTACCTTCGGCACCCTTATAATGGCGGCGGGGATATACTTTTTCAAGTTTCCCAACAATTTCACCACCGGCGGGGTGTCGGGTCTTTCCCTGCTGTTAGGAAACATTGTCCCCGGCATATCATCGGGGATGTTCGTGTTGATAACCAACCTGGTTTTGCTGGTGCTGGGCTTTGCCTTTGTTGGCGGCTCCTTCGGCTTCAAGACGGTGTATTCCAGCCTTTTGTTTTCCTTCAGCATCGTGGTGTTTGAAAAGGTTTACCCCATGAATAAGCCCTTTACCGACCAGCCCTTTATGGAACTTATCTATGCGGTACTGCTGGTGGCGCTGGGTTCGTCAATTATTTTCAACTGCGGGGCGTCCTCCGGAGGCACCGATATAACCGCAATGATTTTGAAGAAATACACCGACCTTGACATCGGCAAGGCTTTGTTTGTTTGCGACGGGATTATAGCCACCTCTTCATTTTTCGTGTTCGGCATGAAAACCGGGATGTTCTCCCTGATGGGGCTTATAATCAAAAGCACCGCCATTGATGTGTTTATTGAAAACTTTACCTTGTGCAAGTTTTTCGTCATCGTCACCACCAAAAGCGAGGAAATCTGCGATTACATTATGAAAATCTTGAACCACGGCGCCACGGTGGCGGACGCCAAGGGAGCTTTCACCAACACCGGCAAAAAGCTGGTGTTCGTTGCCTGCAAGCGCAGCGAAGCGCTTCCCCTGAGAAAGAAAGTAAAACAGATAGACCCCGACGCTTTTACCTTTATAACCAACACCAGCGAAATTATCGGCAAAGGTTTCAGACAGTAAATATACGGAAGGGAAGAGCTTATGATGAAAATGGCCCAAAAGCTTTTATGTATTCTGCTATTCGGACTGATTATGCTGACCGCCTGCGCAACCGGCAACAACGATAATTTATCAAAGGAAGAAAGTTCAAAGGATATGGAAAACACAAAAGAAATTTCGGAAATATCGGAAACATCGACGGAAAATTCCCAGATCGTTCGGGAATATATTCCGGTTTTAAGGTTTGCGGTGGTATCCGACACCCATATTACCACCGCCGGCACCAAAGAGGCGGAAAGGCTTAAAAAGCTGTTTGAAACGGCTTACGATTATGCCTCGTCGGACAAAAACTACAACACCCTTGATGCGCTTATTATGGTGGGGGACATTACCGACAACGGCAACTTACCCCAATACAACGCCTTGAAGCAGATTATCGCCAACAACATGAAGGCGGAAACAACCCTGATAACGGTTATGGGCAACCATGAATTTTACGGCGGCGGCATTTCCGTCTATAACGAGGCAATGGATTCGGAACTTAACAAGGATATCGAAATAAAGGGCTTTCATTTTATAGGATTATCCCCCTCCGACGGGAACAGCTACGATTCGTCAAAAGCCTTTCTTGAAGAAGCCCTGGAAAATGCCTCCAAGGACAGCGGGAAACCCATATTCACCTTCCAGCACCACCATTTAAAGGACACAGTTTATGTTTCCTCCGAATGGTACACCTATTCGTCGGATATGCTGAAATCGGTGTACGGCAATTATCCCCAGGTTATTAACTTTTCCGGCCATTCCCACGGACCCATAAACAACCCCACCTCCATCTGGCAGGGGGATTTCACCTGCCTGGGCACCGGTACGTTGGCTTATTTTGAAATGACTTCCGGCATGACCTACGGCACAATTCCCCCCAATGCCGCAAACGCTGCCCAGTATTACATAGTTGAGGTGGATGAAAATAATCTGGTGCGGATACTCCCCTATAACATCCTTGCCAACGACTTTTTCAAAACCCCCTCCAACACCGACGGGGACGAATATCTTGTGTATTACATAGACATACCCTCCGGGGAAATGAATTACCGCCCCGGTGACAGGTATGAAAATTCGGATACACCCTATTTCGATGAAGACGCTACGGCTGAAATTACGGAAATAACCCAGAACACCTGCCTTATTACCTTCCCCCAGGCAAAGGACAACGACTGCATTTACAGCTACGAAATCGTTTTTCAGAGCGACAAGGGAAACCAAAACATCAAAAGCTTTTCGGAATACTACTTTGAGCCCATGCCCGAAACCCTTTCCTTCAGAGCTTCCGGCCTGAAGCAGAATACCGATTATACCGTAAGCGTTTATCCCGTTGACTGCTACGGTAAAAAGGGAAGCCCCATCGAAACCTATTTTACCACCCTTAAAGGGGTGGATGTAAAATATTCCTCCCAGAATCCCGTTACCTTTCACGGCACCTTCTGCGATTTCGAATCCCTTGAAAGCCTTAAGCTTTCAACAAGCACCTTTGCCTACGGGGGCAGTATCAACGGCGATGTGTTTGTGGGGGACTGGACCTCCGCCGGACTGAATGCCAATTCCAAGGCCGCCCTTGAAGGGGGAAAGGGCTATAACGGCTCAACCGCCCTCGGGGTATGGTCTGAAGACGGTGTAAATCAGGGGCTGTACATCTTTGCCACCGGTGAAAATAAAAACACCAAGCTTTACCCCGATGTAGATTATTTGCGGGTTTGGGCGGACTTTACCGGTCTTGATTTCAGAAAAGCCAACTTCGGTCTTGTTTCCCCCAACGGCGGACTGTTTACCACCGATGAATTGGACGGCAGAAGCGACCTTTCCTTCTGGTATATGGCGGAAGGGTCCGACAAATGGGTGGAATACAAGCACGGCGGCGACGGCTGTTTCGGGGATGTCCAGGATTCCTCGGTTAAAAATTTCAAGGGCTGGTTCGCCTTCCCGGTTAAGGATTTCGCCTACAGAAGCGGCACAGGTACGGTAAGCGAGGGCTCCGGCGTTGCCTATCACTACAACGAAATCGCGGGAATTTATATGTTCTGGGATTATTCCGACAACGGTTCGTATATCGGTAAAAAGTTTTACCTTGACGAAATCCATATAGTCGCCGACTATACGGTATTTGAAGACTACGTTCAGAACTGATTTATGATATTTACCAAAAGATTAATTTTACTCTTAACCTTGATAGCTTTATCCGCTTTGGCGGTATCCTGTATATCAGATAAACCGGCTTCCGGAGAGACAACCTCGGAAGACCATAGCATTAAAAGCGTTGACGGTATTTCTTCGGTTGCGGATGAAACAAGAACGGAAGATAGCATAAATTCCGAAAATGCTTACTCCGAAGAAACATCGGATGAGGTATCTGAGGAAATATCGGAGGAAACCAGCGAAAATGCCGAGTGTTTTCATCCGGACGGCAGTATAGTCGTTATTGACAAATACACTTATTACGACAAGGGCCTGTCCCGCTTTATCTGTCCCGACTGCGGCTATACATATGACATCGAAACCGAAAAGGTTATAAAGACAGGAAAAACCTCCTTTACCTATGAGGAAACGGCTGAGGTGCTTTCGGAGTTTGAAAACCGGTACGGCTTACAGGTTGAAACCATAGGGACTACCGTTGAGGGGAGGAATATTTACTCCTGTATTTTGGGTAGCCTTAATTCCGGCCATCATGTTCTTATAGGGGCGGCAATGCACGGCAAGGAATATATGAACACCGCCCTGCTCCTTGACCTTATCGAGTACTACACCATCGGCGAGGGGGAAACCTACCGGGGGACACTCCTGTTTGACTATGTCGAAGACGTCTGCTTTCATATAATTCCCATGATAAACCCCGACGGGGTTACCGTATCCCAGAAGGGGGAGGCAACGGCGGTTGTTTCGAATTTCCTCCTTGACCGGGGGATATACCCCGAAAATTTAGCGGAATATTTCAGAATCTGGAAATCCAACGCCAACGGGGTGGATTTAAACCGCAACTTTCCGGCGGGCTGGGAGGAATATAAGGACACAATCGGAAAGCCCAACTACCGGCTTTACAAAGGTCCCGCTCCCGCCTCCGAACCTGAAACCGAGGCTCTTATGGAATACACCCTGAAATATGACTTTGACGCGGTGGTGTCCTACCATTCCTACGGGGAGATAATCTACTGGAAATACGGAAACGACAAGTCCCTTATCGAAAAATGCCGTTTGCTTGCCAATGCGGTGGGAAACGCCACCAGATACCGGCCGGTAAGTCCCGAAAACGAGGTGGCGGCGGGCTACAAGGACTGGGCGATGTCGGTGGGAATCCCCGCCCTGACAATAGAAACCGGGAACGTTGACACCCCACTTCCCGACAGCCAGTATAAAAAAATCTGGAACGAAAACTGGAAAGTGTTCGCCGTAATCGCGGATTGGGTTAAAAACAATTCTTAATTATG